>DASXHV010000218.1:0-33373 GCA_036488285.1 Jatrophihabitans sp. | reverse complement strand
TCCTTGATCCCTCAACTTTCCTTGATCCCTCAACTTTCCTTGATCCCTCAACTTTCCTTGATCATCAGTACTTTTACCCGACTGGAGTGGGGTAGAAGCACTCATGATCAAGGTGGTGAGGCGACCCGGGCGGATCACGGTGGATCACGGTCGACTGTCTGATCCCCTCCAACACTCGTTGATCCCCTCGACACTCCTTGATCCCTCAACTTTCCTTGATCCCTCAACTTTCCTTGATCCCTCAACTTTCCTTGATCATCAGTACTTTTACCCGACTGGAGTGGGGCAGAAGCACTCATGATCAAGGTGGTTAGGCGACCCGGGCGGATCACGGTGGATCACGGTCGACTGTCTGATCTCCTCCAACACTCGTTGATCATCAGTACTTTTACCCGACTGGAGAGGGGTAGAAGCACTCATGATCAAGGTGGTTAGGGGACTCGGGTGGTTAGGGGACTCGGGTGGTTAGGGGACTCGGGCGGCCAGTGCGGCCAGGGCTTCGGGGAAGATCTCGGCCGGCGGCGTGACCAGCCCGGCGCCCACCTGCCCGACCCCAGCGACCTTGCCGGCCATGCCGGTGTTGATCTGCGGCAGGATCGACGTGCGGACCACCTTGGTGACGTCGATGCCGGCCGGCGTGCCGCGGAAGTCCAACACCGGGATCGAGTACATCGGATGCTCGCCGAGCGTGATCTCATACATCCGGCGCGAGGCATCCAGCGCGGTGCCGACGTTTCCGCCCACCAACCGGACGATCGCGGGGGCGGCTGCCATCGCGAATCCACCGAGGCCGGCGGTCTCGGTGATCGCCGAGTCACCGATGTCGGGGTTGGCGTCGTCCGGGCCGTAATCACCGAGGAACAGCCCGTCAGCAAGTTGCGCGGGCCCGGTGAACCAGTCGTTGCCGGTTCCGGCCACCTGGATGCCGAAGTCGGTGCCGTTGCGCGCCATGGCCACCACGACCGTCGAACCGTCGATGCCGCGCGCCGAGTCAAGCGTGAGTTTGCAGGCCGGCATTGCGAGGTTGAGGAAGAAATGGTCGTTGCCGGAAACGAAGCGCACCGCTTCGGCGATGTCTGACGACGATGCCGGTGCGGTGATCAGATCAGGCAGCAGATCACGCAGAAACATCAGGGTTCCGGCCCGGTTCCGGTTGTGCGCCTCGTCGCCCATCTGCAGCATCTGAGCCAGGATGGCCTTGAGGTCAATGGGGCCGTGCGCGCGTACCGCGTGCTGCAGCAGCGGCCCCAGAACCGCCGACATCCAGCGCAATCGAGCGAGTACATCGGCGGAGTAGGCGCCATACCGCAACACCTTGCCAAGCCCCTCGTTGAGCGAGCAGTAGGTGCGCCGACCGGTGGCCGGATCTTCCACCACGAAAAGCCACATCGATGACGAGATCACCCCGGCCATCGGCCCGACCGCGGAGTGGTGGTGACACGGATCAAGGGTGTATCCCGCACCGGATTCGAACAGCGCCTCGGCCGCTTCGGGGCTGTCCGCAACACCCTCGAGCACGGCGGCGCCGAGCAGCGCACCGCGCAACGGTCCCGAGGCCCGATCCCAGCCGATGGGTGGCCCGGCATGCAGGAAATCGCTGTCGGACAGTCCCACAGTCGTGCTGGCAGGCAACACGTCCACCAGGTGCGCCTCGGTGCTGGTGATCCGGCGCAATGCTTCGGCATTGGCTGCCGGGCGCCGTCGGTCCGACATGACCCGAGCCAGGTCGGCCTCGGTGCCCGCCATGGGCGGCTGCCAGTCGACTCGTCGCACGTCAGCACCCTGGGACTGCGCCGCGTCGGCGAACAGGTCGACACCCGCACTCAGGATCGACGGCGATGCACCGATCAGGTCGCTGCTCATCGCTGCTGCCCTGCTTGTCCGAGGACACCGAGTGCATGTCTTGTCGCAGCGGCGTTCGACGTGAACACCGACGCTCCAGCGGCATGCAGCCGCTCAGCGGTGCCGTGCAGATCCTGCGGATCCTGTCGGGCCCCGATCAGGCTTATGACGAAAGGGATTTCGGTTCTGGCGATCAAAGGCAACAGTTCAGCAGCCGGGTCTGGGTGGGCACCATGACCGAGTACTACGTCCAGCAGCACCACGCCCGTGCTGGCATCCTCCAGCGCGGCTTTCAGATGCTCGGTGCGAAGCGACGGGTCGATCATCGGATGCGCGCGGCCCTGGGTCAGGGCGTCGTCGCCGAAGTCGATCATCCAGTGTCCGCCGGCGTGTGACCTGGCGGGGTCGTGTGGTGAGACGTCCATCGTCCAATCCGGACGCAGCGGGATGTTGGACCGGATCTCGCCGAGCACGCCGGTTGCGATCAGCATCGCTTCGTCGCAGAGCGTCCCGCCGCAGAAGAGCCCACGGAACAGGCCCGGCCTCGGTGGTCGATCCGATATCCAGGACGGCCAGCTGGGAGCTGTGACACCCAATGCATCCAGCGCACGTTCCGTCGCCGCAGTCAGATCAGTTTCGCCTTGCCCGAGCAGGGCAAACCGTACCGGCGTCCGCAGCGCACGGGCGTGTTCACGGACCTGTTCGGCGATCGCGTCTGCGGGCGGCTTGGACACCACCAGGATCAGTTCGGTGCCGGGATCGCCGTCGAGGATCGTCATGGCAGCCAGTGTCGATCGACCCGCGACCGCGGTGGACAGGTCGCGACCTCCGACTCCCAAGGCCGCGCTCACCCCGATGCCGGCAGCATCCAGCAGGCAGAGCACCTGCTGCGCGCCCGTGCCGGATGCGGTCACCAGACCGACGGGGCCGACATCGAGACTGTGGGAAAACCCGAGCCCGATTCCGCCGACCACGGCGGTGCCACAGTCCGGTCCCATCACCAAGCGGCCGGTGGCTGCCGCAGCGTCCTTGAGCGCGATTTCCTGAGCGAGGCTGACATTGTCGGAGAAGATCATCACGTCGCAGTCGGACTCGAGCGCGTCCATCGCCTCGGTGAACGCGTGCTTTCCGGGTACCGAGATGACCGCCAAACCGGTGCCGGTCCGAGCGGCGACGCCGATCGTGCGGGGCGGCCGTTGTTCGCTCGAACTCGAGCCGCCGGTGGCCGGCTTGCTCAGCAACTGCTCGGCCGCGGTCACCGCCGCGGCCAGAGCCGCCTCCTGGGCGCCACGCACCGCGATGAGCAGGTCGTTCGCGGAGTAGTCCGGCGGCATCGTGAACCCCATGCCGGTTAGCACCTCGACGTTCAGTTCGGTAGCCATCGCCACCTGGGCCGCCTCGATGCCGGCAGTGCCGGACAGTTCGCGGCTGATCAACATCAGGCTGACAGAGTCGGCGTAGCGGCCTTGCCGAACTTCGACGCGTTGGACGCTCACCGATTCACCTCGCTCGTTGGGTGCCCCCTTCGGATAGGGCCGGGGAGTTCGCAGCTGAGCAGCAGGCCTGCGGCCAGTGCCACGCCTGAGCTGTGTCCAATGGCCAGCACCGAATCAAGCTGGTCATCCATCGCTGCGTCCTGCTCACGATCACGCTCAATGTCGGAGTGGGAGTCGGCACGCCCTCTGTCACACAGGGCCCGGCCCAACCCGCGCAGCGGTGCAATGACCGCCCCGTCGGCCGCGGCTCGCAGCAGCGCCGCGGAAAGGCTGGTGGTTGCGCGCGGCCTGCCGATCAACTCGCTTAGCACCGTCTCGCGTAGGCCGGACACGTCCCGCCCGAAAAGCACACCTCCGGCAAGCAGCCCGCACAGCAGGTCGTCGCCGGATGGAGTCAGACCGTTGCCGCGGCCGAGCAACCCGGCAATCCACTCGCGGTGATCGACAGCCCGTGCCGGCATCGCAGGCATCGGGCCGATACCGCAGCGGTCGAACAGCGCTGCCACTCGGCGACTGGCAACCGCGACGCGTTCGGGCACCGGCGTGCCAACAGTGCCATCAGTGCCTGCAGTGCCAGACCAGACGCGACGGCCTGGATGGACGCGCACGGTGAGTCCACCGAGTTCGACGAATCCGTCCCGTACCCGGGCCGGCCCATCGAAGCGGGTGAGCGGTCGGCGGCTGCTGTCGATCGCGAGCACGATCCCGATCGGCAGCGCGACAGCATCCCGGGTGAGCAGCGCGATGACCTCTCCCCCGGACAACTGCAGGTAGGCAGCCGTTGGAAACAGCCCGAGCACAACGGCTGGTCCGGGGTTGTCGCTGATCAGAGTTGCTATGAAGTCCGGGGCAGACCCGGCCGCGGTCTCGATGACCGGGCCTGAGGCGGAATGCGCCGGTAGCGCGTGAGAAGTCGCGGTTTCGGCCAGCTGTCGAACTGTCAATGCGCCCTCTTCTCTCGCCCGTCCTCGTCGCCCCTGGCTGGAAGGTAACGACGTCGGATACGGTCTGCCGATGGTCACAGTTGCCAACGATGGCACTCAGAAGGTGCGGGATCTGCCAGATGCTCCGCACGAAGGATTGCCGGTACGTGACCTGCTCAAGACCTCGATCCTGAGCGGTGCAACGGTGCTGGCCGGCGAGGCGGGTCTGGACCGGATCATCCGCGGTGTGAACGTCATGGAGGTTCCGGACATCCTGCCGTGGGTCAAGCCGCACGAGTTGCTACTCACCACGGCTTACCCGTTGACCGCGCCGAACGCGGCTGGCGGCGGCGACCACTCGAGCCTGCTGCTGGATCTCGTGACGGACCTCGACGCACGCGGCTTGGCTGCGCTTGGCATCAAGCTCGGCCGCTATCTCGACGCGATCCCGCCCGCAGTGCTGGATCGTGCCGACTCGCTCGGGTTCCCGCTGCTGCGATTGCCCGACGGTCTGGCCTTTGACGACGTGCTGTCCGAGGTGTTCACCGAACTGCTCGACAAGCAGACCCGCACGCTGGAACGGGCCGATGCGCTGCATCGCGCGATCTCGGCTATCGTGCTGGCCGGTGGTGGCCTGCCGCAGATCACCGACGAGGTGTCTCGACTGTTGGAATGTCTGGTGCTCATCGCAACCCCGGACGGCCGGGTGTTGGCCGATGGCGGTGCGGAGGAACATCGTGCCGGGCTGGCCGGAGCGGACCTCTTCGACACGTCCGGACGGGTGATGGTCGAGCGGCTGCGCAATGGCCGGCAGAGCGTGCCCGGTGCGGCGGGTGCAGGCTGGGCGACGATGACGTCGATCGTCGCCGGCGGTGTCGATCACGGCCGTATCCTCGCTTACCGGGCCGGGGCGGACTTCGCGCCCGGCGTGGTCCAGGCCCTGGAACGCGTCGCTATCGTCGCCGCGCTGACCATCAACAAAGAGCTCGCGGTTGCCGCCGTCGAGGGCAAGTTCCGTGGCGACTACCTGCGTGATGTGTTGACCGGGCTGGTGCAAGTCGACGACATGGTGGTCGAGCATTGCAGGTCCCTGGGCTGGAATATCGATCGGCCGCTCGTTGTGGTGGTGGCCGAGCTCGACCCGGTTGCACCACCCAGCCCCGATCGGGCCGCGCCGCCGTCGACGAGCGTGGTGCATCGATCCCAGCACGAGCGGTTCTCCTCGGCGTGGCAGCAGGTGATGCGGGCCCGGGACAAGGCCGCGCCGGTCGTCGGCTTCAGCCAGGAGGTTGTCGCGCTGGTCCCGATCAATCCGGCCGGGGCAGGTGCCTTGAGCGTGGTGCATGAGATCGTGGCGGCGGTCAGCGGAGACCGCGGCGGCGGCAGGCAGTCTTTCTGTGCAGGGGTGTCACGGGTGATCTCTACGCCCAAGGATGTCGCGATCGCCTACGGGCAGGCGCGCAAGTCGGTGTCGGTCGGTAGAAGGGTGCATGGGCACGGCAGCGTGTCGCATTTCGATTCGCTCGGTGTGCACCGGCTGCTGTCTCTGGTCCCCGACACCGCCGAACTCACCTCCTTTGCGACTGAGGTGCTGGCTGAACTTGCTGGCGACACCCTGGACGCGGCCGACCTGCGACTGACCTTGCAGACGCTGCTCGATACCAACCTCAACGTTGCCGAAACCGCCAGGGCGCTGCACTTTCACTACAACACGCTGCGATACCGGATCGGAAAGTTGGAACGCATCGTCGGTCCGTTCACGACCGACCCGCATCTGCGCCTCGATGTCTCGTTGGCGCTGCAGGTCGTACAGATGCGCGGAATTTAGGGCCTGCCCGCGGGCAGGGCCGTGCCAGGAAGGCGTCCGGGTCTCACACCCATTCACAGCAACCTCCGGCGTGTCACAGATCCGGCGAGCATCTTTCGTCAACACTCACCGTGTAGCAGTGCTCGCGACGTCAATAGCGTGCCGCCACGCGGGCTCGTCTGCCGCACATCCGTCAATCGGAGAGAACTCCGGTGCGTTGCCGGGGTCGAAAGGCGAGGAGGCCACCATGTCGGCTTTTGGCTGGAAACTGGCGTACGGCGGTAAAACCCCGCCGCCAGGGCAGGTCGTGCGGCCAGGCGAACGCCTCTCCTGGCTGCGCATGTCGGGTCTGGGCGCTCAGCACGTGGTCGCAATGTTCGGCGCCACCTTCGTCTTCCCGGCCATCATGGGGCTCAATCCGAACCTCGCCGTGATGATGTCAGGGATTGCCACGATCATCTTCTTGCTGATCGTCAAGGGAAAGGTGCCGTCCTACCTCGGCACGTCCGCGTCCTTCGTAGCCGCGGTCGCCGCGATCCGCAAGCAGGGTGGCGACTCGGCACACGTGACCGGCGCGATCCTCATCGCGGGGCTGATTCTGGTCGTCATCGGCGTGATCGTGCATTACGGCGGCAGTCACTACGTCCGGGCGATCCTGCCACCGGCGGTGACCGGCGCTGTAGTGATGCTGATCGGCTTCAATCTGGCCTCCGTCGCCACCACTACGTACTTCCCGTCCGAGGAGTGGATCGGGCTGCTGACCACGGCGTTCGTCATCGCTGTGTCGGTGCTGCTGCGGGGCTTCGTGAGCCGGATCGCGATCTTCCTGGCGTTGGTCTTCGGTTATGGCATCTCCTGGATTGCCGACCGGATCAAGCTGCTGCACGAGTGCACCGCCGGCAAGTGCGTGGACGTGCACCGCATCGACTGGAGCGGCGTACGAAGCGCCCATTGGATCGGCGTGCCCAAGACCATCATGAGCCCCACGTTCGGCCCGCTCACCGGCCCGCACCTGCCGGCGTTCAAGATCACCTTCATCCTGCTGGTGATCCCGTCGGTGATCGCATTGATCGCCGAGAACGCCGGGCACGTGAAGGCGGTGTCGGAGATGACCGGCGAGGATCTGGATCCCTACCTCGGTCGGGCATTCATCGGTGACGGCGTTGGAACAGCGGTGGCGTCATTCGTCGGAGGTTCGCCGACAACGACGTACGCCGAAAACATCGGCGTCATGGCCGCCACCCGCATCTACTCCACCCTGGCCTATTACATTGCCGCCGTTGTGGCGATCCTGTTCGGATTCTGTCCGAAGTTCGGAGCTGTGGTGGCTGCAACGCCGGGTGGCGTGCTCGGCGGCATCACCCTGGTCCTGTACGGCATGATCGGCTTGCTCGGCGCCAAGATCTGGATCGAGAATCGAGTCGATTTTGCCAACCCGATCAACCTCGTCCCGTTGGCCGCGGGCATCATCGCCGGCATCGGCAACCTGGCGATCAAGTTTTCTGACAGCTTCTCCATCACCGGAATCGCGGCCGGAACGCTTATCGTGCTAATCGGGTACCACGGGGTGCACTGGCTGGCCCCGCGGGACCTGCGGGTCGAGGCGCAGGGCCCGGATCGCGGGTACGAAGGCGGAGCCATGATCTCCACCGGCAACGTCGAGACTCCCGAAGGCGAGCTTTCGCCTTACCGAGACGATGTAGGAGAGGGCGGCCCTACCGAGTGAAACCAGCTGCGTTCGACTACAGCAGGCCCGAGACATTGCCCGAGGTCGTCGACCTGCTCGGCAACCTCGGCTCGGACGGCAAGGTCTTGGCCGGTGGTCAAAGCTTGCTGCCCTTGTTGTCGATGCGGTTGGCCGCGCCCGCGCATCTGGTCGACATCAATCGGGTCGCGGAGCTGGACTACGTGCGCAGCAATTCCGACGGGGTCAGAATCGGCGCGTTGGCGCGGCATTCGTCAGTCGAACGAGATCCGGGCGCCCGGGTGGTACAGCCGATGTTGTCGAAGGCGTTGCGGTTGGTAGCGCATCCGACGATTCGTAATCGCGGTACGACGGTAGGCAGCATCGTGCACGCCGACCCGGCGGCGGAGATGCCCACAGTGCTGTGCCTACTCGGCGGCACGGTGTTCGTCGAGTCCAGCGCGGGACATCGCCAGATCGAGGCGGCTGAGTTCTTCCAGGGACCGCTGGAGTCGGCGCTGGTCGCGGGCGAGATCGCAGTAGCGGCGTTCTTCCCGGCGTTGCCGGCGCAGTCCGGGGTGGCATTCGTCGAGGTGTCGCGCAGGCACGGTGACTATGCGGTGGTCGGGGTCGGCGCGCTGATCACAGTGGATGACGACCTGCGGATCTCTTCGGCCCGCGTCGGGTTGCTTTCGGTGTCCGCCACTCCGTTGGTCCTCGATCTGACTGACGCGATAAGGGGAAAATCCCTCGACTCCGACCTGTCGGACGCTGGCGTGATTGCCCGCGAGGCTGCTGAACCGGAACCCGATATCCATGCCAGCGCCGACTACCGGCGACACCTGGTCGGCGTGCTCACCGACCGCGCTGTTCGCGAAGCCGCCGCTGCTGCCTCTGACGCCGCGCTCGCCGCGGAACCGCACGCCGGAAGCAGCCAGCCATGACAGAACAGCTTCATGACGTGACTCTGATCGTCAACGGTGTGCCACTGAAGGCCACCGTACCGGGCCGCCGGCTGCTGTCGGACTGTCTGCGTCACGACCTCGGACTGACCGGAACCCACGTTGGTTGCGAGCACGGCGTGTGCGGCGCGTGCACGGTCTTGGTGGATGGCCAGCCGATGAGATCCTGCCTGCTGCTCGCGGTGAGTGTCGACGGACAGCAGATCACCACGGTAGAAGGACTGGCCGGCCCAGGTGGCGAGCTTTCCCCGGTGCAGCAAGGCTTTCGTGACTGCCATGGCCTGCAATGCGGCTTCTGTACGCCCGGCTTTCTGACCACGATTACCGCGGGACTGGCCGACAATCCGGCCCCGACGGCGGACGAGGCCAGGGAGATGATCGGCGGCAACCTCTGCCGGTGCACCGGTTATCAGAACATCGTCGCGTCAGTGTTGCGCGCCGCCGAACTCACTCGGGACGCGACATGACCACCCAGATGATGGGCGAGCCGATCAAGCGCGTCGAGGACCAGCGGCTGATCACCGGCCAGGGCCGCTACCTCGACGATCTCGGCAGCGACGCGGTCGAGGTTGCCGTGCTGCGTTCACCGCACGCTCATGCCCGGATCATCGACATCGACGTTTCCGGTGCGCTCGACGTCGACGGGCTGCTGGCCATCTACACCTATGAGGATCTGACCGGTCCGTTGTCCGATCCGTTGCCGCTGCTGATCCCGCATCCATCGCTGACCCACGGTCGCACCCAGTACGCGCTGGCCAAGGAAGAAGTGAACTACGTCGGCGAAGCGATCGCCATGGTCGTCGCCCAGGACCGATACCGAGCAGAGGACGCTCTCGAGCGGATCGTGGTCAGCTACGAGCCGCTGCCGGCCGTGGTGGGGGTGGCCGCCGCGCGGCAGGCCGCGAATCTCGTGCACGAGGACGTGCCCGGCAACGTCGCGGCCAACTTCGTGCAGGAGGTGGGCGACGCCCGGGCCGCGATCGACGCCTCCCCGCACCGACTAGAACTGGACTTGGCTGTCGAGCGGTCCGCCTGCACGCCGCTGGAGGGCAGAGGCGTACTCGCGCGCTGGGACACCGACGCCGCGCGACTGCGACTGTGGACCTCCACGCAGACCTCGACCGGGGTGCGTGCGGCAGTCGCGGCGAAACTGGGCCTGGACCTCGGCAGCGTCGAGGTGATCACGCCCGATGTCGGCGGCGGATTCGGCGTGAAAATCGTGCATCCTTGGCCCGAGGAAGTACTGGTGCCGATGGCGGCACGGGCGCTGGGCCGTCCGGTGAAGTTCACCGAGGACCGGCGCGAGCACTTCATCTCCTCCGCCCACGAACGCGGCCAACTGCAGCACGTCGAGGTCGGTTTCGACGACGCCGGGCGCATCCTCGGGCTGTCCGTACGGTTCTGGCACGACAATGGCGCATACGTGCCGTACGGATTGATCGTTCCCATCATCACCTCGACCCAGTTGCTCGGGCCGTACAAACCTGGCGCCTACCGGGTCGAATTCGATTCGCTGTACACCAACACGGTCATCGTCACGCCTTATCGGGGCGCTGGCCGACCGCAAGGCGTGTACGCAATGGAACGGACCCTCGATGCGATCGCACGCGAACTTGGTCTGGACCGGGCCCAAGTGCGCGCGAACAACTTCATCCAACCGGAGGAGATGCCCTACGACCACCAGTTGATCTTCCAGGACGGCCGGCCTCTCGTGTACGACTCGGGCGACTTCCCGGCCACCCTGGACAAGATCAAGCGACTGGTCGGCTGGGACGACTGGGCCGAGTTCAAGGCCCGGGCGACCGCGGAGGGACGCAAGGTCGGGCTCGGATTGGCCTGCTACGTGGAGGGAACCGGTGTCGGGCCGTACGAAGGTGGCCACGTGCAGATCGAGACGTCCGGCAAGGTGAAGGTGTCGACCGGTCTGACCTCGCAAGGCCAGGGTCATCAAACCGCATTCGCCCAGATCGTCGCCGACGAACTCGGGGTGTCGATGGATGACGTCGAGGTGGTCACTGGCGACACTCGACGTTTCCCTTATGCGGTAGGCACATTCGCTTCTCGGGCCGCGGTGATGAGCGGTTCGGCGATCGCACTGGCCAGCCGCGCGGTGCGGAAGAAGGCTCTCAGGGTTGCCGCTGACGCGCTGGAGGCCGATGTCGATGACCTCGAGATCGTCAACGGCATCGTCCGGGTCAAGGGCAGTCCCGGTGCCGAGATCGGCCTCGGGACGGTCGCGGTGCTGTCCAACCCGCTGCGCTACGCCTTCGACGAGGCGTCCAAGGCTGCCACCCAATTCGCGGTCGGTGACCCGGACAAGGCGCCGGTCGCAGCGGACGACGAGCCGGGCCTGGAAGGCAGGGACTATTACTCGCCGCTGCGTTCGACCTTCGCGAACGGAATGCATGCGGTGATGGTGGAAACCGATCCGGATACTGTCGAAATCACCATCCTCAGATACTGCGTGGTGCACGACTGCGGCAGGCTCATCAATCCGATGATCGTCGAGGGCCAGATTCACGGCGGCGTCGCGCAGGGTGTCGGCGGGGCTCTGTACGAGCGGATGGCATATGACGAGTCCGGACAGCTGCAGAATGCCTCGTTCATGGATTTCCTGATGCCTTATGTAAGTGAGGTACCCAAGGAGATCGAGATCGACCACCTCGAGACGTTGTCGCCGTTGAACCCGCTCGGGATCAAGGGCGCGGGGGAGGCCGGCGTGATCCCGAGTGCGGCGCTGTTCGCCTCGGCTATCTCGGACGCTGAGGGATTCCAGATCACGTCGATGCCCATCTCGCCGAGCGAGCTGTTCGAGCTGCGCCGGCAGCATGCGACCGGCGACGCCGATCAAGCGACCGGCGACGCCGATCAAGCGACCCGGATCACCCAGTGAAGGGACAGACGCCGTGAAGGTGGCAGGCAAGGCGCAGGTGCACGCGCCGATCGACAAGGTATGGGCTGCGTTGAACGACCCGGCCGTATTGGTGCGGACGATCCCGGGTTGTGAACGACTCGAGGAAACCGGACCGGACGCCTATGAAATGACCGTCACGGCCGGCGTCGCGTCGATCAAGGGCACTTACGCCGGCAACGTCGCTATCGCCGATCAACAGGAACCGAGCGCCTTCGTGATGAAGGCCTCCGGCGCAGGTGGCCCGGGGACCGTCAGTACGGTCGTCTCGGTGGCCCTCGCCGAGGACGATGGCGTCACCACTGTGAGTTACGACGCGGACGCGACCGTGGGCGGTGTTGTCGGTGGCGTCGGGCAGCGAATGCTCACCGGCGTGGCAAAGAAGATGGCAGCAGAGTTCTTCGCCAACGTCGACGCGGTGTTGACGGGTAAAGAGGTACTGACGGACGACGCCGCGGCCCCGGGTCAACGAGCCGCCACCGCCACCGATGAGGCCGGTGCCCAGCCGGGCCCGGGCGTCTATCTGGCGCCTGCCAAGCAAGGCAGCGCAACCCGGCTCGGCGACAACGGATTCTTGCTCGGTGCGATCGTCGGCGCAGCCATTGCGTTGGTCGGCGTCCTGGTCGGTTCCCGCGGCCGGAAGTCGGCCCGCTGATCCGCTCGCGCCCGGCACGATCCCGGCGGGATTCTTTCGGCACATCTCGCCGACGAGAGTGTGGGGTTACGCCAGTTGACTCATCTCATGGCAGCAGCGCGACGGGTCCGGATCGGCATCGACACCGGCGGGACTTTCACCGACGTCGTGGTCTTCGATTCCGAGTCCGGCGAGCTGGTCACCACCAAAACACCCTCGACGCCCGCTGATCCCGCCGAGGGGTTCATGGCCGGTATCGACAAGGCGCTGCGGATCCTGGCGCTTGACGCCGACGCGGTTACGGCGGTCAGTCACGGCACTACCGTGGCTACCAACCAACTGCTCGAAGGAAAGGTCGGCGAGCTCGGGTTCATCACCACTGACGGGTACGAGTTCGTGCTGGAGATCGCCCGGCAATCGGTGCCCGACGGGTATGGCAACAGCTACTTCTGGGTGAAGCCGGACCGGATCGTCGCGGCGGACCTGGTCAAGACAGTGCGCGGGCGGCTCGATCACACCGGCGGGGAGGTCCGGCCCTTCGACGCGGAGCAGGCGGCCGAGGTCGCCGCCTGGTTCCGTGACCGCGGCATCAGCACGATCGGAGTCTGCTTCCTGCACTCCTACGCAAACCCCGAACATGAACAGCGGATGCGCGACATCCTCGCCGAGGTGCACCCGGACGCGGTGGTGTCCATCTCCTCTGAAGTGCTGCGCGAGTACCGCGAGTACGAACGGTCCATGACGACCCTCGTCGACGCCGCGGTCAAGCCGAAGATGTCGCAGTATCTGGCCTCCATCCGGAAGCGTCTGGACGAGTTCAGCTCGGCGGGCGCGGACCGGCTGCCGTTCTACGTGATGAAGTCCAACGGTGGAGTGTTGTCAGCCGACGAGGTCGTTGGCCAGCCCATCACGACCGTGCTGTCCGGGCCTGCAGCCGGTGCGCTCGGCGCGGCGCTGCTGGCCGGCCACGCCGGTTTCTCGCGGATCCTCACCTGCGACGGCGGGGGCACTTCCACCGATGTTTCGGTGGTGTTGGACGGCGAACCCTCCCTGACCACCGAGGGCACCGTCGGGACGTACCCGTCGAAGATCCCGATGATCGACGTGGTGACCGTCGGTGCCGGCGGTGGCTCCATCGCGTGGATATCGCCGGAAGGCACATTGAAGGTCGGACCGAAGTCAGCCGGTGCCGATCCGGGACCACTGTGTTACGGCCGCGGCGGCTTGGACGTCACGGTCACCGACGCGCACGTGGTGCTCGGAAGGATCCCGCCGCACCTGCTCGGCGGCGAGATCGCGCTGGACGTCGCCGCTGCCCGGGCAGGTCTGGAATCCCTTGCCGGCAAGCTGAATCTGTCCCTGACGCGTTGTGCGACAGGGGTGCTCGAGATCTCGGCCTGGAACCAGGCCAACGCGCTGCGGCAGATCACTGTCAAGCGCGGTCTCGATGTCCGCGACTTCACGCTCACCACGTTCGGCGGATCCGGTTCGCTGCTGCTCTGCAGGCTGATCGACATCATCGGGTTGCGGGGCGTCCTGGTGCCCCCGAATCCCGGCAACGTGTCGGCCTTCGGGCTGCTGACCGTCGACGTCAAGAACGACTACGTGCAGACCGCGGTGCACAAGCAGTCCGACCTGGACATCGAGTCGCTCACCGACACCTTCGCCGAACTCACCCGTACCGGCGCACAGGCGTTGCGCAAGGAAGGTTTCGCCGACACCGAGCACCGATTCGTCCGGACCGCAGACCTGCGCTACTTCGGGCAGGCTTTCGAAGTCCGGGTACCGGTCGCCGATGGCGAACTCACCCCTGAGCGGCTGGATGAGGTGGCCGCAGCCTTCCATGCCGCGCACCGGACGCTGTACGGATATGACTTCCGCGACGATGACAGCCAGCAGGTGGAGTGGGTGAATCTTCGGGTGTCAGCGATCGGACCCATCCAGCGGCCGGAATTGCGAGCGCTACCCGCTCGCGGAGGTGACGTCGAGCGTGCCCGAACCGGCAGTCGTCAAGTCTGCTTCGACGACGAGTACGTCGAAACACCCTTGTACTGGCGAGACGATCTCGCTCCCGGTGATGCTCTTGCCGGACCGGCCGTCATCGAAGAGTTCGGCTCCACCGTCCCGCTGCATCCCGGCTTCGACGCCAGGGTGGACGACTTCGGCAATCTCATCATCACCAGGCAGGAGGTGCGGCGATGACAAGCCGACGGACGGACGCCCTGACTGCCGATCGCGGCGAGTCGGTGGACCCGATCGTGCTGGAGATCGTGCAGGGCAGTCTCACCGCGGTGGAGCTGGAGGTCGAGACCGCGATCGCCCGCACCTCACGCTCGCCGATGATCCGCGACGCGCACGACTTCCGGGCCGGAATCCACGACCGGCTGCTGCGCAAGCTGACCGGTCGCTCGTATTCGGCGTTGGTACATCCGATCGCCAGGGACTTTCCGTTGGCCGACATGAGGCCCGGTGACGTCTTCTTCCACAACGACGTCTACCGGTCCGAGGGCGGCATCGGTCACCTGCCGGATCTGTGTGTGACAGTTCCGGTGTTCCACACCGGCGGCAACGGGCCTGAGGTGGTCGGGTTCGTGCAAGCGTTCGGGCATCACGACGACATCGGCGGCGCGGTGCCGGGATCGATGCCCAGTCACGCCCGCAGCGTCTTCGAGGAGGGCTTGATGGTGCCGCCCATCAAGCTCTGGGACGCCGGAGTCCCGAACCGCGCGGCGCTGACGATCATGACCCGCAACTCGCGGATGCCGGACTCGCTCGCGGCCGACCTGGACGCCGAATGCGCCGCGTGTCTGATGGGTTCCCGGCGACTGTCGGAGCTGTTCGAGCGCTACGGCCGCGACATCGTCGAGGCCTGCTTCGACCAGATCGTGGACCGCACCACCGAGACGTACCGCCGCGAGATTCTGTCCCGGATCCCGGTCGGTACCTGGACCTGGGAGGACTACGCCGAACACGACGGCGTGGACGAGCCGAAGCTGCACACCCAGCGCATCACACTCACGCGGACCGCCTCAGATGACCCCGATGGCGAAAGGCTGATCCTCGATTTCGACGGCACCGCGCCGCAGGCGAAGGGTCCCATCAACCATTGCGGTGACTATGCCGATGGCAACTTCCTGAAGAAGTGGCTGGCGCCGATCCTGCGCAATCTGGCCGACACCCCGGAGCGGATGGCGGAGCTCGATGTGAACGAGGGTGTGGTGCCGTTGATCGAGATGCGATTCCCGCCGCCGGGGACCCTGTTGACACCGGTGTTTCCGGCGCCGACGAATGCCCGCACGTTCGTGATCCTGCGACTGCTGGGCGTGTTGGCAGGGGTGCTCGCGAAGGCCGTCGACGGCCGGATGCCGGCCGACCAGGAAACGATCCGCTACACCGGTGTGTACGGCACCGGCTTCGACGGCGAGCCGTATCTGATGCGCGAGGTGCTGGGTGGCGGATCGGGCGGCCGCTACTACGCCGACGGCGAGGACACCATCCATGTCGTGCCGGATTCACGCAACCTGCCGACCGAGTTCACCGAATCGCGATTCCCCTTCCGAGTCGAGCGATTAGGACTTGCCCTCGACTCCGGTGGTGCCGGGCAGTTCCGTGGCGGACTGGGTTATGAGAAGCAGTTGCGGATGCTGGCCGACGCCCATTTCATGTCGATCGCCGATCGTTCGATCCTGGCCTGTTGGGGAGTCCGGGGCGGTAAGGCAGGTACCTCGTTCTCGGTGACGATCGATCCCGGCGGCCCCGGCGAACGCGAGGTCGATGCACTGGCCGACGGCGAAGCGGTGCGTGCCGGCGAGTTGATCCGGATCCGAACCACGGGTGGCGGGGGTTGGGGTGATCCGCTGGACCGGTCGACCGACGCGGTGTTGCGCGACGTTCGATGGGGCAAGGTGTCAATGACCGCAGCTCACGACGACTACGGGGTCGTCGTCACGGGCGCGGGGGAGTCGGCTGCGATCGATGACGAGGCGAGCATCGCGTTGCGGACCCGGCTGCGGAAAGGCCGCGATCCTGACGCGCCGTTCTTCGACCGCGGACCCGGCTACGCCCGGCTGTCAGGCGGACCTGCGGCAGCCGACTGTGACTGGACCGGCGATCGCCCACGGCCCTGAGCCGGGCGTCCCGGTACTCGCTCGCAGGAGAAACGCGGGTCAGTTGTCGACCTGCAGATCGGTCACGACGCTCGGGGGCGCGGCCGCACCGCCGTTGGCCAGCGCGTACAACAGCGATGCCCAGCCCTCGCTCGGCTGCAGCGATGCGATCACGCAACCCGGCGATGTCGCCGTCGGGCACGCCGCATACTCGGTCAGGGCGCCGGCGAAGACGAGGCCATTCCCGCCCGTGGCGTCGATGTTCGCCCATTGCAAGGCCTGCCCGGACGTGTAGACCTGCGGAAGGACCTTGATCCGCGACGGGCTCAGGCCGTGGGTCAGCTTGTAGTACTGCGCCTGCGTCCAACCCTGACCACAGGTCTGATTGACGGCGCCGTAGTTGGTCGGGCAGCCGTCAGCAGAGCCGTTGTAGATCAGCGTTCCGACCGTCGGGTTGGCGAGATAGTTCGTCTCCCATTGCTCGGCCTGAAGCTCGTCGCCGGCGAAGTCGCCGGACTCGATGTCGTTGCCGCCGAGCACGGTGAGGCCAACGGCTGCGTGTCCTTGCAGCGGCGCGATCACGTGGGCCGCCCAATCGATGCCACGCTGCTCGGCGGGGTAGCCGTTCGCACCGCTGAATACGCCGTCGTTGTTCGTGCTGATGACGATCGTCGCCGGGCCCTGGCTACCGGGGCACGCGGCGAACCCGTCGAGATAGCCGTTGATCGCGGTCACCAGTTGCGGGTAGGTCAGCCTGGTGGTCCCGCCTGTCAGGGTGACCCCGGGACTGCTCGGACTGAGCGGCGCGGTCACCGACTGCGCTCCGATGTCGAGCAGCACCAGGGCCGAACCGCCTTGGGCGTCGGTACATCCTTCGGTGTACATCGTCGAAGCGTCGCTGGTCGCTCCGCTGATATTGCGAACGTAACGACTGGTCGAGGTAAGCGGCACCACCAGGTCGGCGCTGCGTTGATAGCCCGAGACGTCTGCCGACAGTTGAACGGAGCCGGTCGAGTGATTGGCGAGGTAGATGTAGCCGTCTGGGCCCACTCGGGTCAGCGTCAGGTTGGATTGCTGCAGGCCGGCC
Source organism: Jatrophihabitans sp. (assembly GCA_036488285.1). Lineage (GTDB taxonomy): Bacteria > Actinomycetota > Actinomycetes > Mycobacteriales > Jatrophihabitantaceae > Jatrophihabitans_A. Next base: position 15,921 of record DASXHV010000218.1, on the reverse strand, counting down.
ACGTAGTTCACGACCGACACATTCGAGGACCCGCCACTCGGATACGCCGCGATCCAGCCGGACTTCGTCGACGACGCGACCACCACGTGCAGTCCGACAGTTGAACCGGCCGCGATGCCGCGAAGTCCAGCGACCTTGAACCGGACGCTACGACCGGCCCCCAGCGCAGTTTTCGGCACGCCGCCGGCGCCGGTTCGGGTGTCCATGGCCAGGGTGGATGACACCGGCACAAAGGTTCCGGCGGTGAGCGGTGCCCCGCCGACGTAGGAACCGGACACGTCCGCGGCCACCTGCACCCAGCCCGTCGAGTGATTCATCAGGTCCACGTAGCCGCCCGAACCCACCAGCACCAGCGCCAGGTTGGATTGCTGCTGGCCGTGCGAGTAATTCACAACCGACACCGCCGAGGAGGTGCCGTCCGGGTAGGCGGCCAGCCAGCCTGACTTCGACGAGGAGGCGACTACGACGTGCAGCGCGACTGTCGAGCCGGCAGGAGCGCCGACCTTGAATCGCAGCGAACGCTGTGCCGCCAGCGCTGCCTTCGGCACTCCGCCCAGACCGGACCTGGTGTCCAGCACCTGAGTCGAGCGTTGCGAGACGAAAGATCCGGGCGCAGTCGCTGCCGGCGATCCACCCACGTAATAGCCGGATACGTCTGCGGCCAGCTCGACCCATCCGCTGGAATGATTCGTCACGTCCACATAGCCGCCCGTCCCGACCTGCACCAACGCCAGATTGGACTGTTGCTGACCGTGGACGTAATTGACCACTGAGACCGATGAGGAGCCGCCGTCGGGGTAGGCGGCCAGCCAGCCCGAGGCAGAAGAGGACGCGACCACCACGTGCAAGGCGACGGTCGAACCTGCAACAGCCCCCACCTTGAAGCGCACCGTATGCAGGGCGGCAAGTGGCGCCTTGGGCACACCGCCCGATCCGGAGCGGGTATCCATCACCGGTGTCGACGGCTGCGCGACGAATGTGCCTGTCTGCAGGGTTCGAGGGCCCTCCGGCGTGATCGCGCCGGCGATACCGGTAACACCGGCGATACCAACAAAACCGACGCTGACAGTGACTGCAGCACCAGTCGCCAGCAGAGTTGGCATCACAGCGCGCAGGCGCAGCCCGAAGTTCATCCGATCCCTTCTGTCCGATTCCCGACGGAAAGGACGCGGTTAAGCCTACGTCAAGGCATGCGTTGGTCGAATCCGAAACCTTAAGGTAATGGGTGAGCGATCTGGGAATCCGATCAGCCACCGGGGACCAGAGGCCTGGCTCGGCCGCAGCGGAGGAAACAGAGTCAGTTGGATCGGCCTGCCCGATTCAACGCAGCTCAGGGCTCGTCATTCCGGCGGCGCCGGCGCCACGAGCGCACTGGCTAGCCTGTGGTGATGATCCGATGCCCGACGATGTGCAACCGATGCGAGCGAAACAGATGACAGTGCTACGAGTCAGAACGGTCGATGCCTTCAGCGAAAAACTGTTCGCCGGCAACCCGGCAGCGGTCGTGCTGCTCGATCAGATGCCGGACGATCCCTGGATGCAGTCGCTGGCAGCGGAGTTCAACCTGTCGGAGACGGCGTTCGTGGTTGGCATCGAACTGCCCGACGCGGACTACGACCTGCGCTGGTTCACCCCCAAAGCAGAGGTCGACCTGTGCGGGCATGCCACGCTGGCCGCGGCGCATTGCCTGTTCGCTGATGGCATCCCGAGTCCGATCCGGTTCCGGACCCGCAGCGGGGTGCTGGTCGTCAGTGACTCGGGCGGTGGCGTGCTGGCGATGGATTTTCCGGCTAACCCGCCGACCGCGGTCCAGCCGCCTGACGACCTTGCGCACGCGTTGGGCTCGACGCCCGTCTGGGTGGGACTCGGAGGCACCAACGACCTGTTCGTGGAACTTGCCGACGAAGCTTCGGTGCGAGCCTGCGCGCCAGAACTAGCCATCATCGGCAGGTTCGACGTGCGGGGTGTCATCGTCACGGCGGCGGCGTCGCAGGACAGCGGGTACGACTTCGTGTCCAGATTCTTCGCTCCGAGCGTGGGCGTCGACGAGGACCCCGTGACCGGCAGCGCGCACACCGTCCTCGCGCCGTTCTGGGCAGAACGGTTGGGTCGTACCGTGCTCACCGGATTTCAGGCCTCGGCACGCACCGGTACGGTCGGCGTCGATCTGATCGGGGACCGGGTGATCATCAGCGGCCGTGCGGTCACAGTGCTCGATGCCGTCTTGAGGCTCGATGCCACCCCCGGGCTCGATGCCACCCCCGGGCTCGAGGTCACCTCCGGGCTCGACGCCACCGCGCAAGAGGCCGACACGACCGCTGAGGTATCCGGTGCCATGCATGAGGCCCGATGAGCACCGCATCGTCTGGCACCGGCCCGCTCGACGGGATCGTCGTGGTCGACCTGTCCCGCGCGCTGGCCGGTCCGCACGCGGCGATGATGCTCGGCGACCAAGGCGCCCGGGTGATCAAGGTCGAGGCACCCGACCATGGCGACGACACCCGTGGCTGGGGGCCGCCCTTCATGCAGCCAGATGAGGGCAGCCGTGAGTCCACCTACTTCCTGTCCTGTAACCGCAACAAGGAATCGGTCACTCTCGACCTGAAGGCCGACGACGGGCGCCAGACCCTGACCAGACTGGTAAGGCATGCCGATGTGCTGGTGGAGAACTTCCGAACCGGAGTACTCGATCGGCTGGGTTTCTCCATGGCGCAATTGGCCGAACTCAATCCGCGGCTGGTGGTGCTGTCCATCACGGGCTTCGGCCACGACGGCCCGGAAGGCGGCCGGTCCGGCTATGACCAGATCGCCCAGGGCGAAGGTGGCCTGATGTCACTCACCGGGTCCAGCGCCGACGAGCCCACCAAGGTCGGGGTGCCGATCGCAGACCTGTTGGCTGGCATGTACGGCGCGTTCGGTGTGGTCTCGGCGCTGCATGAGCGGGAACGCACCGGACGCGGCCTAGTGGTGCGCACCTCGCTGCTGGCCAGCATCGTCGGCGTGCATGCCTTCCAGGGCACCCGCTACACCGTCGCCGGCCAGGTGCCCTCTGTTGCGGGCAGGCATCACCCGTCCATCTGTCCGTACGGGCTGTTCCACGCCGCCGACGGCATGGTTCAGATCGCGGTCGGCAGCCAGGCGTTGTGGCGTGCGTTCTCAGCGGCCTTCGACTTGGACCGGCCGATGTGGGCCAGCAACGCCGACCGGGTCGCCGACCGGGACGCGGTGGTGGCTGCGATCGACGAGATTTTCGGCCGATACAGCCGCGTAGAGCTGATGGCCAAGCTGACAGCGATCGGCACGCCAGCCGGTCAGGTGCGCACCCTGGACGAGGTGTACGAGTGGGACCAGACGCTGTCACAAGGATTACTTGTTGGCGTCGAGCACTCGACTCTCGGGCCCATCCAGCTGCCGGGCCCGCCGTTGCGTTACGACGGCGGTGGGCGCGGCGAGCACCTCGCACCACCCACTCTCGGCCAGCACAACGAGACAGTGCGGGCCTGGCTCGACGAACGGGATGCCGCACTCGCCGAGTGAGCGGCCGACGTTCGCCGACACCGCCACGGGCGAGGTGCGACAACAACCGACGGCCAGTCTGGCGATCCTCGCCGGTGCTCGGCCGCTGACCGCTTGTCAGAGTTGGCTGAACATCGGCGGGGATGGTTGAAGGAGCGCGTCATGCGGGTCGTCATCGCATTGGGGGGCAACGCGATGACGGCTGCCGACGGGGCGGCCAGGCCGGAAGATCAGCGTGCCGCGATCGAACGGGCCGCCGAACCGATCGCTGAGCTGGTGGCCGCCGGCCATCAAGTGGTGCTCACCCACGGCAACGGACCGCAGGTCGGCAATCTGCTCGTCAAGAACGAGCTCGCGGCCGCGGTCGTCCCGCCGGTGCCGCTGGACTGGTGCGGCGCGCAAACCCAAGCGACGATCGGCATGATGCTGCTCAACGCTGTGGACCGTGCGCTGGCCGGGCGGAACTGCGCCGCGCGCACCGCGGCTCTGGTATCGCGTACCCGGGTCGCGGCCGACGACCCCCATTTCCGCACGCCGTCCAAGCCGATCGGGCGTTACCTGCCGGCCAAGGAGGCCGCGGTGATGGTCCAGCACGGCCAGCGGTGGGAGGACCGTGGCGAGCAGGGTTGGCGCCGGATCGTCGCATCACCAGAACCGTTGGAATGCCTGGACGTTGCCGCCGCGCGATCGCTGGTCGACGCGGGCTACGTCGTGGTCTGTTCTGGCGGCGGCGGCATCCCGGTCGTGTCGGACAACGGCCGGATCCGAGGCGTCGAGGCGGTGATCGACAAGGACCTGACGGCATCACTGCTGGCCACCTCGCTGGACGCGGACCTGCTGGTCATCGCAACCGACGTGGACCACGCGGTCCTCGGGTGGGGTACACCCGATGCGCGCCCGCTGCACACCATCGCCGTTGATGAATTGCGCGAGCTCGCCCGGGCCGGGTCGTTCGCGTCGGGCAGTATGGGACCCAAGATCGAAGCTGCCTGCCGGTTCGTGGAGCAGACCGGCCGTGGCTGCGTCGTCACGTCGCTGGAACACATCGATGCCGCCGTTCGACAGGATCAGGGGACTGTAGTGGTCGCGAACACGACGCAGCGCAGCCACGGCACGACGTAACGCCCGATATCACACGACGTAACGCTCGACATCAGAAGCCCTTTATCAGTAAGGAGAAACCGGTGGCTCTACCCATTGAGGTACGCAAGGTCCCGATCCACAGCGTCTCCGACGCCAGCGAGTTCGTGAAATTGATCGACGACGGCGTGCTGGACGCCGACCGGGTCATCGCCATCATCGGCAAGACGGAGGGCAACGGTGGCGTCAACGACTACACCCGGATCATCGCCGATCGCGCCTTTCGCGAGGTGATCTCGACCAAGGGCAGCCGGTCGGCCGAGCAGGTCAAACAGATCCCGATCGTGTGGTCCGGCGGCACCGACGGTGTCATCTCGCCGCACGCGACGATCTTCGCCACCGTGGACCCGGCCGATGCACCCCGCAGCGATGAGCCACGGTTGACCGTCGGCTTTGCGATGAGCGAAACGCTGCTGCCCGAGGACATCGGCCGAACTGCGATGATCACCAAGGTCGCCGCCGCGGTGAAGAACGCCATGACCGAGGCCGGCATCACCGATCCCGCCGACGTGCACTACGTCCAGACCAAGACACCGCTGCTGACGATCGACACGATCCGCGACGCCAAGAGGCGCGGACAGGACGTGTTCACCGAAGACACCCTGCATTCGATGGATGTGTCCAACGGCTGCACCGCGTTGGGCATCGGCGTCGCGCTCGGTGAGATCGAGATGCCGAGCGATCGCGACGTGATGCGCGACCGGTCGCTGTTCTCATCGGTCGCTTCGTGCTCGTCCGGCGTCGAGCTCGATCGCGCGCAGGTAGTGGTGGTGGGTAACGCGCGCGGCATCGGCGGCCGGTACCGGATCGGTCACAGCGTGATGTCCGATGCTCTGGATGCCGATGGGATCTGGGCTGCGATCCGCGACGCAGGCCTGGACCTGCCCGAGCGGCCGCACTCCTCCGACCTGGACGGACGGCTGGTGAACGTCTTCCTCAAGTGCGAAGCAAGTCAGGACGGTGCGGTCCGCGGCCGGCGCAACGCGATGCTCGATGACTCCGACGTCCACTGGCACCGCCAGATCAAGGCCGCGGTCGGCGGCGTGACGGCCGCGGTGACCGGCGACCCGGCAGTATTCGTGTCGGTATCAGCCGCTCACCAGGGCCCCGACGGCGGTGGCCCGGTCGCGGCCATCATCGACGCCGGCGCCTGACAGCCACCGGATCCGGGCCACCGTCAGCGGGCCGTCAACCCTGACACTCGTGCGGTGCCTGCAGAGAGATCACCCGCCCGGCATCGATCGCGTACATCTCCGCGCGTTCGGAGCTCTCCTGCGACACCACGGTCCCGGTGACGTCGGGCCATTCGGTGATCACGTTGCCGGTGACCGCGTCGATGCAGGACACCAGCCCGTTGCCTGCCTCGCGCACCCATACCGTCACCACGCCCGATCCGAGGCCGGCCACTGGGCCGAACCGGTGCCCGATCGCGGCATCCGGTTCCGGTTGCAGAGTGATCGGGTTGAGCCGAAGCACGCCCGAGGCGCCGGCGCCGGTACCTGTTCCGGCTGCCCACAACTGCGCAACGACCTCCGCGAGACTCACGTGACCCAGCGGCAACTTCGGGCCGTCCACCAGCAGCGTCGATCCGGTCCGCAGAATGCGTAGCCGGCTCGGGAAGTCCGTCGATGCCGCGATCAGCCGATGGCGTATCGGGTCGGCGATCATCGCTTGGACTCCCGGCGTTTGCCCAGGCGTAGTGGCCAGCGGCGTGATCCTGGCCGGGGACCTGACTGCGAGGATGCCGGCGGCGCCGCCGAGGTACAGCGTGCCGTCCAGCATCACACCCATCGAGACGCGGTAAGGCAGATCGACGGGTCGGCTCGCGGTCAGCGTCACCGCGTCGTAACTGCCGAGTCGAGCTCGGCCGGCAGCCCCTCGGCCCACGACCCAGATCCGTCCCGTCGCGGTGTCAGGAACGAGAAATTGCGGCCGCGCGAGCACCGGGGTCTGTTGCTCCAGCCCGCTGGCGTCGAAGGCGATCAGGCGGGCGGGGTTATCCATCAGGGCGTAGAACGCATTGCCTACCGCGAGCCCGACGGGCGTACCCGGGCCGGTTGGCACCAACGGCCCCTTGGCCCCGATCGCGATGAGCGGCAGCGACTTCCTGGTTGCCGAGGTCGAGGGGGCGGCCCGCGTCGTGGTGCTGTGTTGTCGATGGACGTTGATGATCGCGACCAACGAGCAGGCCGCCAAGACGACTGCCGTGATAGCGGTTCCGGCCCCACCACGCCAGCGAGGTGGCGGCCTGAGCGGCCGGGCAGGCGCGGCGGCCGCGACCTCGAACACGATGTCGCGACCGCTCTCACCAGCATGGCCGGCAGTCACGAATTCAGTATTCGTCCGCACTCAGCCGATAGCCAGCTTCGGTGTCGGAGACTTTGCCCGCCGGACGTCCGGGCCAACCCGGACCTGGTCAGCTGGCGAGGGTCTTGCCCGTTTCGAGCAGGCTCTTGAGGTCGCTGAGCACCCAGGCATGCCCGCCGCCGGCGCCGGAGTCTTCGCCTGAACCGCTGACCATCGCCGCGAGCTTGGGTGCACCTTCGAGATCGTGGGTGACGGTCAACGAGCAGTAGCCGCCGTCGATCTCTTTGATGTCGTATGCGATCTGGGTGAAGCCCTCTGCGGCGATGTCGGCATCCATCAGCATCCGCCAGGTGGTTACCAGCCGGCGCGGTTCGTCGGCCTGGATGACTTCGCCGTCGACGACCACGTCCGGGCACGGGAAGCCGGCCGCTTCGGCTGCTGCCTTGAACTCGTCATTGGCGCGAACCTGGTACGCCCCGCCGGGCCGCAGGTCGTATTCGGCAAAGCCGGTGTAGCCGTAGCGGTTCGTCCACTCCGGCTTGGTGATGGCATCCCAGATCGCTTGCGCGGTCGCCTTGATGTAGACCCGGTAGACCTGCGTGGTCTGACTGGTTTGGGTGTGCTGCGTTGCTGTGGTCATGATGTTTCCTCCAGCTGCTTCTTGAGGTCGGCGAGCGCGGTGACCTGACGCTCGGTGTACTTGTCGATCCACCGGTCGTGGATCAGCCGAATCGGGACCGGGTTCAGAAAATGCAACTTCTCCCGACCCGACTTGTGCGCGACGACCACGCCGGCTTCTTCCAGAACCCGCAGATGCTTCATGACACCGAATCGCGTCATCTCCAGCTCGGACTCGAGTTCGGTGAGCGTGCGGCCGTCACGCTCGAAGAGCTTGTCGAGCAGGAAGCGTCGAGTCGGATCTGCGAGTGCCTTGAACACCCGGTCGTCATCGTCGGCCATTCATCGAGAATAGGTGACTAATTGGTCACATGTCAATGAGTCTCGCAAGGATCCGCTGGCACGCATGCATAGGTCGCGGTCGATCAGCGCTGTCTGGCCGGACTTGTTACTAGCCAGTAACAAGTGCTCATCATCTCGGACCCGTCCCGGAGGTCGCCGTGCCCGCGCCGGTACGCTCATCGGCGATGAAGACCTTCGATGAACTGTTCGCCGAGTTGACCCGACGACTGGTCGACCGACCCGACGGTTCGGCCACGGTTGCCGCGCTGGACGACGGCATCCATGCCCAGGGCAAGAAGGTCGTCGAAGAGGCCGCGGAGGTCTGGATGGCCGCCGAGCACGAGACGGCTGACCGGGCGGCTGAGGAGATCAGCCAACTGCTCTACCGAATCCAGGTGTTGATGTTAGGCAAAGGCCTCACCCTCAGCGATATCTACAAGTACTTGTGAGTTGACGTGACCTCCTCCTCTGATCTGCTGCGGATCGCAGTGCCGAACAAGGGCTCGCTGTCCGAACCCGCTAGCGGGATGCTGCGCGAGGCCGGTTACCGGCAACGCAGCGACAGCAAGGAACTCGTGCTCACCGATCCTGAGAACGGTGTCGAGTTCTTCTTCCTTCGCCCGCGTGACATCGCCATCTACGTTGGCTCCGGCAAGCTGGACGTCGGCATCACCGGTGAGGATCTGCTGCTGGATTCAGGTGCCGATGCAGAGGTCGTGGTCAAGCTCGGTTTCGCATCCTCGACGTTCCGGTTCGCTGCCCTCGCAGGCACCGCACATTCGCTGTCCGATCTGGACGGTAAGCGGATCGCCACCGCCTATCCCGGGTTGCTCATGCACTATCTCGGCGAGCAGAACGTCCAGGCGAAGGTGATCAAGCTAGACGGTGCGGTAGAGACCGCGGTCCGGCTCGGTGTCGCCGATGCCATCGCCGACGTCGTCGAGACCGGTACCACGTTGCGCAATGCCGGCCTGGAAACCTTCGGCGACCCTTTGCTGCATTCTGAGGCCGCGCTGATCCGCCAGAGCGGTGCGGAGCACGACCCGCAGATCGAGCAACTGGTCCGTCGTTTGCAGGGTGTTCTCATCGCCCGCCAGTACGTGCTGATGGACTACGACATCTCTGATGACCTGGTGGAGAAAGCTGTGGCCGTGACGCCGGGGTTCGAGTCGCCCACCGTGTCGCCGCTACGTACGCCTGGCTGGTCGGCGGTGCGCTCGATGGTGCCACGCAAGGACACCAACCGGTTGATGGACGAGCTGTGGGACATCGGCGCCCGCGCGATTCTGGTCACCGACATCCACGCATGCCGGCTGTGAGCGGGCGCGTGATGGACGAGATGCCGGCAACGACTCCGACCGTGGTGGATGCGCATCCGGTGAGGTCCGCCCGGATCGCCGTTCCGATCGCGGCCGTCGTCCTGGTCGCGTTCACGATCATCGCGATCATCCTCAAGCACACTGTGGACGGCGCGAACTTCACCACCGTGGACCAGTTCGGGATCGCCGGGGTCGGTGTTCTGATTGCGGTAGGCATCCTGCTGTTCCTGCGGCCGCGGATGCATGCTGACGCCTCCGGCGTCGACACCCGCGGGTTCATGGGCCCGTACCGGCATATCGACTGGGACCTGGTGACCGCGGTGGAATTCCCACCCAAGGTTCGTTTCGCGCGCTTGGTGCTACCAGGTGACGAGCTGGTGACCTTGTACGCGGTTCAGCGTGGCGACCGGGAATTGAGCGTGACCGTGATGCAGAAGCTCCGGGCCCTGCACGCCGCGCAACCGCCGACGACCTGACCTCCAGCGCCGATGGATCCGCGCCCGCTGCTGGTTGCACTCGTGCTGCTGGCCGCGGTGCTGGCTGTCGTCTTACTGCGCCGTCATCGTCGGGAACTGGGAACCCCGGCCGACCGGGCAACCTTCGACACCCTGCACACCGCGTCACTGGCGGCCCCCAGCTTGCGGCAGGGGCTGACCCACGATGGTGCGAAGGGTGCGGTCAAACACCTGCAGGTTCTGCTCGGCACGCCGGGCATCGCGATCACCGACCGTGAGGTGCTGCTGGCCTGGCAGGGGTCGATCGACGACCATGCGGCCGATTCCGCCGCACTCGCCCAGCAAACGCTCACCACTGGGCATCCCACGGTGCTGGGTCCGAAGCAGCTCGGTTGCCGCGATCTAGAATGCCCGAACCGCAATGCCATCACCGCCGCGATCGTTGACGGTGACACGATCGTCGGCTCGCTTGTGGCGTTCTGCCCGCAACCGTCGGCATCGTTGGTCCGTGCGGTCCAGGAGGTCGCCGGGTGGGTCAGCGCCCAAGTCGAACTGGCCGGTGCCGAGCAGCGGGAGACCCGGCTGATGCAGGCCGAACTGCGCGCGTTGCGTGCTCAGATCAGCCCGCATTTCATCTACAACTCGCTGACCGCGATCGCCACCTTCGTGCGCACCGATCCGGACCGGGCCCGCGAATTGCTGCTGGAGTTCGCCGACTTCAGCCGGTACGCGCTGCGCCGCGGCGGTGAGTACACCACGCTGGCGGAGGAGATCCGAAACGTCGAGCGCTACCTAGAACTCGAGCAGGCCAGGTTCGGCGACCGGCTGAAGGTGACGCTGCGCGTCGGCCCCGAGGTGTTGCCGGTTCGGCTGCCGTACCTGGTGATTCAGCCTCTGGTCGAGAACGCGGTTCGACATGGTTTGGAAGCCGGCAACGGCACGGTCGCCATTGTCGTGGTCGATGCCGGGCCCGAGGCCGAAATCAGTGTCGAGGACGACGGGGTCGGCTCGGATCCGGAGGTTATCCGCCGTGCCCTGGCCGGTGACACCGACGCCGATTCCGTCGGGCTGGGCAACGTCGACGGCCGGCTTCGCCAGGTGTACGGCGACTCCTACGGCCTGGTGGTGGAAACCGCGCCGGGCGCCGGAACGAAGGTCAGCTTCCGGGTCCCCAAATTCGCTCCCGGAGTGCCGCTTTCGTAGCGGGTAGGGTGCCGCCTATGCCGAGCGGGGGGCCTGCCTCACACGTTTCGATCCAGAGTCCATTGCGGGTTCTCGTCGTCGACGACGAGGCTCCCGCAAGGTCGGAGGTCGCGTTCCTGCTTGCCGAGGATGGCCTGGTCGCACACGTTCAAACCGCTGCCGACGCGGCGGAAGCCTTTCGGATCCTGGAGCAGAACGAGATCGACGTAGTGTTCTGCGACATCAAGATGCCCGCTCTGAGCGGCCTTGAACTGGCCCGGGTGTTGACCCAGTTCAAGCACCCGCCACAGGTCGTGTTCATTACCGCCTACGACGAGCACGCTGTCGATGCCTTCGAGCTGCACGCCACCGACTACCTCATGAAGCCGGTACGTCCGGAGCGGATTTCCGAGGCGGTGCGGCGGGTGGTCGAAGCAGGGTCACCGCTACAGACACCGGATGCCAATCCGGGCGATGAGACGATAGCTGTCGAGTTGGCCGGCGTGACCCGATTCGTGCAACGTTCCGACGTTCGCTACGTCGAGGCCGCCGGCGACTACGCGCGATTGCATACGACGCAGGACAGCCATCTGGTCCGAGTACCGCTGACGGTGCTGGCTGACCGCTGGGCAGAATCAGGATTCGTGCGGATCCATCGCAGCACGTTGGTGTCGCTCGATCACATCGACGAGGTGCGTACCGCCGACGGGCACTGCACCGTGCAACTGGGTCACGACGTCCTGCAGGTGAGCCGTCGGCACACCCGGGAACTGCGGGACCGGATCGTGCGGGCCCGCGAGCTCGGCAGGGACGGCAGGGACAGCAGGGACTCAGCGACATGAACGACAATCCGCATCGCACGGCGGAGGAAAGCCGAACCGCACGCCGCGTTCGGGTCGTGCATCCGCGCACCGCAGCCGTACGACGGGTTCCCTCGCGCGGTGTGCTGCATGAGATGGGCGACGAGACGGTGCTGGGGGAGATCTACCTGCGGTCGTTGGTGCGCAGTCAAATGCGGCTCGGCCTGCTGGTCTGCGCCTGTGCCGCCCTGACCCTCGGCGGTACCGCGTTGTGGATGGCACTGGACCCGGGCCTTGATCACCGCCATTGGCTAGGGATGCCCGCCGGCTGGCTGATTCTGGGGATTGCGGTGTACCCGGTTCTGATCGGGATGGGCGCGTACTTCGTTCGACATGCCGAACACAACGAACGTGACTTCGCCGTCCTGGTGCGGGACCGGTGAACTCCGAGCTGCCCGGCGCGGCGGTGTTGCTGGTTGGCCTGGCCACCGTCGGGGTCGGGGCGCTCGGGCTGCGGCGGGCACGAACCGCCAGCGACTTCTACGTCGCCTCACGGGCGGTATCGCCACGCTGGAACGCGGCCGCGATCGGTGGCGAGTACCTGTCGGCCGCCTCTTATCTCGGTATCGCCGGGCTGATCCTTGCCTACGGCCTGGACATGCTGTGGTATCCGGTCGGCTATACAGCTGGGTATCTGGTGTTGCTGGCCCTCATCGCCGCGCCGCTGCGACGATCTGGTGCCTACACGCTGCCTGACTTCGCCGAGACCCGGCTGCGCTCGGGCGTCTTGCGCTCGTTGGCCAGTGTGCTGGTGGTGCTGATCGGCTGGCTGTACCTGCTGCCGCAACTGCAGGGCGCCGGTCTGACACTGGCGACCCAGACCGGTGCACCGGCCTGGTTGGGCGGTCTGGTGGTCTGCGCAGTGGTGCTCGCCGCGGTCTCGGTCGGTGGCATGCGCTCGATTACATTCGCCCAGGCGTTCCAGTTCTGGCTGAAGCTGACGGCCCTGTTGATCCCGGCGTTGCTGCTCGCCGTGCTGTGGCGGCACGACGGCTCGCCTCACGACACGGGCTACCCGACCAGCCGAACAAATGTGACTGTCAGGGTCGACACGGCTGTCACCGTCACCCTGCCGGTGCCCGAAAAGCTGACCGTGCGCGGCACGGTCGACGATCGTCCCGTGTCCGGAATGCTCGCGCTGGCGCCGGGCGCACATCGGCTCGGCGCCGGGACAATGGTCGAGCTGCGTAAGGGTGATGTGGTTCCGGTACTGAGTTCGCTGCCGGCATCCACCGACAAGCAATGGGCTCGTCCGCTGGGTGCCGGGCGTGGCCATCCGCTCTATGCAAACCTGTCGCTGATCCTGGCCATCTGCCTGGGAACCATGGGTCTGCCGCATGTATTGGTGCGGTTCTACACCAACCCCGACGGACGAGATACCAGGCGTACCGCGCTGGTCGTCATCGGCCTGCTATCGGCGTTCTATCTGCTGCCGACGGTGTTCGGTGCGCTCGGGCGTCGCTACCTGCCGGACCTGTTGCTGACGGGCAAGACGGACGCGACGGTGTTGCTGCTGCCCGAACGGATGATCGCCGGCCTGCCAGGGCAGTTGCTCGGAGCCCTGGTGACCGCGGGTGCGTTCGCCGCTTTCCTGTCGACCTCGTCCGGCTTGACGGTATCGGTTGCAGGGGTGCTTTCTCGTGATGTGCTGCGCCGCAAGGCGAACCGGGTCCGCTGGTTCCGCTGGTCAGCGGCGATCGGTATCGCGGTGCCGTACGTGCTGAGCTTGCCGAGCGGCCACGTTCCGCTCGCGGCACTCGTCGGGTTGGCGTTCGCGGTGGCGGCATCGACGTTCTGCCCGATGCTGGTGCTCGGGGTGTGGTGGCGGGGCCTCACCGCAGCCGGTGCCTGCGCAGGCATGATCAGCGGTGGTGTGTTGGCCAGCATCGCCGTCCTCACGACGATCTTGACCGGCGATCACCCGGGCTGGCCGGGTGCGTTGCTGGCCGAGCCGGCAGCATGCACGGTGCCGCTGGCCTTTTTGGTGATGGTCACCGTATCTCTGCTGACCAGGGACCGGATCCCCGCCGGCGTCGGACAGGCGATGATCCGGATGCACGCGCCGGAATGGGCCCTGAGCCAATCAGTTGTCGACCGCTCGTCGCTGGAAACCGACCGCTCGTCGTAGCCGCCCTGACCGTCGGGCGAGGGTTCGCCACTGCCGAGCGCAAAGGCTCGAGCGGCTGCTGGGCAATCACGCATTCAGGTGCGAGCTTGCTCTCTGAGACAACGGCATCGGGGCCACTCGATGCTGCTCGGGCCGGCAGCGCGCCGGCCGATGCGAGAGGAGCTTCTGGTGTCCACTCCCACTGCACAGCACTCCGCCCCACCGGTGCCGCTCGGCATGGGTTTAGCCGATCCTGGCCCGCTCGGTCTGGCTGGCTTCGCCATGACCACCTTCGTGCTCTCCTGTGTCAACACCGGCATGCTCGGCGCGAGCGTCGAAGGGGTGGTGCTAGGCCTCGCGCTGTTCTACGGCGGAATCGCGCAACTGCTCGCCGGTATGTGGGAGTTCGCCAAGGGCAACACGTTCGGCGCCGTCGCGTTCGGATCGTTCGGGCCGTTCTGGCTGTCCTTCTGGTATCTGTCCTCGCACACCGATCTGACCAAGGCATCTGCCAACGACGTCAATCACGGCATCGGCGTCTTCCTGCTGGCATGGACCATCTTCACCGGATACATGTTCATCGCCTCGTTCCAGACCAACGGCGTCATCATGGCCGTGTTCGGTCTGCTGTTCCTGACCTTCCTGTTCCTGACCATCGGCAAGTTCGGTGATTCGTCCGGCTTCACGAAGGTCGGCGGTTGGCTCGGCCTGCTCACCGCGGTCGCCGCCTGGTACGGCTCGTTCGCGGCGGTCGCAAACTCGACCGCGAAGCGTGCCTTGTTCCCGGTCTTCCCGCGAGCTTGAGATGACCGACACCTCACCGACCTTGGAGAACCTGGCCAGTGAGCAACGCCGGTTCGCACCCTCGGAGGAATTCGCGGCGCAAGCCAACGTCACGGCTGGTGCCTACGACGAGGCTTCGGCCGATCGATTGGCGTTCTGGAGGGACCAGGCGAAGCGACTGTCCTGGCAGACGCCGTGGACGGAGATCCTGGACTGGTCCGGGGCGCCCTATGCGAAGTGGTTCGTCGGCGGCCGCTTGAATGTGGCGTACAACTGCGTCGATCGACATGTCGAGTCAGGCCACGGCGATCAGATCGCCTATCGCTGGGAGGGGGAGCCGGGCGACACTCGCACTCTGAGCTACGCACAACTCAAGGACGAGGTGTGCAAGGCGGCGAATGCCCTGCTGGAACTGGGCGTTCAGACCGGCGATCGGGTTGCCATCTACATGCCGATGATCCCGGAGACGGTCATCTCGATGCTGGCCTGTGCCCGGATCGGAGCACCGCACACGGTCGTGTTCGGCGGCTTCTCATCGCAGGCATTGT
Source organism: Jatrophihabitans sp. (assembly GCA_036488285.1). Taxonomy (GTDB): domain Bacteria; phylum Actinomycetota; class Actinomycetes; order Mycobacteriales; family Jatrophihabitantaceae; genus Jatrophihabitans_A. Next base: position 744 of record DASXHV010000218.1, on the reverse strand, counting down.
CGGATCGGATCCTCGACTGTGATGCCCGGGTGGTCATCACTTCCGACGGTGGCTATCGCCGTGGAGCCCCGAGTGCGCTGAAACCCGCGGTGGACGAGGCGCTTCTGAAGTGCCCGGACGTGCGATCGGTTCTCGTCGTCAGGCGAACCGGTCAAGAGGTGGACTTCAACGCTGACAAAGACGTGTGGTGGGAAGACATCGTCGACCGGCAATCCAGCGAGCACCAGTGGGAGGCATTTGACTCCGAGCACCCGCTGTACGTCATGTACACCTCGGGAACCACCGGTAAACCAAAGGGAATCCTGCACACCACGGGCGGGTATCTGACCCAGGTTGCCTACACCCATCACGCTGTCTTCGACCTCAAACCGGACAGCGACCTGTATTGGTGCGGTGCGGACATCGGCTGGGTGACCGGCCACTCCTACATCGTGTACGGCCCGCTCGCCAACCGCGCGACATCGTTCATGTACGAGGGGACGCCAAACACGCCTAACGAGCAACGGTGGTGGCAGATGATCGAGAAGTACAAGATCTCGATTCTCTATACCGCTCCCACCACGATCCGCACGTTCATGAAGTGGGGTGAGGATCTGCCTGCCCAGCATGACCTTTCCTCGCTGCGGTTGCTGGGTTCGGTCGGTGAGCCGATCAACCCTGAGGCGTGGATCTGGTACCGGAAAAACATCGGGGGCGATACCTGCCCCGTGGTCGACACCTGGTGGCAGACCGAGACCGGCGGCA
>DASXHV010000215.1:0-4148 GCA_036488285.1 Jatrophihabitans sp. | reverse complement strand
TGCCGCCGGTCTCGGTCTGCCACCAGGTGTCGACCACGGGGCAGGTATCGCCCCCGATGTTTTTCCGGTACCAGATCCACGCCTCAGGGTTGATCGGCTCACCGACCGAACCCAGCAACCGCAGCGAGGAAAGGTCATGCTTGGCAGGCAGATCCTCACCCCACATCATGAACGTGCGGATCGCGGTCGGTGCGGTGTACAGCAACGTCACTCCGTACTTGGCGACGATCTCCCAGAACCGGCCCTTGTGCGGGGTGTCCGGCGTGCCTTCGTAAATGACCTGGGTGGCGCCGTTGGCGAGCGGGCCGTACACGATGTAGGAGTGGCCGGTCACCCAGCCGATGTCGGCCGTGCACCAGTACACGTCCGTCTCGGCTTTGAGGTCGAAGACCGCATGGTGGGTGTAGGCAACCTGGGTCAGATACCCGCCCGTCGTGTGCAGGATTCCCTTTGGTTTACCGGTGGTTCCCGAGGTGTAGAGAATGAACAGCGGGTGCTCGGAGTCATGCATTTCGGCCTCGTGCGTGCTCGACGCGCTGTCGAGAACATCGGACCACCAGACGTCGCGGCCCTCGGTCATGTCGACCTCGTTGCCGCCGCGCCGGACGACCACAACGTGTGAGACGGACGTCGTTGCCTTGGCCAGTGCCTCATCCACGATCGGTTTCAACGCGAGCACCTTGCCGCGCCGATAGCCGCCGTCCGCTGTGATGACGAGCTTCGCGTCGGCGTCGATCACCCGGTCATAGATCGCCTGCGCGGAGAATCCCCCGAAGATCACGGAGTGAACGGCGCCGAGCCGGGCGCACGCGAGCATCGACACGACGGCCTCAGGAATCATCGGCAGATATATCGCGACCCGGTCGCCCTTGCCGACACCGAGCGCGGTCAACGCGTTGGCCGCTTTCGCGACAAGGTCGGTGAGTTCGGCGTACGTGATCGAACGGGTGTCGCCCGGTTCGCCCTCGAAGTGGATCGCGACCTTGTCGCCGCGGCCGGCCGCGACATGCCGGTCCAGGCAATTGACCGATGCGTTCAGGGTGCCGCCGACGAACCACTTGGCGAACGGCGCTCCTGACCAGTCCAAGGCCTCGGTCCAATCGCTGCCCCAGTCCAGCCGGCGGGCCTGCGTCTCCCAGAAAGCCAGTCGGTCGGCGTCGGCCGCGTCGTAGGCATCGGCGTGGTAATTGGCCGCCGAGGCGAACTGCTCCGAAGGCGGGAAGCGGCGCTCCTCGTGCAGCAGGTTCGACAGGCCCTCGTTCGACTCGGTCATCTCGCTCCTCTGTTTGTCACCGTCAGGTAGCGGCGGCGTTACGCCAGCGCGCAGTGTCCTATCGCAACGTATCGCCCACCTGCCGATCGTGGAGCGGCGGTTGGTTACCGTTCGGTACGTGACCGTTGATCCGCTAGCGCCGTTGCTGGAATTGCCCGGCGTCTCCGAGGCGGTGGCGAGCAGCCGGCAGGCGGTGGACGGATTGCTGGCCAATCGGGTGCTGCGCCGCCGTTCATCTGATGTCTCTGCCGAGTCGCTGTTGCGAGGCGCCTGGGCGTCGGCGGCACTGGCCGGTTCGGCGGCCACGCTGGACGAGGTTCGCGCCGGAACCGCCGAGGACCCGATCATGCAGGGTGCACTCCGGGTATCGGTGGAATTAGCCGGGTTGGCCGACATTTGGTCGACGGCGCACCGGCAGGTACTTGCCCGGCTGCATGCATTGGCAGCGGCCGGCATCGACGCAGACGCTGGTCCGGATGATCTCGGCCGTCCGCGTCCGGATCGCGAGGTCGCGCATCGGCTGGACATCCTGGCTGACGTGCTGGCACAGACAAGCGCACCGGCAGTCTTGATCGCGGCCATCGTGCAAGCCGAGGTGCTGTCGTTGGACGCCTTCGCGCCGGCGTCCGGCGTGGTGGCACGCGCCGCCGCCCGCTTGACGTTGATCGAGCGTGGCCTGGACCCGAAGTCGCTGGTGGCTTTCGAGGTCGGCCATCTGGAGAGAGAGGACGAGATGATCGCTGCCCTGGCCGGATACCGCGGCGGCGATCCGTCCGGTGTCGTCGGCTGGATCACCCACTGTTGTACCGCGGTGGAGCTCGGCGCCCGGGAGTCCTTGGCGATCTGCGAGGCGATCCAGCGTGGCTGACATCTCAACCCGGCTCGCGCCCGGCACTCCGCTGTTGCGTCGCTACCTGCGAGGGGTGAACGTCTCGTGGCTGCAGGCCTGCACGGTGGTCAGCGACACTGACCGCGGTGTGTTGGTGTGGCTGCCGATAGGCGCGGGCTTTGCGTTCAGAACTGCACCGGACGGGGCCCCGCTAAGGGCCGCGCCGGTGGAGGACTGGGGCGCCGCAGAGCTTGTCGAATCGACCTGGGCGCATCGCGATGCACTGATCCTGATGCCACACGGGGCCGCGCACTCGGTGTGGTGGTTCTTCGCGGACGGTCGCTTCGACGGCTGGTACGTCAACCTCGAGGACCGTCCGTCGAGCTCGGTCGGCGGCGGCAGCGCCGTTGTCGATGTGATCGACCACGAACTTGACCTCGTGGTGGCCGCTGACCGCAGCTGGGAGTGGAAGGACGAGGCCGAGCTCGCTGCCGTAACCGGCCTGCCCGGTTACTGGGACGAGGCGAAGGCGGGCCGGATCCGGGCGGAGGGGCACGCTGTCATCCATGCCATCGAGGCGGGCAGCTTCCCGTTCGACGGCACCTGGTGCGACTTCGTTCCGGACCGGGCGCTGGCAGCGCTGAGCCTGCCGGATGGAGCTGGCGCGCCCGTCGGCTGACTGCTTGCGTCCGGAGCTACTTTCGTCCGGAGATGCGGCGAGGGCGCCGTGCCGAAGCACGACGCCCTCTGCGGGCAGTCGGGTTACCAGGCGTGCACTTGACAAGGTCAGGCGCGGGCCGGCAGGTCCGCGTCGACAGCCTGTAGCGTGGCTTCATCGCCGCGTGGGTGCCCGTTTGTCCACTGGCGGAGTCCATGACCGGTGGGGGCTAGACCGCCATAGCCGATCAAAGATTCCGTACTGCCATTGGTACCCCCGTTTGCTATGCCACCGCAATAGATTCGCCTTTTATTTATTGAGGATCCGGGCTGTAACCGCTGCCGGTCGGTTGCGCGATCAACCGAGTTAGTCGGGTCGGCCAAGGCGCGGGCCGTGAATGGGCGTCAGCTGCGAGCCGACCGCCGGGAGTGCCCGTACCAGGCCAGAACCGCGGCCCCGGCGAGCGCTCCGGCAGCCACTGCGCCGGCTGCGGGACGGGATGGTTTGAGCCCGGACAGCCGTTCCCGCAATGGCACCGCGTTGGTGAACGCCAGCACTGGCCATTTGTTGTCGGCGGCGAGTTTGCGCAGCGCCTTGTCGGGGTTGACGGCGAAGGGATGGCCGACCGCTTCGAGCATGGGCGCGTCGGTGATCGAGTCGGAGTAGGCGTAGCTGGCGGCGAGGTCGTAGCCGCGTTCGATCGCCAGTTCGCGCAGTCCGTCGGCCTTGTGCGGACCGTAGGCGTAGAACCCGATCTCGCCGGTGTACTTGCCGTCCTCGACGACCATCCGGGTGGCGATCACGTGGTCGGCGCCCACCATTTCGCCGATCGGTCGGACCACCTCGTCGCCGGATGAGGAGATGATCACCACGTCTCGTCCGGCTGCTTTGTGTTCGGCGATCAGCTCGACTGCCTCGTTGTAAACCAACGGGTCGATGATCTCGTGCAAGGTCTCGTTGACGATGTCGCGGATCTGCTGAACATCCCACCCGGTACACATAGCGGTGAGGTAGTTGCGCATCCGCTCCATCTGGTCGGCGTCGGCACCTGAGAGCGCGAACACAAACTGCGCGTAGGCGCTGCGCAGCACGGTGCGCCGGTTGATCAGACCGCCTTGATAAAAGGGGCGTCCGAACGCCAGCGTGCTCGACTTGGCGATGATCGTCTTGTCGAGGTCGAAGAACGCCGCTGCTCTAGCCACCAGCCGAGAATAGTCAGACGCAGGTCCTAGCGCTGGCCGCCGCGTCCGCATCCCCCCGACGATCAAGGAGAAATGGCCGCTGTTGAAGATCAACTAGCGGCCATTTCTCCTTGATCACGGGGGGCGAGGCGGCGTCCACAGGCTGGGTGCTTGTCCACAGATTCCTGGGCGGTCCCCGGTCCGAAC
>DASXHV010000197.1:0-16334 GCA_036488285.1 Jatrophihabitans sp. | reverse complement strand
CAGCCGAACGACCTGTCGGTGCCGGCAGAGTGGCGGGGCATCGGCATCCGCATCGAGGACGACATCCTGGTCACCGACGGGGCGCCGGTGAACCTGTCCGACGCGCTGCCTCGTGATCCGGACGCCATCACCGAGTGGATGCGCGAGGCCCAGTCCCGGCCAGTTACACCGTGATTTCAATTCGCTTATGCCCAGCCGGGAGAATGTGGGTATGCCTGCCGCCGAACGGATCAGCACTTCGGGAGACCTCGTCGTCCCCGGTGCTCGAGGCATCCCCGGCGGGTTGACCATCCCGGCAGCCGAGTTGGTGGAACGGTTCTCCCGCTCGTCCGGTCCGGGTGGCCAATCGGTCAACACCACCGACAGCCGGGTGGAGCTGCGTTACGACATCGCCCGGTCGTCGGTGTTGAGTGACCTGCAACGCCGACGGGCGCTGGAGGCTTTCGGCCCGCGACTCATCGACGGCGTCTTGTCGATCACGGCGTCTGAGCAGCGATCGCAACTGCAGAACCGTGGCGCCGCGCGGGGCCGCCTGGTGGAATTGCTGTGCATCGCCCTGGCACCGCCAGCCCCCGCTCGGCGCGCGACCAGGCCATCTCGGGCTGCCAAGCAACGTCGCCTGGATGCCAAAAAACAGCGAGGTCAGACCAAGGCCGGACGCGGCCGGGTCACCGGGGACGACTAGCGGGCCTCATCAGTCAGTGAAGATCGTGCGGTGCCAGGGCTTGCGAGCGAGCCCAGTCCGGTCGTACATCACATGCTTGAGCAGGGTGTACTCGTCCAACGAGTACTGACTCATGTCCTTGCCGTAGCCGGACTGCTTGTAACCACCGTGCGGCATCTCGCTGATGATTGGGATGTGGTCGTTGACCCACACGGCGCCGGCCCGGAGCTCGGCAGTGGCCCGCAGCGAACGATGCACGCCGAGCGTCCACACCGAGGCGGCCAGGCCGTACGGGGTGTCGTTGGCAAGCCGGATCCCGTCGTCGTCCGAATCGAACGGCAGCACCGTCAGTACCGGACCGAACACCTCGGCCTGGACGATCTCCGAACCCTGGGCGGCATCGGTGATCAGCGTCGGCAGGTAGTACGAGCCAGCGGTCAACTCACCGCCGGCAGCAGCGCCGCCGCACACCACTCGGGCGCCGTTTGCTCTTGCTCGCTCGACCATTCCGGCGACGTGCTCCCGCTGCTTCATCGAGATCAGCGGGCCCAGATCGGTGGCCGGGTCGCCGGTCGGACCGAGCCGGACGGACGACATCTGCTCGGCAACCCCGGCCACGAATGCGTCGTAGAGTGGGCGTTGCACGTAGGCGCGGGTAGCGGCGGTGCAGTCCTGGCCGCTGTTGATCAGGGAACCGGCTACCGCACCCTGTATTGCCGCGTCCAGATCGGCGTCGTCGAAAACCAGGAACGGTGCCTTGCCGCCGAGTTCCATGTGCACCCGCTTCACCGTTGCCGCGGCAGCGGTGATCACGGACTTGCCGACCGCGGTGGAGCCGGTGAAGGACACCATGTCCACGTCCGGGTGTCCGACCAGATACGAACCGACTCCGGTGCCCGTTCCGGTCACTACGTTGACGACGCCGGGAGGGATGCCGGCATCGTGCGCTGCCTGCGCGAACATCACCGCGGTGATCGGGGTAAGTTCGCTGGGCTTGAGCACGATGGTGTTTCCGGCCGCGATGGCCGGCAGGATCTTCCAGCCGGCCATCTGCAACGGGTAGTTCCATGGTGCGATCGAGCCGACCACGCCGATCGGTTCGCGGCGGATCGAGCTGGTGTGATCGCAGGAGTACTCGCCGGTGGCGCGTCCCTCGAGGTTGCGGGCGGCGCCGGCGAAAAACGCGGCGTTGTCCACGGTGCCTGGTACGTCGAACTCCGTTGCGAGCCGGATCGGCTTGCCGGCCTGGCGCGACTCGATGTCGGCGAAGGCGGTTGACCGTTCGTCGAGCAGGGCGGCGAGTTTCGTAATAGCCGCCGATCGCTGGCCGGGGGGGCTCGTGACCACTCGGCGAATGCGCGCCGGGCCGCGGACACGGCACGGTCGACGTCCGAGGTGTCGGCCAGCCGAAGGGTGTCGATTTCAGCTCCGGTGGACGGGTCCGTGATCGGCACCAACTCGCTCGAACTTCCGTCTGCGACCTTGCCGTCAATGTGCTGGTACATACGGATTCCTTTCCGGGGACAAGCATCCACGCTGAACGAAACTGAGTTGCGCATTCCTTGCTGAGTTGCGCCGACCTTGCTGAGTAGGGACGGTCGGCTCACCGGGCAGCACTCCAGCCGGACGCTCCGGCCGCGGCAGCAAGTTCTCCTGCAATCCGCGCATGCTCCGACGCGATCGAAGCGACCGTGATCCGCAGATGGGGCCTACCGACCGGACCCACCGAGAACGGGGCGCCGGCGGTGGCCCCGATCCCCCGGCTCGCCAGCCGGACCATCGCGGCGGCTTCGTCGGCAACCGGCAGCCAGATGTTGATCCCGTCGCTGCCGCCGACCTGCACCCCGTACTCCGCCAGCGCGGTGACCATCGCATGTCGGCGCCGCGCGTACTCGGCCCGCGCGTGCGCGACCTGCCTGCGGGTGTCGGTGTGCGTGAGCAGGTGCAGTAACACCTGCTGCAGCAGCCTGCTTGTCCAGCCCTGTCCGAGGAAGCGGCGCTCCACGATCGGCTCGACGAGCGCGGCCGGACCCCCGAGCGCCGCGAGCCGAAGGTCGGGCCCGTGCGACTTGGAGAAACTTCGCACGTGCAGCACCCGATTCGGCAACCGGTCGGCCAGGCTTGCCAGCGGCGCGGTGGCCACCGACCCCGCCGAGTCGTTCTCGACCACGAGGACGTCGGTCGGCTCCAGCACGGCGGCGAGCTCAGCGGCCCGCGCAGCGCCCATCGACACCCCCGTCGGATTCTGGGCCCGCGGCTGGCAGAAGAACATCCGGGCGCCCGCGGCTACCGCGGCCCGCAGCGATTCCGGCAACGGCCCGTCGTTGTCGAGGTTGACCCCGATCACCTCCGCACCGGCTGCGTCGAGCAGGTCCAGCAGTGGTGGAAAGGAGGGATTCTCCACCGCTACCCGGTCTGAGAAACCGACCAGACATCGCACGATGAGATCGAGTGCGTCCATTGCCCCGTCGACGACCGTGAGGGTCTCCGCGCTGCCCGGCCAACCGGCGCGCAGCTCGCGCTCCAGTGCGGGCAGTACTGGCGGGTCGAGGTATGTGCCTGGCGTCAAAACCGGCTGCAGGTCGTGCAAGGCGCCAGTGAGGTCGGGCAACAGGTCCGGATCGGGCACGCCCGTGGACAGATCCAGATCGAATGACGAGTGACGTTCCAATGCCTTGCGATACCGCGAGGGCGCAGCCTCGGAAGGCTCGCAGATGATGGTGCCGCGACGCCCGTCGGTTCGGATCGTCCCCGCTCGGGACAACAACGCCCAGGCAGCGCTGACCGTGGTCGGCGAGAGCTGAAGCCCAGCCGCTACCGAACGAATCGGTTGCAATCGCTGACCGGGTTGCAGAGCACCGTCGGCGATCGCGTGACTGAGGGCATGAGCCAGACCCCGGGCGGTGGGTTGCTCGAGCCGTGCTTTCAGCACCTCGATCACGTTTGTAACATAGCATTACCGATATTGTGTTGGGACGATGTCACACGTAGCGTCGGGGCCATGACAAGTCGCGTTTCGCATTGGATCAACGGACAGCTCACCGCCGGAACCTCCGGACGCACAGCGCCGGTGTTCAATCCCGCTACCGGCACCCAAACGGCCGGGGTCGAGTTGGCGACAGTAGAAGAGGTAACGGCAGCGGTAGCAAGCGCGCGCCGTGCGGCCGCCGAATGGCGGCATGCATCGTTGTCGAAGCGCTCCGCCGTCCTGTTCGCGTTCCGGGAGTTGCTGCATGCTCGCACCGACGAACTGGCTGCAATCGTCACGACCGAACACGGCAAGGTCTTGCCCGATGCGTCCGGTGAGATCGCCCGTGGGTTGGAGAATGTCGAGTTCGCCACCGGGGTGCCGCAGTTACTGAAGGGCGGGTTCTCCGAACAGGTTTCCGCAGGTGTCGATGTGTACTCCATCCGGCAGCCCCTCGGCGTGGTCGCGGGCATCACCCCCTTCAACTTCCCGGTCATGGTCCCGCTCTGGATGTGTGCCAACGCGATCGCTTGCGGCAACGCGTTCGTTTTGAAGCCGAGCGAGAAGGACCCGTCGGCATCGCTGTTCCTGGCGCAGTTGTGGAAGGACGCCGGTCTGCCCGACGGCGTGTTCACCGTGTTGCAAGGCGACAAGGTGGCCGTCGACGCGCTCCTCACGCACCCGGATATCGCCGCGGTCAGCTTCGTCGGCTCCACTCCCATCGCGCGCTACATCTACGAGACCGGCACCTCGCACGGCAAGCGGGTTCAAGCCCTCGGCGGCGCGAAGAACCACATGCTGGTGCTGCCGGATGCCGACGTCGACCTTGCCGCGGATGCCGCGGTGTCGGCTGCCTACGGCGCGGCCGGCGAACGGTGCATGGCCATCTCGGTTGCGGTCGCGGTGGGCACCGCCGGCGACCGGTTGGTGGACGCGATCGCGGCGCGACTACCCAAGCTGACCATCGGTGACGGCGCCGACCCGGACACCGACATGGGGCCGTTGATCACTGCCGAACACCGCGATCGGGTCGCCGATTACATTGCGGCCGGTGCGAAGTCAGGCGCCGCCGTGGTGGTGGACGGGCGCGAAGCAGACCTGCCGCAACACGGCTTCTTCCTCGGCACCAGCTTGCTCGATCACGTGAAGACCGACATGTCGGTATACACCGACGAGATCTTCGGCCCGGTGCTCGCGGTCGTCCGGGCCGAGAGCTACGACGAGGGACTGGCCATCATCAATGCCAACCAGTTCGCCAACGGCACTGCGATCTTCACCCGGGACGGTGGCGCGGCCCGGCAGTTCCAGTTCGACGTCGAGGTGGGCATGGTCGGAATCAACGTGCCGATCCCGGTGCCGGTCGCCTACTACTCCTTCGGTGGCTGGAAGGCCTCACTGTTCGGTGACAGCCACATGTACGGCCCGGAAGGAATCACCTTTTACACCAGGGGCAAAGTCGTGACCTCGCGCTGGCCGGACCCCGCGACCTCCACCGTCGAGCTCGGCTTCCCCCGCACGCGATGAGCAGCGGGCATCGATGAGCAGCAGACACGGGTGAGCCGCCCGATGCCTTCGCCGCCCGAGCGCGCCTGGCGGGACGCCGAACAGATCCCGTACTGGCTGGACAGTCCGAGCCGGCCCGCCGAGCGCGCCGGGCTGACGCGCGACAGCACATGCGACCTTGCCGTGGTCGGTGGCGGATTCTCCGGACTGTGGACCGCATTGCTGGCAAAGGAACGCGATCCCGATCGCGATGTGCTGCTGCTCGAGGGCTCCCGGATCGGTTGGGCAGCGACCGGACGCAACGGCGGCTTCTGCGCGGCCAGCCTCACCCACGGTGAGGCCAACGGGCGGAGCAGGTTCGGCGAGGAATACGACACGTTGAACCGCCTCGGCATGCAGAACCTGAACGAGATCGAGCAGACCGTCCGGCGCTACAACATCGATTGCTGCTTTGAACGCACCGGAGAACTGTCGGTGGCCACTGAGCCGTACCAGGTGGCAGAACTGGCGGCCGAGGTCGAATCGGCCGTCGCAGATGCATCCACCGGGGCACGGACGGAATTCCTAGATCGCGACGCCGTCCGAGCCGAGCTGAATTCGCCGACCTATCTTGCGGGAATGTGGAGCCGCGACCGCGCCGCAATGATCGATCCCGCTCGCCTTGCCTGGGGTCTTGCGGCAGCGTGTGAGTCTCTTGGCGTACGCATCACGGAGAACACCACAGTCGATGCGCTAGAACGGACCGATGCAGGCGTTCAACTGCGGACGCCGCACGGCACCGTGCTCACCAGGCAGGCTGCGCTGGGCACGAACGCCTTTCCGTCGCTGCTGCGCAGGCTGCGGCTGTACACGGTGCCGGTGTATGACTACGTGCTGATGACCGAACCGCTGTCGGCGGAGCAGCTCGATTCGATCGGCTGGCGCAATCGGCAAGGTGTCGCCGACAGCGCCAACCAGTTCCACTATTACCGTCTGACCGCCGACAACCGAATCCTGTGGGGCGGCTACGACGCGATCTACCACCTCGGGCGTCAGGTGCGCGACAGCTATGATCAGCGACCGGCCACTTTCGCCTTATTGTCAAAGCAGTTCTTCGAGACTTTTCCGCAACTCGAAGGCTTGCGATTCAGCCATCGTTGGGGCGGTGCGATCGACACCTGTACTCGGTTCTGTGCCTTCTACGGAACGGCGTTGAGCGGCCGGGTCGGCTACGCGCTCGGCTATACCGGGCTCGGGGTTGGCGCGACCCGGTTCGGCGCGCAGGTCATGTTGGACCAGCTGGCCGGCGAGGAAACCGAACGAACTGAACTCGCGATGGTGCGCAGCAAGCCGTTGCCCTTTCCACCGGAGCCGTTGGCGTACGCGGGCATCGAGGTCACGCGCCGCTCACTCGCCAGGGCGGATCGCCGAGAGGGCAGGCGCAATCTTTGGCTACGCGCTCTGGACCGGGTCGGCCTCGGCTTCGATTCGTGATGACCGGGGGTTCGGGATGGCCGGCCGTTCGTGGTGACCGGCCGTTCGTGGTGACCGGCCGTTCGTGACACGAGCCACCGTTCATGACTGGCCCACCACTTGACGGATTGTGCTTGTCCTTGGCGGATTCTGATTGCCAGTGGCGGATAGTGCTTCTCTGGGGTGTCCACGGAGAGTGGATTAATCCACGCTCCGTGGACACCCTAGACACAACACATGCCATTGGATCGCGAATCCGCGGTTAGCTCTGACCTGCGTGGATAGCTCAGACCTGCGTGGATAGCTCAGACCTACGCCTTGGCGGCCGGCGGGTCGACCGGCGGACCGGCCGGTAGATCTTCAGGCTGATCGGCCGGCTGATCGACCGGCGGATCGGCTGGCGGATCGGCTGGCGGATCGGCTGGCGGATCAAAGGTGGGCGGAACCTTCTTGATGTGCCTGCTCATCGATCGGTAGAGGAAGTACACCGCTATCACGAGAACAATCACCACGAACAGTCCGATCGGGCTGCCCTTGCCCTGATCCGTGTCAGCAAGCAGAGCGGAATGACCGGCCAGCACGGCCGAGTGTCCGGCGATCAGCGCGCCACTCATCAGACCGACGCCGACTGCCGGACGCCGGCGAACAGGTCGTCCTCGGGGATCTCGGTGTCCACCAGGGAGCGCGCCAGCTCGAACTGCTCCCACGGAAACACCCTGCGCTGCACATCGAGCGGAACCTTGAAGAACCAGCCGTCCGGGTCGACCTGCGTGGCATGGGCGATCAGGGCCGCGTCACGACGTTCGAACTGGTCCGCGCAGTAGACCCGGGTCGTCACATTCGGTTCACGACGGTCCTTGGCGCGTTCGTCCCAATTCTCGAGCCATTCGGCATACGGCGACTCGATACCGAGGTCGGTCATCGCCTTGTGAAACAACTCGACCCGCTCGCGGGTGAACGTGACGTCGTAATACAACTTCAGCGGTTGCCACGGCTCACCCGCCGCCGGATAGCGATCCGGGTCGCTGGCTGCATCGAAGGCCTCGACCGTCACCCTGTGACACATGACGTGATCCGGATGCGGGTAGCCACCGTTCTCGTCATAGGTCGTGATGACGTGTGGCCGGAATTCGCGGATCAGCTCCACCAGCGGCTCAGCGGCATCGGCTATCGGCACCAACGCGAAGCAGCCGTCCGGTAACGGCGGCAACGGGTCGCCCTCGGGCAGACCGGAGTCGACGAAACCCAGCCAATGATGTTGCACGCCAAGGATCGCTTGCGCGCGGGACATTTCCTGCACGCGGATCGCGGAGATGTTCTCCTGGATTTCCGGCCGGTCCTTCAGGGCCGGGTTGAGGATGTCGCCGCGTTCGCCGCCGGTGCAGCTCACCACCAGCACCTCGCATCCCTCGTCGACGTAGCGCGCCATCGTCGCCGCACCCTTGCTGGATTCGTCATCGGGGTGAGCGTGGACACACATCAGCCTGAGCGGCTCTGGGCTGCCGCTCGCGGCGCCGTTGCTTGAGGTCTGGCGGTCAGGGGGGATATCAGGCACTTGGCCATTCTCCCCGATGCTGCCGACACAGTCCTGCGCGGGTGGCCATCCAAGCACCAACGTTTCGCGGAACTTCGCGCCGCGGTGTTACGTTCTACAGCTTCAGCACCACCAGCATTACCGCTTTCGGTACCCGTGACATCGATTTTCCTGCCCGCAAGACCCCGCAAGACTTTGGGAGTAATGCCGTGACCAGCACCGACGCCACCACCGCGACCTGGCTGACCCAGGAGGCCTACGACCGCCTGTCGAAGGAACTCCAGGCTCTGATCGACAACCGTCCGGCGATGGCCAAGGAGATCAACGACCGCCGTGAAGAGGGCGATCTGAAGGAGAACGGCGGCTATCACGCGGCTCGCGAGGAACAGGGCAAGCAGGAGGGCCGGATCCTGCAGCTGCAGCAACTGCTGCGCGATGCCCAGGTCGGTGAGGCGCCGACCTCCAACGGCACCGCCGGGCCGGGCATGGTCGTGACGGTCAGCTATGAGGGTGACGACGACTCCGAGACGTTCCTGCTTGGCTCGCGTGAGGAATCCGGAACCACCGACCTGGATGTGTATTCCGCCGCTTCTCCGATCGGCCGGGCGCTGACCGGCGCCAAGAAGGGCCAGACGGTTTCGTTTGCGACCCCCGCCGGAGCGACCGTCAAGGTCCGGCTGGTGGACGCGAAACCCTTCACCGGCTGATCGCTGACCGCCGCCGGAGGCTGATCGCTGACCGGCGCCGGATCTATTCCCGACGTTCGCGTTCAGCGTCAACTCCGCAGCTACCCGTAGCCGATCCACCGATCGCGTCGTAGCGTCGAACGGGTGACTGACGCTCCCACTATCGACACCGTTGTTTCGCTGCGCGACTCCGGCCACCAGCATCGCGGTGTGAAGGCCGAGATCCGCAGCAATCTGATCACCAGGTTGGCGGCGGGTGAGCCGACATTTCCCGGCATCGTCGGCTTCGACGACACCGTCCTGCCGGAGGTCGAGCGAGCTCTGTTGGCCGGGCACGACCTGGTTCTGCTCGGCGAACGCGGCCAGGGCAAGACCCGGCTGATCCGGACCGTCGCAGGCCTGCTGGACGAATGGACGCCGGTGGTCGCCGGCTGCGAAATCAACGACCACCCGTACGCGCCGTCGTGCGTGCGCTGCCGTCGGCTGTCCGCCGAACTCGGTGACGACCTGCCGGTGTCGTGGCGGCACCGCAGCGAGCGCTACGGCGAGAAGCTGGCCACGCCGGACACCTCCGTGGGCGACCTGATCGGCGACATCGACCCGATCAAGGTTGCCGAAGGCCGGTCCCTTGGCGACCCCGAGACGGTGCACTACGGGCTGGTGCCGCGCACAAATCGCGGCATCTTCGCCATCAACGAGCTGCCCGATCTGGCCGAACGAATCCAGGTCGCGTTGCTGAACGTGTTGGAGGAGCGCGACATCCAGGTCCGGGGCTACCAGCTGCGGCTGCCACTCGACGTCCTGATGATCGCCAGCGCCAACCCCGAGGACTACACCAACCGGGGCCGGATCATCACACCCCTGAAGGACCGGTTCGGCACCGAGGTCCGAACCCACTACCCGATCGACCTGGACGACGAATTGCAGCTGATCGGTCAGGAGGCCGCCGTGCTTTGGGGCGGCGAAGACGACGACGGCAGCACGGTGCACGGCGCGCCGCTGGTTCCGTCGCACCTGCTCGATGTGGTGGCGCGGTTCGCTCGCGCCGTTCGGGAAGCGCCCCAGGTCGATCAGCGCTCCGGCGTATCGGCACGCTTCGCTATCGCCGCTGTCGAGACGGTGGCTGCATCCGCGGTACGACGGGCCGCTATCACCGGCGAACCGGTCGCGGTTGCCCGGGTCGTGGACCTGCCGCCGATCGTGGCGTCATCGCTGGGCAAGGTCGAGTTCGACGACGCAGACTCCGGCCGCGAGATCGAAATTCTCGAGCACCTGCTCCGACGCGCGATCGCCGAGACCAGCCGGGCACGGCTGGCCGGGCTGGACCTGCGACCCCTGCAGGAGAAATTCGATTCCGGCCTGCTGGTCGAAACCGGAGACACCGTGTCGGCCGACCGGTTGTTGGAGCAGCTCGGCACCCTGCCCGGGTTGTCCAGTCTGTTGGAGCGCCTCGAGCCCGACAGCGTGCACGAGGGACCTGCGACCGTCGGCATTGCGGCCGCCGCCGTCGAGTTTGCGCTGGAAGGGCTGTACCTCAACCGGCGGCTGGCAAAGGAATCCGCCGGCAACCGGACCGTGTACGGCTCGTGAGGCGGCAGCGATGAGGGCTTGCGGGAACAGCCAGGAGGCGCAATGACCGCGCGGTATGGGGCCTGGCACGGCGGACCAGATCCGCTCGAGCCGCCCTACGACGTCCGCAAGGCCTTGGACGAGATCGGCGATGACGTACTGGCCGGCATGTCACCGCGGATGGCGATGAAACGCATGATGCGGCTGGGAAACACGGGTCGCAACGGTCTTGATGCGCTGCGCCAGCAGGCCCGCAATCGGGCGCGTCAGGTGCGCAAGTCCGGGCGGCTGGACGGCACCCTGGACCAGGTAAAGGAGCTGCTGGACAAGGCCGTCGAGGCCGAACGAACCGCGCTGTTCCCCGATCCGGACGATTCCGCGCGAATGGCCGAGGCCGAACTCGATTCGCTTCCGCGCGACACCTCCCGGGCGGTTCGTCAGCTCGCCGACTACCAGTGGCGTTCCCCGGAGGCCGCCGAGGCGTACCAGCAGATTTCCGACCTGTTGCGCAGCGAGGTGCTCGACGCGCAGTTCGCCGGACTGCGCGACGCCTTGGCCAACCCCGATCCGCAGGCAATGGAGCAGGTCCGGCAAATGCTCTCCGACCTCAACGACATGCTCGATGCCGACGCTCGCGGCGAACATACGGCCGCGCAATTCGATGAATTCATGGCCAAGCACAGCCAGTTCTTCCCCGACAATCCGGCCAATCTCGCCGAGTTGGTCGACTCGCTGGCCCGACGTGCCGCGGCCGCCGAACGGCTGATGAACTCACTGACTCCGGACCAGCGCGCCGAACTCGGCTCGTTGATGGACCAGGCGATGAGCCAAGCCGGCATGGCCGACCAGATGGCGCGGTTGCAGCGCTCGCTGCGGGCGGCTCGTCCAGACCTGCCATGGGGTGAGGGCGAGCGGATGCAGGGCGAGCAGCCAATGGGCTACGCCGCTGGAACAGAGGCGCTGGCCGAGCTGGCCGATCTCGACGAACTCACTGAGTTGTCGCTGCAGGACTATCCGGGTGCCAGCCTTACCGACATCGACGACGAGATGGTGGAACGCGCACTGGGGCGCCAAGCCGTCGACGATCTTGAGCAACTGCGCAAGATCGAGCGCGAGCTGCGGCGGCAGGGCTACCTGGAGCAGGACGGCACCAATCTGCAACTGAGTCCGCGTGCCTTGCGCAGGCTCGGAGCGACGGCGCTGCGTCGGGTGTTCGCCACCCTGGCATCCGGTCACCGCGGTGATCACGATGTGCGCGACGCCGGTGCGGCGGGCGAGACGACCGGCTCGTCGAGAGCTTGGCTCTTCGGCGACGAACAACCCCTCGACGTGGTGCGGACGGTTCGCAACGCAGTGCTACGTAGCGCCGGCGCCGCTGACCGTGCCGAGTCAGCACACCTTCGGCTGGAAGCCGACGACTTCGAGGTGGTGGAGACCGAGCGCCGGTCCTCAGCAGCGGTGGCATTGCTCGTCGACATGTCGTATTCGATGGAACTGCGCGGTACCTGGGGCGAAGCGAAGACCACCGCGCTGGCATTGCACGCGTTGGTCAGCACCAAGTACCCGCAGGATTCGATCGAGATCATCGGGTTCTCCGACTATGCCCGCACGATGCGGCCGCGAGATCTGGTGAACCACGACTGGGAACGGGTGTACGGCACCAACCTGCAACACGCACTGATGTTGGCGCGCCGCCACCTGGACCGGCATCGTGGCAAGGAACCGGTGATCCTCGTGATCACCGACGGCGAACCGACCGCGCACCTGGCCGCGGACGGCTTCTCTGAGTTCATGTGGCCTCCGTCGGAGGAGACCATCGCCGCCACGCTCGCAGAGGTCGAGCGATGCACTCGGCGCGGGGCCACCATCAACATCTTCATGCTCGATTCCGAGCCACGCCTGGTGGAGTTCATGGGCGAGGTGGGTCGGCGTAACGGCGGCCGGCTGTTCCTACCGAAGGCCGGAGCGCTCGGTGAATATGTGGTGTCGGACTATCTGGCATCGCGTGGTGGCCGGCGTCGCCGCGCAAGCTGACGCCAGCGGGTTACAGACCGCGTAGCCGCCGAGCTCCCAGATCCAAGCGTGCGTTAGGTGGTGCGAGAAGCACAGTCGCGCTCAAGACGTATGCGCCTTGGGTCGCTGCTACTACCGGTGCGAGGGAGCACTGCACAACCTCGGGAAGTTCATCGGCCAGCTGAGACAACCGCAGCGCGAGTTCGGCCAACGCCGCGATGTCGGCCGGCTCCGCTCCGCCGTAACCGGTCAACAGCGGGAAAGCCTTCGGAGCACTGATCAACTCCGCGGCATCCAGGGAGGTCAGCGGCACCGCCGCATACGCCCGGTCGTTGAGCAGATCCGTCGCCAGACCTCCGACGCCGAATGAAACCAACGAACCGAAGGACCGGTCGTCCTGAAGTTCCAACAGCGTGTCGATACCCCGTGGCGCCATCGGCTGCACCATCGCCTCGGCACCCGGCCGCAACTCCAGGGACTGCCATGCCTCCCTGATGTCATCCCCATCGGCGAGATGCAACCGCACCGCACCGATGCTCTTCAAAGCCACCGGCCAACCGAGAGATTCCCCAGCAGCCACCGCCTCTTCGACACCATGCACGCGCACCGAGGCGACCAGCGTGATGCCGTAACACGCAAGAAGCTCAGCAGCCTCGGCGTCGGTGAATTCACAACCTTCGGGGTGCGTAGCCATTGCCGCGTCGACCAACACCCGCGCCGCGTCGGTCCGCACCCCGCTGACCTCAGGGACGACGCCCGGATCCCGCCGCCGCCACGTTGCATAGCGGATCACGTGCGCCAACGCCGCTACCGCGCGTTCGGGCGAGGAGTACGACGGGATCGAACCGCGCATCGGAGCCACATCGCCTGGAACCGCAAGGGCAGCCGGCACGCCGTCGAAGCCGAGAAAGGTGGTCAGAACCGGCTTTGCCTGCCCGGCCGCCACCTCACGCAGCCGCCGCGCAACCTCGTCCTCGGAGCCGCGCCGCATCGGCGGCACGAAGATACTGACCACCACGTCCACAGCATCAGCAGCCAAGGTGCGGCCCACCGCGGCGATGAACTCATCGGCGCTGGCATCGGTTCCCACATCGACAAGCTGCGTCATCGGCAGGCCCGCGGTGGCCAACGCATCAGCGACGAGCACGCCCAGTGCGGTGGAATGCCCCACCACCGCAACGCGATTCCCCGCCGGCAGCGGTTGCGTGGTCAGCAGGATCGCGACGTCGAACAGTTGTGCGAGGGTTTCCGTGCGGATCACGCCGGACGCTTCGAACAGCGCCTGCACGCTCGACTCCGGCACCTCGACAGACGTGTGCTGCAGGCCGGCCACCACCGATCCACGGCCACTCTTCACCGCGACGATCGGCTTGTTCCTGGCGAACCTGCGCGCCAGCCGGGCGAACTTACGTGGGTTTCCGAAGCTCTCCAGGTACAGCAGGGCAATCTCGGTTGCCGGATCGGACTCCCAGAACTGCAACAGGTCGTTGCCGGACACGTCGGCTCGGTTGCCGGCCGACACGAACGTCGAAACACCAAGGCCGCGGCGGGCAGCCTCACCGAGCACAGCGACCCCGAGCGCCCCGGACTGGCAGAAGAAGCCGGCTCGGCCGCGCAGCGGCGACACCGTGGACAGCGACGCATTCAGCGCGATCGACGGATCGGTGTTGATCACGCCGAGGCAGTTGGGTCCGACCACCCGCATCCCGTTGGCACGCGCCACCGAAACCAGATTGCGTTGTGCGACAAGGCCTTTCTCGCGTTCGGCATCGTCACCCGATTCGCCGAACCCGGATGAGATCACGACCAGTCCGCGCACGCCGCGGTCGCCGCAGTCGGTGACGACCTCGGCGACGGTGGCAGCCGGAACAGCCAGCACCGCGAGGTCGACTGCGTCCACCGACTCGTTGATGTCGGCAACCGTGGAAAACGTCGGCACGCCATCGATGGCAGGCGTGTTCGGGTTCACGGGATAGATCGGGCCAGTGAAACCGGAGCGTTTGAGATTCTCCAGCACCAGGTTGCCGATCTTGGACTCGTCGGCGCTCGCCCCGATCACCGTCACCGAACGGGGAAACAGCAGCCGACGAATGGACCGTGACTCCGCGCGTTGCTCACGCTCGATCATCACCTTCTCGGTGAGGGCGGTGGCGGCGATGTCGAACTCGAGGGTGACCTCGCTGCCGTCGAACTGCCGCGACGGTTGGTAGCCGGCGTCGAGAAATACCCGCATCATCGTTCTGTTTTCCGCCAGCACCAGGGCCTCGAAGCGGGTGATGTCACGTTCGCGTGCCGCTTCGGTCAGGTGCTCCAACAGCACCGAACCGATGCCACGTCCCTGATGGTCATCGGCCACGAGGAAGGCGACCTCAGCGGTATGTGAATCGGGCCCGAGCCGGTCGAACCGCCCGACCGCGATGATGTCGGGGCCAAGCCAGACCGCCAGTGCAATCCGGTTCACATGGTCGACGTGGCTGAACCGATCGAGATCGCGCTGCGGGATGGTGGGATATGCCGAGAAGTACCGCAGATACCGAGTGCGCACCGATAGCGTCGCGTGCAAAGCGACGAGCGCATCGGCGTCGGCCGGAGTGATCGGCCGAAGGTGCACGGTGCCGCCGTCGGCGACGACGACGTCAGCCTCCCAATGCGGTGGGTAGTCGTTACTGACGGCGTCGTCGCCGGGCCCCGTGTCCACCGGTTAGTCCCGCGGATCGCTCGGGTCGAGGCCGAGCAGCGGATAGCTGGCATCTCTGGTTGCCCAGATTGATCTGTCCAGCCATGAGTCACCACCGGGCATCCACGCTTGCGGGTCAGGCTGGCGGCCTTCACCCATCACGGTCGGCAGGTTTGCCGTGACGCCCCGGCGACGCAGACCGTCAATCCAACTCTGTGGGAGTGGGGTCTCCGGAGCGATCGGCCGACCGGACACCTCGGCGATCAGGTGGGTCCAGGTTCGAGGCACACAACGTAGGACTCCGTAGCCGCCACCGCCGAGAGCGAGCCACTTGCCGCCGGCGACTTCGTGAGCCAACCGATGCAGCTCGGCGTAGGCCGCTCGCTGGCCGTCGATCGTCAGCGCGAGGTCAGCCAGCGGGTCTTCGTGATGGGTATCACATCCGCATTGGGTGACCAGTACGTCCGGCTTGAACGCGGTCAACGCGCCGGGCACGACGGCGGCGAACGCCCGCAGCCAACCGTCGTCCGACGTCGCCGGCGGCAAGGCCAGATTGATCGAAGTGCCGTGCCCCGGACCATCGCCCAACTCGGTCGGCATTCCCGTTCCGGGGTAGAGCGTTCGCGGGTCCTGATGCATCGACAGAGTGAGTACCCGTGGGTCGTCGTAGAACGCCGCCTGCACGCCATCGCCGTGATGGACGTCGATGTCGACGTACGCGACGCGCTCCACACCGCTGGCGAGCAAGGTGCGGATGGCCAGCACCACGTCGTTGAGAACGCAGAAGCCGGCCGCCGAATCGTGCATCGCGTGATGCAATCCACCGGCGATGTTCACGGCGTGATCGGCCGCCCCGGTGGCAACCTGCAGCGCTGCAAGGCGCGAACCGCCCGCAATCAGCGCGGACGCGTCGTACATTCCGTCGAACACCGGGTTGTCCGCGCTACCCAGCCCGAAGCCCATGAACGACGGGTCCGAGCTGGCGGCCCGGACCGCATCGAGGTATCTCGCGCCGTGCACGCTCAACAGCTGCTCTGTGTCAGCGGGGGTGGGTTCGATCACAGTCAGCTGGTCGAGAACGCCGAGGGTCCTGGCCAACGACACCGTCAGATCGAGCCGTATCGGCGCCATCGGATGCTCGCCGAAGTCGTAGTTGAGGTAACCCTCACCCCAGACCAGAGTCGCGCGGCACAGCTGCTCACGTTCCTCGCTGCGATGCTCGCTCATGAGATCTCACGGTAACCCTGTCGAGCCACGGTTACACCCTC
>DASXHV010000184.1:0-17249 GCA_036488285.1 Jatrophihabitans sp. | reverse complement strand
TCCCTAATTTATAAAGGCAATCTGCGATTCGGGTGTGACTCATTTCGGGCAGGTTTCGATCTGGAATAAACCCAGGCATGCCTTGACGGGCCGTTGGATTCAACATACCGTTGCCCACTACGCGAATCAGGCCGTCATCTGAAGCCATCAGCAGCACCAAGCGAATCGCAAGTCCGTAGGACCAGCTCCAGAGAGAACGGGTCTCCCTTATGAATTCGGATGAATTCGGTTCATCAGCTGCCGTAACGCGCATAGGCGAACCTGCGCGAGCCCCGCTCGGTGCAGTCCACACCAAGGTGAAAACCCATCCGTACGAGGTCATGTTCGAAACCTTCAAGGCGCGACGCCGAATGGCGGAATCGGGCCAGGTCGTCATCCGTGGCGAGGAACGCGCCTGGCAAACCTCCAGGCAGGGACGGAGCAAGTACTACCTGCACATCGAGGCCGACGATGTTCCGACCCATGACTGGATGGTCTTCCGCAAGGAGGTACTCACCGAGTCGGGAGCTCACACTCACCAGGGCGGCCTGGTCATCTACGTGCTGCGCGGTCACGGGTACAGCGTTTTCGACGGCGCTCGGATCGACTGGAAGGTCGGCGACGTACTCGTGTTGCCGGTCAAACCCGGCGGGGTCGAGCACCAACACTTCAACCTCGACCCGACCGGAAGCAGCGAGTGGATCGCCTTCGTTTTCTTGCCATTCATGCACATGACTGGGTCGATGCTCACTCAAGTGAAGGAACAGACCGGCTGGCAGTCCGACTCTGCCGCGCAAGTGCCGGAGCACGGAGGCCACCAGCATGACGTTGTTTGAGAAGACGTTGGCGGACGCGGCGCTGCAACGCCTGCGCAGTGTCGAGGGTGCCAAGCTGGTCAGCCGGGACGAGGCCACAGCGGAGTCCACCGTGATGGGCCTGATGCGGTGGTACCTACACCCCGATCTGTACGGTCCGACGACGCGGTCGCTGTATTTCCACGAGCTTTCGATCGAGGCGGGCGGGCGAAGTGGACGCCTGCAGACCCAAGGCGGCCAGGTTCATTTCGTCCTTACCGGGGCAGGATTTACCGAGCTCGACGGCACCCGTAATCAGTGGGAAGCCGGCGACGTCATCGCCATACCCATCCGCGAGTTGGGCGTGACCTACCAGCACTTCAACGATGGGCACCAGGCCGCACGACTGCTCGTGGTGTGGCCGAACCTCGACTCCGCGCTAGGACCCGAGGCGGGCGTCGAAATGCGAGTTCTCGAACCGGCGTCGGCGTACAAGTCCAAGCCGGGCGAAGGCACATCTACCCCTGCGTGACGACGGGATGACGTTCCCGCGTAACGCATCCAGCCAGTAGACGGGAAGCTACGGATGAGATCGTATCGACTGAGGACAACGGCCTACCGTCGCGGTGTTGCTGCCGTCGCCGCTGGTGCACTCGTGGTATCGATGGCTGCTGCGTGTAGCAGCGGTTCCAGCTCCGCAGGTAACGGTTCGCCGAGTGCCAGTGTCGGGACCAGCCTGCAGGACCTCTACACCGAGGCGAAGAAGGAAGGCAAGATCGTCCTGTGGGGCGGCGAGGATCCTGCCGAGATGCAGGAGGCGTTCGCCGAATTCAGTAAGACCTACCCTGGTTTGAAGCTCGAGACGACGGCAGTAAACCCCGACCAGCAAGCGTCGAAGCTCGTCACTGGCAAGGCAGCGGGGCAATCCTTGCCCGACATCATCCAGGGCCGCAAGGAGTTCATGCCGACCCTGGTGTCCTCGAAGCTGGTCAATACCGATCCGAAGTGGGCCTCGTACAACGTTACGAGCAACATCATCAGCCCCGACGGTGGTCTGTTGGAGTACCGCTCGGTGTATGCACTTGCGTACAACAAGAATTCGATTCCGGACAAGAGCACGGTTCCCGCCACTTGGGACGCGCTCAATGACGCGAAATGGAAGGGCCAGCTCAGCCTGGATCCGCGTGGATTCCCCTTCAACATCCTCGCCGTATCCAAGGGTGAGAGCGACACCGTCTCGTACGTGAAGTCGTTGAAGTCCACCACTAGCCCCAAGCTGGTCAAGGGTTCCACCGCCGGACTGGTGAACCTGTCCGCCGGCGCTCAGACGCTCCGCCCGGCCGCGCTGGAGGATGTCAAGACTCAGCTCGCGAAGAATGCTCCGATCGACTTCGTCATCCCGACGCCCGTGCTCGTTCAGGACACGCTCTGGTACCTGACGGCGGATTCGCCAGACAAGTACGCGGCGTTGCTGTTCGCCATCTGGTTTACATCGGCCTCTGGCGGTCAGGCATTTACCGCTACGAAGGACAACCGGACCAATCAGCTACCGGCTGAGGCGCAGGGCAAGCAGGTCGTGACGTACTCGACCGACGAGCAGGCCGCCCTGGTGGCGAAGGTAACGGGCGAGATCGCAACGGCGCTCGGCGGTTCATGAGTTGAGGCATCAATCGTGCTGACCCAAGCACCGAGTGTCACGCCGCTCGAGCAGAGTCCTTTGCGGCCTGCGCGACAGCGCCGTCTGCCACGGCCATCCCTGGCAGGTCTGGCCGGCGTGGTGACTATTGTTCTGGTCGCCGTGCCGGTCGGCATCCTGCTGTGGAGCAGCTTCTCGGTCAGCCCGACGGGTTTGCCGTTCACCTCGGATGCCCGCTTGGCCGTCCACAACTATGCCCAGGTCTTCACCGACGGACGCTTGATCCATCCCATCATCAACACCGTGTTGTTCGTTGTGGGATCACTGGCTGTCGGGTTGTTGATCAGCCTGGGCCTCGCTGTGGTCCTGGAACGAACGAATATGCCCCTGCGAGCAACGTTCTTCGCTCTCATCGTGGCGCCGGTCGCGATGCCGCAGGTCGTTGCCGGCATCGCGTGGGGACTGCTGCTCGACCCGCGTGCCGGCCTGATCAACAAGATGCTGCAGTTACTCCCAGGAGTGAACGGCCCCGGTCCGTTGCAGTCGGGGTCGTTGCTGTCGATCACGGTGATTCAGGGATTCCTGCTCGTCCCGTTCTCGCTGTTGTTGATGGCGCCGGTAGTCCGTTCCACCAGTGGAGCGCTCGAAGAAGCTGCCGAGGTCACCGGGGCAGGCCGCTGGGCGCGGCTCCGCGAGGTCGTGCTCCCGCTGATGGCACCCGGCCTGGCTGCGGTCCTGATCTACCAGTTCGTCACAGCGGCTCAAGCCTTCGACATACCCGCCGTGCTCGGATTGCAGGACGGCACGAAGGTCTTCAGTACCGCGATCTACAGCGAGCTCAATCCCGCGGTGGGCATTCCGAATTACGGCTCGGCGAACGCGATGTCGGTGCTGCTGCTGGGTTTCGCGCTGGTTCCGATGTTCTGGTACTACCGGATGATCGGACGGTCCGAACGGTATGCGGTCATTACCGGGAAGTCCTACCGACGCCGTCCGATCGAATTGCATGGTGCTTCCGGAGCAGCTGTCTTCGTGCTGGTGCTCGGATACGTGTTGTTCGTCGTCATCCTTCCGCTGTTCATCTTGCTGTGGATGAGCACGCACTCCTTCTATTCGACGCCGACCTTGTCCGGTGTCAAGACGATGACGATCGAGGCGTATCGGCGGGTCTTCACAGTGCCGAGTTTCACGAGCACGGTGCGCAACACGCTGGTGCTGGGCGTCGTGTCGGCCAGCATCGTCTGCGTGATCGGGACGCTGAACAGCTGGCTGTTGTTACGCAAGCGCGGTGTGTTGGGGCGGCTGACGGACATCTGCGCCTTCATCACGCACGGCATCCCCGGCGTGGTCCTCGGTGTCAGCTTGCTCTTCTCCTCGCTGTGGCTGGGCACGCATGCCCACATCCGGCTGTTCGGAACGATGACTTTGCTGGTGATCGGCATGGTGATCGTCACGCTCGGCCTGACCA
The DNA here is from genome assembly GCA_036488285.1 of Jatrophihabitans sp. Classification (GTDB taxonomy): domain Bacteria; phylum Actinomycetota; class Actinomycetes; order Mycobacteriales; family Jatrophihabitantaceae; genus Jatrophihabitans_A. The sequence continues at coordinate 13,372 of DASXHV010000184.1, read as the reverse complement.
CCCGCATCACCACGGCCGGACTGGGTCAAATCCAGCGCAACCTCGAGGATGCGGCCGAGATGTGCGGGGCGGGTTTTCTGTCCCGGCTCAGGCGTATCACCGTTCCGCTGGCTGCGCCGTCAGTAGCGAACGCGTGGGTGCTGGCATTTGCCTACGCGCTGTCCAACCTCACGCTGACCGTCGTACTAGCTGGTTCGGGCAACCGGACGGTTGCCGTCGAGCTGTACACCCGATGGGGATTTGGTGACATCCAAACCGCGGCGGCGCTGGGTCTGCTGCTTACCGTCGTAAGTGTGGGAGCGACCTTGCTGGCGCGGCGCTACTCGAGCACGAGGGAGGCACGCCATTGAAGGCCCTACAGCTCAGCGGGGTTCAGAAGACCTACGCCGGTTCGGCGCACCGGGCGGACGTCGCCGCGGTCAAGGGAGTCGACCTGTCGATCGCCGCTGGCGAGTTCTTCATACTGTTGGGTGCATCCGGGTCGGGCAAGACCACATTGCTGCGTTGCATCGCCGGCCTGGAGTCGATCACCGGCGGCCAGATTCAGATAGGTGATGCGATAGTCGCGACGGTCGGCAAGTCGGCCCCGGCGGTCAAGCGCAATATCGGCATGGTCTTTCAGGACTATGCCATCTGGCCACACATGACCGTCGCACAGAACGTCGACTTCGCATTGCGACATGCCCGATCAGGCGCGCTTCGACATGAGGCGGCGCGCAAGCGAGTGGCCGAAGTCCTGGATGTGGTCGGCTTGGCGGATCTTGCCGATCGCGGCGCGACCTACCTCAGTGGTGGACAGCAGCAGCGGGTCGCGCTCGCCCGCGCGGTCGTGGCGCAGCCGGACTTGCTGCTCTTCGACGAACCGCTGTCGAACCTCGATTCACGCCTGCGCGCGTTGATGCGGATCGAGCTGAAGCGGATCGCCAGCGAACTCGGGATTACTTCGGTGTATGTAACCCACGATCAGGTCGAGGCATTGGTCATGGCGGATCACATCGCGGTGATGAAGGAAGGCCGCGTCATTCAGGTGGGCACCCCGGAGGAGATCTACCGCCAGCCGGCGGATGTGTTCGTCGCGGGCTTTATTGGCGAAGCCAACCTGGTTGCGGGCACCGTCGTCGCCGCTGCCGACACGTCGGCGGGAACGGTCTCGGTCGACACCGAGTTCGGTCGACTATGGGCTTGCCACACCCATGTTTTGAGCGTCGGCGATGAGGTGACGCTCGTGATCCGCCCGGAGAACCTTCATCTGGGTACACGCCATATGCGTGAACTGGACGGGACCGAACTCACCAATGCCACCACCGGCAAGGTCATCTCATCGACGTTTGCCGGCGCGCATACCGACCTGGTTCTTGCCTGCGGAGGCATCGAGCTGAATGCCCAGGTGCATTCCTTCGAGCCGGTGGCGGTCGACAGTCACGTCACCCTGACCTTCGGTGCCCGTTGGACGGTTGCGGTGCCGGCGGTCAGCAGTGCCGAGAAGGTGGAATTCATCGCCGCGTTGCCCGGCTGATGCTCACACCGTCGGCACGTGCCCGGGTCCGGGTCCTCGCCCGAACAGGGCGAGGAGTCGTTCGGCCTCCGCGCACTGGCCAGCTGTGGGTGGCCTGGTGGTGGCAAACAGTCCAGCGTGGTCGATGTCGTTGAGTACGACCGGGGCGAAATTGAGCAGGGTGCTCACGAGGTCGGCGGGAAGCCTCTCGGTGCTGCCGGTGGCTTGGTTGATGTCCCAGGCGTGGATGGTGAGTTCGAAGGAGCCGGTCAAGGCGATGAGTTCAACCGCGGGATCCTGCCGGGGTGCGTCGTGTACCGCGTCGCGGAGCCTGCGCAGCTCACGCTGGGCGGGAACGCAGCCGGCCGCTGGCGGTGCGCCGGGCGCGTCGCCGACGATGAGCTCGCGCAGTGTCGCGGCGGAGTCGGCAAGGTGGAAGACCAGCGTGCCGAGGTCCCATTCGCTGCAGGGCGTCGGGCTGGTCGGAAGGATCCCGCGTGCTGTGTGCAGGCTGTTGCTGGCGACATTAACCGCTTGCGCGAGAAGGTCGAGCGGGTGCGGCATGCCGGTCACGAGGTGACCGCAGCCGGCAGAAACATCGGAAGCCCGAATTTGGGGAAGAGGTGTTTGTCGAGGAACACCGCGATGTGGGTGATCAGGCCGTCCTGTGACTCGATGACCTGGATGCCGTGTGCCTGGAAGGAGCCGTCGGCAATCTGGAGGTAGATGGCGAGTGCGGGGTAGCCGTTGGCCGATGTCGCGATCCCGCGACGTGGGGTGCGAAACACTCGCCGGGTGTGATGGTCGAGCACCGCGGGGCGTCCGAGGTACCAGGTCGGGATGGGGGGCATCTCGTACTCGACATCGGAGCGGAGCAGTTGCGCTAGGGCGGCGGTGTCTGCTGTTTCGAATGCGTGCAGGTACCGCCGAAGAAGGTCGCTGTCGAGATCGGTATCGGGTACGACCCGGTCCTGGGTGGGCAGGTCGTGGGCGAGCGTCGCCCGCGCCCGCTGGAGCAGGCTGCGCGCGGCGGTCACCGTGATGTCGAGGAACTGTGCTGACTGGCTCGAGGTGAAGCCCACCACGTCAACGAGGATCAACACCGCTCGTTGGCGAGTGGGCAGTGTCTGGAATGCGGCGATCAGCGCCAGCCGCGTGCTGTCGCGGACGGCGACGATGGTGGCCGGGTCATCCGACGGGGCTACGAAACTCCGCGTCGGGATCGGGTCCAGCCAGGGCAGCGTGTCGAGCCGGTCCAGGGTCGCAGTCGCCGAGTCGGTGGTGGGAGCACCGAGGCCCGACGGCAGCACCCGCCGGTTGCTGTTCTTGAGGGCGCTCAGGCAGGCGTTGGTCGCGATCCGGTAGAGCCACGTCCGTAATGAGGAGCGTCCGTCGAATGCGTCGTATCCGCGCCAGGCCCGCAGCAGGGTCTCTTGGACGAGGTCTTCGGCGTCCTGAAGCGATCCGAGCATCCGGTAGCAGTGGGCGAGCAGCTCGCGGCGGTAGGGGTCGGCCAGCTCGGCGAAGTCGCCGGCTGGCGCATCGTTGTCAACTGACACCGAGCTCCTCCTGGGCTGAGACGGCGGCCGGAGTCGGGACCGGCGCCGTCGGGGGCGCAGGCCTGCGGCCTGGCGCCAGAAGTCCGGCGGCAGCCCCGGCGAAGGCCAGCACCGCTGCGGCGATGATGGCGGCCGAGAACCCGTCGGCGAACTGTGTCGGCGAATGGTCGCTGCCGTTGGCGGCGAAGACTGCGGCCAGGATAGCGATACCGAGGGCGCCGCCGAGCTGGCGCAGGGTGCTGAACGTGCCGGCGGCCTTGCCCAGGGACTGTGGCGGCACGGAGGTCATGACCGCGCTCTGCTGCGCCGGCATCGCCATCGACGTGCCGACACCCGAGATGATCAGCGCGGCGATCGCGGAGTTGTAGGAGTCGTGCTGGTGCGCGCTGATCCCCAGCCACAGCAGCCCGGTGCCCTGCAGGGCCAGGCCGACCGAGATCAGCCATCTCGGGCCGATCCGGTCCTGCAGCCGTCCGGCGAGCGGCGCGATGAAGAACAGCGGAACCGTCCAGGGCAGGAACCGGACACCGGCGCCGAGCGGCGAGTAGCCCAACGCGATCTGAAGATACTGGGCCAGGAAAAAGACTGTGCTGAACAGCGACGCCGTCAACAGCAGGGTGGACAGGTTGCCGGCGGCAAATCCACGGATCTTGAACAGGCGCATCGGCAGCATCGGCTGGGTAACACGCAATTCCCACCCGACGAACAGGCTCAGCAGGATGCCGCCGCCGATGAGGGTGCCAAGCACCTCGCCGCTTGCCCAGCCGGCGGGACCCGAGCGCACCAGCCCCCAGACCAGAGCGAACATCGCGGCTGCCGACAAAACGAGCCCGACGAAATCCGGACGGGTCGGAGTCCCCCTGACCTCGACGAGTTTGGTGGCCGCGAACGGGAGGACCAGCGCGATGATCGGGAGGTTGATCCAGAAGATCCACTGCCACGCGATGCCCTGAGTGACCGCACCACCCACCAACGGTCCACCGACCACAGCCAGACCCATGACGGCGGCGTAGATGCCCATCACCGCACCCCGCTTGTGCGGCGGGGTGGCCGAAGTCAGCAGGGCCAGGGCGGCCGGCGAGATCAGGGCCGCACCGATGCCTTGCAAGATCCGCGCTGCGATCAGCAGCCCGATGTTCGGGGCGAGCGCGCAGGCCGCCGATGCGACCGCGAACATCACCAGGCCCAGCAGGTAGGTGCGCTTGCGACCGAGCCGGTCCCCGACCTCGGCGGCGGGGATCATCAGCGCGGCGAAGCTGAGACTGAACGCGTTGACCGTCCACTCCAGGCTGGACATCGACGCCCCCAGGTCGCGATGGATGGTGTCCAAAGCCGTGGCCACAACAAGCTGATCGAGTGCCACCACGAGCGCGGCAACCGCGGTCAGGACGAGCACCCACGCCAAGGAGGCCGGTTTTCTGCGGGTCGTGCTCGTGGTCGTGGTCGTGCTCGTGGTCGTGGTCGTGCTTGTGCTCATGGTCGGCCGGTCCTTCCGGTCAGGTCTTCCTAGGTACAGACCTCCCGGAGCGTGAAAATGCATCGGCGCATCCAGCACCGATTCGTGCGCCGCGTTCGTCACGGCGTTGCATCCCGCCATCGCGCCAGGACCCCGGCGGGATCACCGGCAACTCCGATGCATTCGCGATCTCCGGATGGTCTACATCCACGACACACGAGCCGAATCCCAGATCGCCGAAGCGGCCCCTGAGACCGGCCCCGCTACTCGCACCCCAGGTCGGCAGACAACCGAACCGATCGAGGTGCAGCGGCACATCGCCGCGAGACGACGGAAGGAAGCACATGGCAAGCAGCACACACTCATCCGAGCCCACGTCACCGGCGGTGGCGTGGACGCTGATCCTGGCCTCGATCGGCGCCTTCATCACCGCCCTCGACGTGGTCGTCGTGTCCACGGCGCTGCCAACACTGCAGCAGCACCTGCACGCGAGCCTGTCGGATCTGGAATGGACGATCAACGCCTACAACCTGGCCTTCGCCTGCCTCATGCTGACCGGCGCAGCGTTGGGTGACCGGTTCGGCAAGCGGAACATGTACGTCCTGGGCCTCGGCGTGTTCGTCGCCTCGTCCATAGGCTGCGCGCTGTCGGGCAGCGTGGGCACGCTGATCGGGGCGCGTTTGGTGCAGGGGACGGGGGCGGCTTTGGTGCTGCCGCTGTCGCTCAGCCTGATCAGCGACGCCTTCCCGATCGAGAAGCGGGGAGCCGCGATAGGCATCTGGGGTGGCATCACCGGATTGGGTGTGGCCGCCGGCCCCGTGCTCGGCGGGCTGATCATCCAGGACATCGACTGGCAGTGGATCTTCTGGATCAACGTCCCCGTCGGCATCGTCGCGATGGTGCTGTGCCTGCTGAAGCTCAGCGACAACCTCGGCAACCGTCCGCAGCTCGACCTGCCCGGCCTCGGACTCGTCGCCGCGGCCCTATTCTGCCTGACCTGGGCGCCCGTGCGGGCGCCGGAAATCGGCTGGGGCAACCGGGAGGTGATCTGCGCGCTGATTGCCGGTGCGATCTTGATGGGCGTCTTCCTGGGATGGCAGCGGCGGGCCCGCTATCCGATGATCCCGCTGCGCTACTTCCGCAGCCGAGGCTTCTCCACCGCCAACGGCGTGGCGTTCTTCCTGTCCTTCGCCCTCATCGGCTCGTTGTTCATGATCGCCCAGATGTTTCAGGTCGGACTGGGTTACGACCCGTTACAGACCGGTCTGCGGATGCTGGTGTGGACCGGCATGCCGATGCTCGTCGCCCCCATCGCGGGCGGGCTGTCCGACAAGATCGGCAACAAACCGTTCATGCTGTTCGGCCTACTCATCCAAGGCGCCGGCCTGCTCTGGCTCGGCCTGGTGGCCAAACCCGGCGTCGGTTACGGCACCCTGGTCCTACCGCTCGTCGTCGCGGGCATCGGCATCTCGATGGTGTTCCCGACCGTCGCCAACGCGGTCGTCGGCTCGGTTCCGATCACCGAATCCGGTGTCGCCGCCGGTACGAACAACACCGTGCGCGAGTCCGGCGGCGTCTTCGGCGTCGCCATCCTGTCCGCGGTGTTCGCAGCGAACGGCGGCTACCAGACCGCGGCGGCGTTCATGCACGGATTCCGGCACGCGGAGATCATTGCCGCGGCGGCAGCAGCCGCCGGTGCCCTGGTCGCCGTCTTCGCACCGAACAAGGCGCAAGCCGACACCGCCACACAAGCAGGCGATGCCGCCTGCGATGCAATCCGACCACTGGCCGAGTCTGTATAGGCATGACCAACCTTCGTATCGTGCGCTACACGACAACACCCGAAACCGTCGCCGAGAACACCCGCCTGGTGTCACAAGTCTTCGCCGCGCTCGACGACGCAAAGCCGGACGGGCTCCGCTACGGCACTCTGCTGCTGCCCGAGGAGAACACCTTCCTCCACCTGGTCATCACGCCACGCGAGGAAAGTCCGCTACCAGGACTGGCAGCCTTCGACGAATTTCAGCGTGACCTGAACTCGCGGGTCGTGGGTCCCGTTCGCCCCGCCAAAGCGACACTCGTCGGGAACTTCCGGCTGCTCTGAGCACGGACGATGGTGCTATCGCCGGACAGGTCGCTCGTGCGGGGTCATCGTCGTTTGGGTGTCGTGGGTTTCCTTCACTGGTTGTCGTACTCGTCGTGTCGGCGCCACCAGTGGCCGTCTTCGTTGCGGCCGAGCGGAGCGCGGTCAAGCCATTGGTACATGCCCCACAGGCCGTCCAAGCCGCGGGCATACGCCGAGTAGGTGTGGTAGACGATGCCGTCCTCGAGCGTGAACGCACTCACGCCGGGCCCTTCGCGCCTGTAAGTCTCCCAGTCGGTTCCGACGATGCTCGATGCGAAGTCGTCGAGCCCGGGACCGTCCTGACCGGACGGCCGGAGGTCCTCCGCGCGGAAGTTGGCCTCGACCGCGCCGGACTCCCACTCCTGCTTGGTGTACGCCGCGTGGAAGTCGTGGTTGAAGTCGCTGTCGAATGCAGATGCCCAGGGGAAACTCCAGCCCATCCGCTGCTTGTACGTCTGCAGTTTCTCCAGCGGGGCCCGCGACACCGCGCAGAACGAGACGTCGTGATTCGCGAGATGGACCACGGAGCCGTTGAAGCCGTCCGCGATCGCCGAGCAGCTCGGACAGCCGGCCTCGTAGTCGGGCCCGAACATGAAGTGATAGATGAGCAGCTGCGAGCGTCCGCCGAAAAGATCAGCGAGCGAGGCTGTACCCGCGTCCGTCTGGAAGTGGTACTGCTTGTCGATGCGAACCCACGGCAGCTCCTGTCGCTGCCGGGCGAGTTCGTCGCTGCGTCGTGTCAGTGCCTTCTCCGCCTCGAGCAACTCCAGCCGGGCAGCGAGCCACTCTTCACGAGTTCCAGTCTTGTGGTCGGTCATTGCTATCTCCTTTGTCGTTACATCGCTGGCATTAGTCCGGGAATAATCGAGGGCGCGACGATGATCAGGACTCCGAGTCCGATGATCGCGAGTGCAAGCGGCACGTCGAGGGCTGCTTTACGGGGTAGGAGCTTCTGGGCTACGACGAGCACCGCGATGATGGCCATCCAGGCGACGCTCATGACACTCAGCCCGACCAAGATCAGCATCAATCCGATGCTCGAGCCGACGCAGTAGAGCCCGAACTCGAGACCGGAGCCGACGCTGTCGCGGCATCGCTGACGGCAGCGCTGCTTCAGAGGGGTCAGCTCGTAGACGCCAGCCGCGATCGCAACCACGCCGGCCGCGACAGTCCCGTGCGGCCGGTACAGCGCGAAGACGGCGAGACCCACGAGTGTCCAGACAGCGAGGTAAGACCCGACGAACAGCGGTACGGCAGCTACCTGCCTGCTGGCGTGAGCGCGTCTCAAGACGGCCGGAACCGCGCCCGGCAGCATCATCGCCGCCATCATCAATACCCAGAGCACGACGAAGAACCCGAACGAACCGAGCTGGGTCGCCACACCCATGTCCATCCCGCTCATCTGCCGGACCGCGACCACCCAGGACGCGGCGGCTATCCCGAGCGTCACCGTCAGCGCGGCCGGCGTTGCGGCGGCCCGAGCGCGTGACATGACACCGAACCGAGCTGGCACCACATCTCCCGGGTTCACGACGCGACCTGGTCGGCAGCCACGAGCGAAGCGTTCTGGCGCTCCATAGCCTTGGCGGCGCCACCCCGCCAGCTCTCGGCGATGGACTGCGACATGGGGTCGGGGAAGATGTCTTCCTCCCCGTTCTCCACTCCGTCGAAGATGGCCTGCGCGACGGACTCCGGAGAAGCCTTTGGCACGTCCAGGCCCCGGGACATCTCCGTGTCCGTCGGGCCAGTCATGACGGAATGGACGCTCACGCCCTGCCCGGCAAGAAGCGCACGCAGCGACTGCGAGAGCGAGAACGAGGCGGCCTTCGAGATCGAGTAGGCCGGGATCATTGGCAACGAGGCAAAGGCCGCTAGCGACAGCCCGTTGACGATGGCTCCCCGCGATTGGGTGAGCAACGGCAGGAAAGCCAGGGTTACCGCGTGGGTGCCGAAGAGGTTCACGGCGAGGTGCTGTTCGATCGTGGCCTTGTCGCTGAGGTCGTCGTAGAGCGCGACGCCGGCGTTGTTGATGAGAATGTCGAGGGACTCGACCGCCTCGACCGCTTCCTGAATCTGCGCCGCGTTGGTTACGTCCAAGATCAGCGGCGTGACGCGCTCATCCGGGTGAGCCAAGGGTTGGCGCGTGCCGGCGTAAACGCGCCTCGCGCCTCTCCTCAGGGCTTGTTCGACCAACGCCTGCCCGATGCCGCGGTTGGCACCGGTTACCAGCACGACCTTGTCTTCCGTTGTCATGTCGTCCTCTTGATTGTTGGTTCGCCTGCTAGTCGGGAGGGGCCTCGGCCAGTGCCTTGATCGCGGCAAGTCGGGAATCCCATTGGACTGCGACCTGGTTCATCCAGTTCGCGGCGGCGGTGAGCGGTTCGACGTGCACGGTGTAGCGGCGTTCGCGTCCGGCCCGCGCACTCGAGACGAGATTGACGCTCTCGAGCACAGCGAGGTGTTGTGTCACGGCCTGCCGCGTCACCGGAAGCTGGGCTGCCAGGGTGGTCGCGGTGGCGACACCGTAGGAGCCGAGATGTTCGAGGAGCAGGCGACGGTTCGGCTCGGCCAGCGCGGCGAAGAGCTCGTCTGCATGATCGAGAAGGGCGGTCGTCATGAAGCGCCTTGCTCGACATAACTGGCGAGGTTGCCGATGACCTCGGTCCAGCCCTGGCTGTGGCTCTCGTACGAGGCAAAGGCTTCGCGATCGGCCGGGATCTTGAGAGTGGCGAACCCGCTCTCGCAGACGGTCAGGCGCGTCGTCGCACCCTCGGCGGCGAGCTGAAACTCGACCAAGGTCGAGTTCGTCTCGTCCGCCAGCACGTCCGGGAAGGCGCTGGCCCACCGATACGAGAAGTAATGCGGGGGATCGACCTTGACGATGCGAGCCAGATATTTCTCGCCCGGCGGCCCGGGCTCGAGCACCATGACGCCGTCGGGCCGCAGATCCACGGTTGCGGGAGTGCCCGGTCCGAACCATCGGCCGATGTGTTCTGGCTTGGTCAGGATGTCCCACACACGCTCCGTCGTCGCTGCGATGTGGACGGTCCGTTCGACTCGATCTTGTTCCATGGCGTGGCTCCCTCGGCGGCAACGATGTGCAAGTACACAGTTGCACATCGGTTCAGAGACGCGCAAGTAGCAACTTGCACGTTACGGCGGGACGGGCCGAAGTCGCTAGGCCCGAGAGACCCAGCAGAAGATCTGGTTTCCGCCCGTGTTCACGAGGTGGCGTGTGCCGGGACCGTAGGAGGGGACCACGAGAAGTCGGCGAGCAGAGCGCGTCCCAGCCGTGCAGAAGCCACCTCGGCTGCGACCAGCCTGCAGGTTGGGCTACTCAGGACGAAGCGTCAAGGCTTCAACGTGGAGCGGCCGGCCGATCGTGAAATGTCTACGGTCGAGGGTCGCAACCTGGCTCCCAACGACGGCGTTCGCGGTCGTTCGCTGCGAATTCCGTAAGTTCTTCCAACTGCGTCAACCCCTTGCTTTAAGGGATTTCGAACTGGAGGAACTCATCGCGAACTGGCGGCGATACTGCTTTGGACCATCTTTCCGTACTGATTTGGACCATGCCCCCGAGGGTCGGCAAGGGGCGACAGAAAGTTCGGCCATTGTCACTGGCGAGATCGCCACCCGCTCTGGCAATGCGCCAGCGGAGATGCTGTCAGGAGCTCGTGAGGATGACGAGTTGCTGGGTCGCTCGGGTCATCGCGACATAGCGGTCGACCGCTCCTTCGATGCCGCTCGTGGCGCCGCCGAACGCCTCTGGGTCGATGAGGACGACCAGGTCGAACTCGAGCCCCTTCGTCAGCTCCGGGGTCAGTGACCGGATGCGGGATGTCGCCCGGAACGTGCCCTCTTCGATGTCCTGGGTGCCGATGACGCAGGCGATCCCCTCGGCGTGCGCGGCGAGCCAGGCATCGAGGATCGAACCCAGCTCCGAAACCGCTCCGTGCACGACGGGGACGCCGCTGCTGCGGATGGAAGTCGGCACGTTGGCGTCCGGGAGCACTGCCCGGATGACCGGCTCCGCTTCGACCATCACCTCCTCCGGCGTCCGGTAGTTGATGCTCAGACAGGCCTGGTTGATCTGGTCGAGGCCGATCCGTTCGAGCCGTTCCTGCCACGACTCCGTGAACCCGTGGCGGGCCTGGGCCCGGTCACCGACGATCGTCAAGCTCCGGGACGGGCAACGCTGCAGCAACATCTGCCACTCCGCATCGGTCAGTTCCTGAGCCTCGTCCACCACGACGTGGGCGAACGGGCCGGCGAGCAGCTCGGGGTCATCGCTCGGCAGTGCGGACGCGTCGACCAGGACGCTCTGCGCGTCGTGTCCACGCAGCATCGACATCACGAGCATCTCGGAGTCGTCGGCCGCGACCAGGTCGTCGACGACCATGGCCAGCTGTTCCCGCTCGTCGGCGACAGCCGCCTCGCGCCGACGCTTACGTCGTGACGCCTCCGGGTCGCCGAGCCGCTGCCGGGCGGCGTCCAGGAGGGGCAGGTCGGACACAGTCCACGCCTGGGCGTCCTTGCGCTGCAGCGACTGAACGTCATCGCGGCTGAGCCAGGGAGCGCACTTGCGCAGGTAGGCGGGTACCGACCACAGGTCTCCGACGAGGTCCGTCGCTTCGAGCAGTGGCCATGCGCGGTTGAAGGTCGCGAGCAGGTCCCTGTTCTGCAGCAGCGACTTGCGTAGCAGGTCGGTCGAGACATCGCCGTCCTCGCTGTCCTTGTCGTTCTTGTCCAACAGGATCGTGAGCAGCTCCTCCCAGATCTCCTCGCGCGCTTCGTTGTGCGGAGTACCGGGTTCTGGTGTTTCGAACGCCTCGGCCCAATCGTCGGCGCTCAGCCAGATTTCGGACCAGGGCGTCGCCACGATCAGTCCTTTCGTGGGCGGCTCCTCGTAGAACCGGACGGCCGTCTCGATCGCCTTCACCAGGTCCGCGGACGACTTCAGCCGGGCCACGTCCGGGTCGGACTCGATCGCGGCTGCGGCTCCCTCGGCGACCAGGTCTCGCAGGGTGCAGGTCTGCACGCCCTCCTCTCCGAGGCTCGGGAGGACGTCGGCGACGTAGGCGAGGTAGGGCTGGTGCGGACCGACGAACAGCACGCCGCCGCGGTGGTGACCGAGGCGAGGGTCGGAGTAGAGGAGGTAGGCGGAGCGGTGCAACGCGACGACGGTCTTGCCCGTACCCGGACCGCCGTCGACGACGAGAGCACCGCGCGATCCTGCGCGGATGATGGCGTCCTGGTCGGCCTGGATGGTGCCGAGCACGTCTCGCATCCGGCTCGACCGGTTGCTGCCCAGGCTGGCGATGAAGGCGGACTGGTCGTCGAGCGTGACGCGGCGGTCAAACCCGACTAGCCCATCAGTGGTGAACACCTCGTCCCAGTAGTCGCTGATCCGCCCGCGGGTCCAGCGATACCTGCGGCGGCTTGCCAGACCCATCGGGTTGGCGTGGGTCGCTCCGAAGAACGGCTCGGCCGCGGGGGAGCGCCAGTCGAGGAGCAGCCGCCGACCCGCGCTGTCCGTGAGGGCAAGCCGTCCGATGTACACGGGCTCGGGGTGCTCCGCACTGACCATGTGTCCGAGGCACAGGTCGGAACCGTAGCGGCGCAGGGTGCGCAGGCGGGCGGTCAGCCGGCGGATCTCCAGGTCCCGGTCCATCGCCTGCTGGCCCACGCCGCCGGGCGCCTTGCGCTCGGCATCGAGGCGGTCGGTCAGGTCGGCGATCGCCTGGTCGAGGCTTTCCGCGATGGCCGCGAAGTGCCGCTCGTCGCGGGCGATCAGGGTCGGGTCGGCCTTGGCGGAAAGGCGGTCGGGAAGGTCGAACACGCTGGTAGTCAAGGGATTCACGTCAGCGGCCTTTCGCGGCCGACCGCGTCGAGCAGCAGCGTCGCGGCGACCGTCGCCCCGTCGGTGCGGATCGTGCCGGCCACGGCGGTCGCCCGTGCGCGGGTCTCGGGGGTCAGGGTCACCCTGAGCGCGGCTGACAGGGATTCTGTGGTCGGAGTCGGGCCGTCGTGTGCCGTGCCGATGCCCAACTCGGCCACCCGGCCGGCATAGTATGGTTGGTCCGCCATCTGAGGAACCACCACCTGAGGCGCGCCGGCCCGGGTCGCCGTCGTCGTGGTGCCCGCGCCGCCGTGGTGCACAACGGCGGCCACCCGGCGGTACAGTGCCTGCTGGTTGACCTCGCCGACGGCGAAACAGTCGTCCCGGTCGTCGATCGGGGCGAGATCGGCCCAACCGCGGGAGACGAGTACGCGGCGGCCCTGCGCACGGATCGCCTCAATGGCCACCCGGGCGGCGTCCTTCGGGGCGCGCATGCTGCCGAAGCCCACGTACACCGGTGGCGTGCCGGCGTCCAGGAACGCCTCCAACTCGGCCGGCAGTGGGCGTTCGTCCGAGAGGATCCAGGCGCCGGTCTGCACGACGTCAAGGTCCGCCGACTCCTGCCAAGGGCCCAGGATCGGGTCCGCCGCCAGCCACGGGTGGTCGGTGATGACGTGGTCGCGGACGTTGCCCACCGGTGGCAGGCCGATCGACGCCCGGTGGGTGTTGAGCGCGTCGCCGAACAACGCGTTGTAGTGCTGGATGTTCAGGTCGTTCAGCACCTGGTTGTCGGTCACGTCCGGCGGCAGCGGCCGGCCCGGTAGTGGCTGTGGCGGGCGATGCGGCGACGGCAGGAAAATCGGACAGTAGGCCGCGAACACGTACGGGATCCCCAGTT
>DASXHV010000160.1:0-26620 GCA_036488285.1 Jatrophihabitans sp. | reverse complement strand
GTAAGTGTCACTGCGCGGGTTCACCCGCAACCACGCCGTGATCCGCTTCTCGTCGCGGTCCTTGTCCGGCTTGGGGAGGGTCGCCGGCCAGGGCGTGGTCATAACTCGAGTAGTCGGATCGAGCGGCCGCGCGTCGCCGGTCACGTCGATCACCGCACGGTCATAAGGCCACTGGTCAAAGATCACCCGCGCGACCTCGGACTTACCCGAGCCCTTCATCCCCACACACACCACGATGTTCGACCGGTCCGGGTCAATCTCCAACGCCCGCGCCGCCAGCTCGTCGTCAGTGACCGTCATTCGGGCCCGTCCACCAACAAGTCCTCGTCCAGGGCCATCGTGATTACGCGGCCGCTGGACAGGTGCACATCGACCGAGGTGGCCCGGTGTTCGAAGCTTTCCAGCTTGCCGAACACTTCGGCGTTGCCATGCTTGAGGATCACGACGCGGCCCAGATCCCACTGGTCCAGCATCACGGCCGGTTTCCTGATCATCGGACCAGCTCGGCGGCCACGGCGCGTTGCAACGCGCGCACGAACTGCCGGTCCGCGCGCGCGTCCAGCCGCCGGCGAACACAACTGGTCCCGAAGTCGAGCACCTTGCCCGCCAGCCAGCCCGCGAACACATACCGCGCGATCATGACTGCACCGGCTGGTAAGGCAGATCCCGCGGAGCCGCGGTCGATGGCAGCCACGCCTCAACGCCGGGCACCGGGCCGGCCACGTCGATGTGGACGTGTTTCGTCTCGGCGATCAGGCGTTCGCCCGCGGCGGCGACCATCCGTTTGATGGCGCGGATTTCCTCCGCGGCCGCGCCCAGATATATGCCGGCGGCGAAGCCGTAGAGCATCACGCGTTTCAGGGAGCTGTCGAGCATCGCGGTACCTCCGATAGATGTTGCCGGACCAGGGCCTGGGCCAGCTCCTCGTGGCGCGTGGACATCCACTCGGTGGTCCACTCGCAGCTGGGGCAGTCATAAGACACGACCCGCAACGGCGCGAACGGCCCGGTGAGCACCGATTCCGACCGTGTGATGTCGTGGCCGCCGACCACCAGGCCGAGCATCAGGACAGCTTGAAAGTGGTGCCCGAAAGCACCTTGGACGTGGCCTGCTCGCACGCCTTTTCAACGTCGGCCGCGGTCACGCCGGCCTTACCGGCTAGTGCGGTGACCAGCTGGTCAGACAGTGCGGGAGCCAGCTCGCTGACCAGCGTTTGCAGATCGACCGGCGCGGGCAGCGGCCGCGCCAGCAGGCCCACGATGCCGTTGTAGCCGCGGTCTGCCGGCACCGAGCCGTTGGTGAGCCACCAGCGGTACGGGCGGGGCGGGCCGGCCGGGGTTTTGCCGTCCGGCTCCAGCGGGCTGAGCGGGTAGTTGAGGATCTTGTCCAGGATCTTGGCTGCTAGTTCGTCTTCCTGCTGTGGCGTCATGGTGTCGTCTCCGGTTCCGGTTGCGATATCGAGGATTTGTTGCCGCTGCGCGCGCCGGTACGGCCCGGGACAGTTCGGATGCCCGCCCCAGGCCGCGCCGCCGTCGCCGTGCGTGATCAGCCCTGATCCGTTGATCGGGTCGTCGGTGATGAGCAGCGGCGTGCCGTGCGTTGCGTGGACCCACGCGGCGCACAGTCCCAACTGTTGGAGCTGGTTGTCATTCATCGGCTCGGTTGGGAATCCCTCGACTTCAAAGGAGATTCCGACCGCGTTGCCGTTGGCCTGGCACCAGGAATCGACCGCCGTGTCCAGGTACTGAAACGGCCGGCCGACCTTCGGGAACTGGAAATGGGACGACATGCTGTGAGCGCCGTTGTTTTCCCAGCCGAACAGGTCCGCGCCGTTGGAGTCGTTGACGTGCAACACCATGAACCGATACGAGGTCATCGGTCCATCGGTGGCGCCGGCGATCGGCTCCCAAATGGCGCCAGGGTAACGGGGCACGGTCAGACGCCGGGAGTGAAACCGTCAGCCGAACGGTCCGCCGGCTGAACCTCGGCGGCCTCGCCCTGGTCCTCGACCACATCGGCCGGGTCAGACTCGGCCGGCTCGGCCGCCGGCGCAACAACTGCGGGCGCGGGCTCGGCCGCCGGCAGAACTTCCGCCGCCGGCGGGTTGGGTGCGCGGTAGCTGTCGGACAGCCGCTTGGCCTCGCCGAGAATGTCGGCGTCGGTCATGCGCGGCACGTAGTCGAGGAACGTCCGAACGTCCTCAGGAAGCTGGGGGCTGGTCGTAGTAGAAGTCATGTTTGATGCTCACAATCCGGTTGTACGGGTAGGGGTCCGTGCCGGAGCCGAGCCGTTCGGCGTCTCCGTCTGCCGCGAGCTCGTCCAGCTGCTCGGCCCCGGCACGTGTGGGGGTGTTGAGTTCCATCTGCCGTTTGACCAGCAGCATCCAGGCGTATCCCGCGGCGAGCAGGACCAGCGCCATCAGCCAGTTCATGCGACCGCGAACCGAACGGTCGTGATCGGCTGGTAGCCGTTGTAGGTGAGCGCCAGCTCGAGGTGGTCCTCGAAGGTGCGGATCTCAACGATGACTTGGTTCGCGCCGGTCGTGCCGGGCAACACCATCGAGGTCCGATAGCCGGGGAGGAACATCTTCAGGATCTCCGCGGGGATCGTGGCCACGGTGGCGAGCCGGATCCGGTCGGCGATCGCGTCGGCCAGCTCGGTCACGTCCGGGCCGGGGCAGTCCCGGTCCGCGCAACAGTCATGCGAGCTAATCGGGCCGTCGAAGAACTCCTTCGGCCGATCCTGCGCGCTCACGCCGCGGCCTGTTCGTCGCCGCCGGGGTTGTCGGGCAGCTCGGGCAGGGCGGCCTGGGCTTTCTTGGCTGCGCGGCGGATGCTCCACGCCTTGCGGGCGTTCTTCAGGCCGTAGGCGGCCAGGCCGACGCCCGCGGTGATCAGGTCGGCCATATCGCGGTTCGGTGCGATCGGTCCGGCGTTGCGTTTGGCCAGCCGCGCGAGCGGTTCGCCGATGTTCTTCTCATCCGAGGCGCTGGCCAGCCACACGCCGGCTTCCTTCTCGGCCTCGGTGCGGGCCAGCCAGGTGTGTAGCCATTCGCCCAGGCCCTGCACGGCGCCGGCGGTCAGATCCTCGACAACCGAGCTGTCCAGGTGGACCTTGGCGCCTTTGTCAGCCGATCCCGAGTGGGTGTTCGTAGGGCCGGCCGGGCCGTCGATTGGATCGTGCCCGGTCCCGGAGCCGAGCAAGCCGCCCAGGCCGGCCAGGCTCGTCGGCGTCGATGGGGTCTGCGGGCGGCGCACCCGCAGCCCCGGACCCCGCCGCGGCCCCGGCGGGCTGGCCGGCGGCTGGAACGTCGGGGTGGCGCTGGGGCTCGACTGTGACTCCGGCGCTGTCGGGGCTGGACTGGTCATAGGTGTGCACCTTTACAACTCGGTGAGGGTCATCAGTGTGATTAACAGGTGTGTCTGAATTCGTTTCCGGTATGCGTTGCCGGGGAATTCGCTTGCCCTTGACCTTGGCATCGCAACCCTCGTGAGCGCATTCGCCTTCCCACGTCGTGCGGCCTTTATCGGCAGTCGTCTCAGTGATGTGGCCCTTAGCGCATGTTGCGCGGACTTTGACACCGGACTGCATTAGTATTCACACACGGTTGTGAATTGGTCACGGGGCGCTCTCATAAGGGTGAGTATGCGTAATACACAACTGTTAATGTCAAGGGAGACTCCCGGAATGCGAAAGAAATCAGTCATCAGCCCCGAACTCACCGAGCTGCTCCGCAACGAAACCGTGGCCTACAAAGACGCCCAGGAGCTCTACCACGTCCACCGCGACCGCTGGCAAGACGCCATCACCACCGCCGTGGACGAGGGCGCCAGCCTCGCCGTCGTCGCCGAACTCGCCCACGTCAGCCAAGCCCGCGTGCACGCCATCGTCACCCGAATCACAGCCAAAGCCGCATGATCGAAGACAGGAACCACACATGCACCGATCAGAGCGGCCATTACTGCGCAGCCTGCGGTGAGGCTTTGTGCGAGCACGATTACGAAATTGGCCAGTGGGTAAAGCATGAGTGTCTAGGTCGCTGAGCTTGCCCCCTGCGACATGGAACGGCCCCGCGCTCCGAAGAGTGCGGGGCCGTTCGTTCGCCGGCGCTGCGGTGCGTCTCCGCGCGGCCGGCGGGCTCACTTTAGCGCCAGTTCCAGATCCGGTCGATTCCGACGATGCGGACGCCACTGCGGTGGATCGTGTGGACCGGGACCAGGACGCAGTGCCAGGTCAGGGCGATGTGGTGGATGAGTTCATGCAGCATGTCGTACCTCCTCGGGCACCGTGGTGCCCATCAGCCAATCTCGGAAAGTGACCATCGGTTGGTGCTCCAGGTGCTCGGCCAGCTCGGACCGATACCCCTTGCTGGCGCGTTCAGCAACGCGCTCCTGCCGGTGCCTCTCGGCCCGGTAGTCCATCACCAGCTGCCGGTGCAGACACGACACCGCACAGCCCGCCATCCTCGGTGCGCAGGGCATCAGCAGTACGCCTTTTTGCCATCGCGCCACTTGTCGCCGTCGCGGCTGGTGTGCTCGTCTGGATGCTCGTCTGCCAGGGCGCAGCGCCAAACGACATGGGCAAGGTTGGGGTGGCACTCCGACGACGCCCAGGGCGCGAACGTGGCCGGGCATTGCTCGGCGTCCTCGTCGTACCACCTGCCCTCTGAATGCTCGTTCGGCCAGTAGGCGCCGCAGCGGTCGCAGCAGAATGAATCACCGTCGTGACTGGTCTCCTTCCAGCACATCGGGCAGTCCGGCGAGCGGTACTCGAGCTCGGCCGGCTTCTCGCGGCCGGCCATCAGCCGGCCGCTACTGCGCGGCACCAGTCGGCGATCAGGCGTTGCCCTTCGGCGTCAAAGCCGGTCAGCATCGTGGTGTTGAACGCGACGCCGGCGTGCACGCCGAACATGGCCAGCAGCCGGAGCCGGACTTGCTCGGTGCGACTCATCCGGCCGAACTCGTCCACGTTGGGTCCGTAGCGGCCCAGGTCGTAGAGGTTGATCAGGTCGCTGAGCCGGTACTGGTCGAGCCAGAGGCCGTCCTCGTCCTGGTCCACGACGCCGAACCGGGCCGCCAGCTGCGCCAGCTGCGGGTGCCGGCCGAGCAGCCACACGGCCGAGGCGTAGGGGTGATCGACCGGGGGCTCCTGCTCGCTGGTGTTCGGCCACGTCGCGGCCGCCGCCTGCGCGAGGGCGATCGCGTCCTCGTCCCACGCGTCGCCGTTCATGAGCTGCTCAGGGCGAGGTATTCGAGCAGCTGGGTGTAGGCGGCTGCGCAGGGCGGGCAGAACAGGTATCGGCCGTAGTTTTCGCACTTGTCGGTGGCGATGCCGCATTCTTTGCAGCGGCCCCACTGGATGGTGGGCGGGATGATGACGGGCGGGTTGGATGAGATCAGGCCGGCGCCGCGCAGGGTGGCGTTTTGCGGTCCCCAGTAGAGGCTGCCGTCGATGACGTTGGTTTGCGGGGGATTGTGGCCGGTGCAGTCACCCTCGGTGACGCAATCGGCGCAGAGCATTGGATTGCCGAGATAGCAGCATGCGCAGAGGCGCGCGGTGTTGTTGGTTGTGTCGGTCATTGCCGGTAGCCTTTCGGTTGTAGTTCCGGGAGTCGGGAGCCGGTCAGTCATCGCACTGGCCGGCTTCCGCATTTCGGTGCCGGGGGAGTCCGGCTTTTACGTCCGTGATCAATGCCCGGACGAATTCAGGGGATGCCGGCGCGGGCGCTATTGCGGCGGCGTGTGCGCGGGCGCGGGCCAGCTCGATCCCGGCTTGGACCATGTGTGGCCGGCAGAGCGGGCAGGGCTGTTCGGAGTCGTCAGCGATCCAACCGGAATCACACGTTTGGTGATCGCAATTGCATGTGGCGCGGCCGCAGTGTCCTACCGGGAATGTCGCCGGAGTTACCACATCGGCCTGTGTGTATTTGCCGCTAAGTTCAGCCTGTTGACACCGCCAGGCGATTACTCCGGGTGTCCGGGCGGTCACATCTTTGGCGGTGTCGATGGTGACTTGATAGACGAGGCCTATTTCGAATTTGATCAACGCACTTCTTACGGCCTTAATGATTCCGGGCCGGTCCCAATCGTCGCGGAGTGTCGCCGCCATGTTGACGATTTGGTCGGGGACCAAATTCGGGGGTGCCTTTTGAATTGTTGTCATTTCCATCCATCCATTCCCGCGCGGTACGGAACTGGACGATGGATGGTCAGAGTAGTCCAGATGTTGTGGTTTTTAACCATGTAGTCCTCTGTTCCTCTGTCTACTAGCGATTTCATTTGCGATCCCGAGTGCTATCGCTTTTGCGATCCCGAGTGCTATCGCTTTTGCCATCGCGGGTGCGACCACCTGAGGCGGCCGGAAGCTGGGTCACGTTCGAGCCGTCCGACCAGCGAACCGCGTTGCCCTTCTTGCCCGCGGCGCTCTTCTTGGCCAGGTGCTCGGCCAACTGCGCGCGGGTGAAGTTGTCCACGTTCGTTTGAGGGATGAAGAACATGGATTCGCCCGAGGCGGACTGGGGAAACCACAGGTCGGCAGTCACGAGCTCGGCAACGTATTTCTTCTGCGACTTCGGGTCGTGTTTGGTGAGGCCCCGGACCACCGACGCCGGAATGTGGCCGTCCTTCTGGTTGTGCACGCACCACTGGCGGGCAGCATCGTGGAGGCGGTAGGCACCATCGGACAGCGGGAAAATTTGGTCCACGATGTACTCCGACGATGACTTCCGAAAGACGTCAGTGAGGCTCATGCAACGCGCCCGGAATTGGTCCCACGGAGGGAAAGATTTGGATCAAACCTTCCGCGCCGGTCGGCCAGCTCGGCCGCGGCCGTGGCGTCCACCAGCTCGTTTAGCGCGGCCTCATAGGCCAGGCGCGGAGTCTCGCCGTAGCCATTCCAGGAATTGCCCGCGCAGGCAATCTCAAGACGGCAACGGACGTAATTAGACGCCAGATAGTCGTTCCACAGCGTGATGGTGGCCGCGCCCTGCCGGCGGACGGTCAGGGACCGGTCGGCCAGGCTGGTTACTTCACGTTGACATAATGTTGATTATCGGCACCCAGGTCCTTAGGTCGAGTTGCATCAGGTACGACAACTCGACGTTGGCTGACACAGCCATTCCGGGGTCTCGATGCTCCCGGGCAGTGCCCGGAGGCAGACTGCGGGATGTCGCGTGCCGCCGGTTTGTCTGGCGGATAGAAGTCAACTCCTATAGGCAGCACCGTATTAGTAGCTCGCTGTACTAGTACGGTGCTGCTAATATTCGGTCGTGCTGATCGACTGGGCCGGTGAGTTCGATCGCTGGTATGACCGGTTGACCGAACGCGCCGAGGCCGGTGATGTTTCCGCTTTGGAGCATCTCGGGCTCGTCGACGCCGAGCTTGGCGTGCTTCAGGACCTCGACGCCGAGCCGGTGGTGAATACGCCGACGCTGCGTCGAGTGTCCCAATCGCGCAAGTACGAGGTGTGGCGGGTGGCGCACCCGTTCGTTGCTGGTACCGCGATGCGGCTGATCGTGTGGTTCCCGCCGGGCCGCCCGGGCCAGGCCGTGATTGTGCTGTTCGGCGCGGACAAGGCGCAGATGGGCGATGTGTTTTACAACAGCGTCGGGCCCCGTGCCGATGCGGCGATCGAGAGTTACCTGTACCGAACCCGAGGCGAAGGAGAGACCGATGTCTAAGCAGATCACCTTCGTCGGCCCGAAGAAGGCCGCCGAAAAGATGGCGCGCGCCAGGGGCATTCCGGGCGTCGCGGAGCGGTCGGCGCAGGTGCGGACCGCGATGGACGAGGCCGACCGGGTCCACGCGGACAGCCTCGCAGCTATCCGCAAGGCTGCTGACCTGACACAGGTGGCGCTCGCGGCGCAGATGGGGGTGCCGCAGACTGTGGTAAGTCGCCTGGAGCGCCAGCACGACATGCTGCTGTCCACCCTAAACGGCTACCTACTGGCTGCCGGTGAGCACCCGAGAGTCGTCGTCACTATCAACGGTCGGGACGTCGAACTGGACCTCGCCACGCTGGTCGTCAGGTGACTGCCGAATTGCGAGGGGACCTAGCCGGGGTGTGACCGCCCAGCCGCCTATCACCTTGAGGCCGACCTTGTTGAACACGGCCGAATATCAGGCTACGGGGACGACTTCAACTAGATCAGAGAACTCGTCTCATCGTGTCCGCGAGGGCCTCGCTCGGGTGCCGACGTAGGCCGAGAGGTGTTCGCCGGTGAGGGTGGAGCGGTCGGCGACGAGGTCGGCGGGTGTGCCCTCGAATACGATCCGGCCGCCGTCGTGGCCGGCGCCGGGCCCGAGGTCGATGATCCAGTCCGCGTGCGCCATGACCGCCTGATGGTGCTCGATGACGATGACCGACTTGCCGGAGTCGACCAGCCGGTCGAGCAGGCCCAGCAGCTGCTCGACGTCGGCGAGGTGCAGGCCGGCGGTCGGCTCGTCCAGCACGTAGACGCCGCCCTTCTCCCCCAGGTGGGTGGCCAGCTTGAGCCGCTGCCGCTCGCCGCCGGACAGCGTGGTGAGCGGCTGGCCGAGGCTGAGGTAGCCGAGCCCGACGTCGGCTAGCCGCTCAAGGATCTTGTGCGCGGCCGGCGTGCTCGCCGCTCCGGCGCCGAAGAACTCCTCGGCCTCGGCGACCGGCATCGCGAGGACCTCGCTGATGTCCTTCCCGCCGAACTTGTACTCCAGGACCTCGGCCTGGAATCGCTTCCCCTCGCACTCCTCGCAGGTGGTGGCGACTCCGGCCATCATCGCCAGGTCGGTGTAGATGACGCCGGCGCCGTTGCAGTTGGGGCAAGCGCCCTCGGAGTTGGCGCTGAACAGCGCAGGTTTTACGCCGTTGGCCTTCGCGAACGCCTTGCGGATCGGGTCGAGCAGTCCGGTGTACGTCGCCGGGTTACTCCGCCGCGAGCCCCGGATCGCGGTCTGGTCGACCGCCACCACTCCGTCCCGCCTCGACACCGAGCCGTGGATCAGTGAGCTCTTTCCCGACCCGGCCACGCCGGTCACCACCACCAGCACACCGAGCGGCACGTCGACATCAACGTCTTGCAGGTTATGAGTGCTGGCGCCGCGGACCTCCAGCACTCCCGACGGCGTCCGCAACGACGGCTTCAAGCTGGCTCGGTCGTCCAGGTGCCGCCCGGTGATCGTGCCGCTGGCCCGCAGCCCCTCGACGGTCCCCTCGAAGCAGACGGTGCCGCCTGCCGTACCGGCGCCTGGGCCGAGATCGACGACGTGGTCGGCGATCGCGATCGCCTCCGGCTTGTGCTCGACGACCAGCACGGTGTTGCCCTTGTCCCGCAACTGGAGCAACAGGCCGTTCATCCGCTGGATGTCGTGAGGGTGCAACCCGATCGTCGGCTCGTCGAAGACATAGGTGACGTCGGTAAGCGAGGACCCGAGGTGGCGGATCATCTTGGTGCGCTGGGATTCCCCTCCCGACAGCGTGCCCGACGGCCGATCGAGCGAGAGGTATCCCAGCCCGATCTCCACAAACGACTGGAGGGTGTGCTGCAGCGTCGCGAGCAGCGGCGCCACAGACGGCTCGTGCAGGCCATGCACCCATGCGGCGAGGTCGCTGATCTGCATCGCGCAGACGTCGGAGATGTTCTTGCCCTTGATTTTCGACGAACGGGCCGCCGCGCTGAGCCGCGTGCCGTCGCACCCGGGGCACGTGGCAAAGGTGACAGCGCGCTCCACGAAGGCGCGAATGTGCGGCTGCGTCGCCTCGACGTCCTTGGACAGCATCGACTTCTGGATCTTCGGGATCAGGCCCTCGTAGGTGAGGTTGATGCCGTCGACCTTGATCTTGGTCGGCTCCTTGTGGATGAGGTCGTGCAGCTCCTTCTTGGTGAATTTCTTGATCGGCTTGTCCGGGGCGAAGAAGCCGCAGCCGGTGAAGATCCGGCCGAACCAGCCGTCCATGCTGTAGCCGGGGATGGTAAGCGCACCCTCGTTGAGCGATTTGCTGTCGTCGTACAGCGCCGTGAGGTCGATGTCGTTGACGGCGCCGCGGCCCTCGCAGCGCGGGCACATGCCGCCGGTGATGCTGAAGCTTCGTCGCTCCTTCATGGTGGTGCCGCCGCGCTCGATGGTGACCGCCCCCGCGCCCGAGATGGAGGCGACGTTGAACGAGAACGCCTGGGTCGAGCCGATGTGCGGCTTCCCGAGCCGGCTGAAGAGGATCCGCAGCATCGCGTTGGCATCCGTTGCGGTGCCGACCGTGGAGCGAGGGTCGGCACCCATCCGCTGTTGGTCCACGATGATCGCGGTCGTCAGCCCTTCGAGTACGTCGACGTCGGGCCGCGCCAGCGTCGGCATGAAGCCCTGCACGAATGCGCTGTAGGTCTCGTTGATCAGCCGCTGCGACTCCGCGGCGATCGTGCCGAACACCAGCGAGCTCTTGCCCGAGCCGGAGACACCGGTGAACACCGTCAGCCCGCGCTTCGGGATCTCGATGCTGACGTCCTTGAGGTTGTTCACGCGCGCCCCGTGCACACGGATCAGGTCGTGGCTGTTGGCAACGTGCAGCGCAGCCGACTGCCTGTCCGTCCTCGTGGCCATCCTCATCGTGTCTCCATCTGTCAGGCGGGGCCGCCTTCGCGGTCTCGCCGGCATCGCCTGGCTCGGTCTGACCAGCCTCGCACAAGCGCATGCGAGTCGAAGCCCCCGCGCGCACAGCGAACCGGTCACCCCGCTGCGGCAGCGCGACGACGCTGAGCGCGGAAGCGGGGGTCGGCACTCACCGGTCCTGGAGCAGCCCGAGCACGTTGCCGTCGGGGTCGGTGACGGTGGCCACCAGGCGCCCGCCGCCGACGTCGTGCGCGGGCTCTTTCACCGTGGCACCCGCGGCGGTCACCTCGGCCAGCTTCGCCTCGATGTCCGGCACATGCCAGTAGGCCACCGGTGAGGTCATGCCCTGCGGTCCACCGCCCGGCACCAGCCCGATGTGCTGGCCCGCGGCCTCGAAGCCGACGTAGTAGGACTCGTCGGCCTGCGGCGGTACGCCGAGCAGGGCGGCGTACACCTCCTTGGCCTTGGCCAGGTCGGAAACGGGATGCAGAACGGTCTTGATTCCCTCGGTGGAAGAGCTGGTCATGGTCACTCCTGAAGTCGTGGGTCTGCTGTGATTTCCTTGACGCTCACGCTAGCTGCGCCTCGGCGTGCGGCGCTTCTCGATTCCTGATCGGTCTGCTCACCCTGTTTCGTCACGCACGACGGCATCCCCGGCCGCGGTGGGACTTCTGGTCATCTGCGCGATCGCGCCACATCGCAAGGACCAGGCGGTCGAGCACTGACGCGTGAGCACTGGGGTCCGCTAGCGTCCGAGGGCATGACCTCTGAGCAATTTGCCGATCTCGCCAGCGAGGCTATCCAGGCCGACTGCCGTGCCAACCCATCGGCGGCCACCTTCCTCGGTAACCACGATTACGACCACTTGTTGGACGATCCCAGCCCAGCTGCGACCGAAGCCAAACTCGTTGATGCGCGAACACTGCTGGCAACGCTGGACAGCATGAACGATTCAGGACTCGATGACGGCGACCGCGCCGACGCAGCCATCCTGCGTAACAACGCCGCACGCACCGAGTTCGAACTGGCCGAGCTGGATGAGGCCAGTTGGAATCCGATGCAACACAACCCCGGTCACGCCCTCTACTCGTTGTTGTCCCGTGACTTCGCCCCCTTGCCCGAACGGCTGGCCAGTCTGGCCTCTCGATTGGGCTCGGTACCGGAATATTTCGCCACCGCTAGAGAGCGGTTGTCCGATTTGTCGGCCGTGCACACCGAAACCGCGATCAGCCAACTTGAGGGCGTGATTGCCCTTGTGGAGCAGGCGATTCCGGTCGCCGCCGCGACAATCGACAGGGCGCCCGATCTCGCCGTGGGCAGCGCGGCGGCAGCCCACGCGGTCCGGCAGCATCAGGCTTGGCTGCGGGATCGGCTTGCGGGCGCCACCCATTCGGCACGCGTCGGCGAGCAGTTGTTCGGCCGTCGACTAGCCCTCACCCTCGCCACGCCGTGGGAGCCGAAGGCCTTGCTGGATCAGGCCTATCGCGATCTGGAACGGGTCGAAGCGGAGCTGGCAGACGTGGTGTCAGCGGCCACGGGGCGCTCCGCGGACCACGCATCGATCGCCGCCGAGTTCGGCCGGCTCGGCCAGGACGCTCCCAGCAGCCAGACGATTCTGAGCTACTGCGAATCAGCGCTGGCTGAGACCACTGCCTTCGTGGCGGATCGGGACCTGATCACGCTGTATCACGATCCGGTTGAAATCATAGAAATGCCTGAGATCGACAGGGGAATCGCCGTCGCGTACTGCCGCAGCGTAGGCGCTTTGGAGACCGCTCCCCTGCAGACCCAGTTCGCGGTGTCACCCACGCCAAGCGACTGGACGGCACAACGCGTGACGTCGTTCTATCGCGAATACAACCATCACATGCTGCACAACCTCACGGTGCACGAGGCGATGCCGGGCCACGTCGAACAACTGTCGCACTCCCGCCGCTACGCCGGTCGTACCAAGGTGCGCAGCGTGTACGGCAGTGGCTCCATCATCGAAGGCTGGGCGGTCTATGCGGAAGAGCTGATGGTCGCGCAGGGTTACCGCAGTGACATCTCGCCCGCCGCTGCCTCGGCGGTGAAGATGCAGCAGCTGAAGATGCAGTTACGGATGATCCTGAACACCATCCTCGACATCTCCTTCCACACCGGTGATCTCGACGAGCGGGACGCTATGGAACTCATGACGGTGCGGGGCTACCAGGAGGACGGTGAGGCGGCCGGCAAATGGCGGCGCGTCCAGCTCACCTCGACGCAGCTTTGCACCTACTACGTGGGCTATCTGGAGGTTCGCCAACTCGCACAGGATCTGACTGCAGCGCATCCGGACTGGTCAGCACGGCAGCTGCACGACACCATGCTCAGCCTCGGTTCTCCCCCGGTCGGTTACCTGCGTCCGTTACTCGGCTTGCCGGCCGCGAACTGAGCATGGCGGCCCTGCCGGGAGGTCCGGTCGGTTACGCGCATCGGGGCTTCTCCCTCGACGGTGCCGAAAACTCGATGGCCGCATTCCAAGCAGCTGTCGATCTCGGTTTCGACCACCTCGAGACCGACTCGCGGACGTCGGCCGACGGCGTAGCGGTGTCGTTCCACGATCATGTGCTGGACCGGGTCACCAACCACACCGGACGGTTGGACGCGCTGAGTTGGCAGCAGATCTCGGCAGCCCGGATCATGGACCGCGAACCGATCCCGAGACTGGACGAGCTCCTGGACACCTTCGATCACGCGTGGTTCAACATCGACGTCAAGTCCCACCGCGCGATCGGGCCGACGTTGGACGCGCTGCGCCGCACCAATTCTTGGCAGCGCGTCCGGCTGGCAGCGTTTTCCCATGCCCGGTTGGTGAATCTCCGTCTGGCGGCCGGTCCGAAGGTGGCCAGTTCGCTGTCGCCGCGCGAGATCGCGTGGCTGAAGGCCGGCATCGGGCCGAGCATTCCGGCAGGTGTGGACTGGTCGGCCCAAATCCCGTCCGGCGCCGGTTGGCTCCGGCTGGTCGATCGGCGGCTGGTGGCAGCCGCGCATCGACGGGGAATTGCCGTCGACGTATGGACGATCAACGCCAGAACGGAGATGATCCGGCTGCTCGATCTCGGCGTGGACGGCATCATCACCGACCGCGTTGACGTGCTGCGAGAGGTACTTCAGGAGCGTGGCCAGTGGCGGCAGTGACGGACGGCATCACTACCGATCCGGTGGTTCTTCGGCAACGCCGTGGTTGGTATTTCTACGGCTGGGCAAGTCACGTCTTTCCGACGATCGTGATCACGGTTTTCATGTCCCGGTACCTGACCTCGGTGGCCGAGAACGCCGTCGGCAAGAACGGCCGGGTGCACGTGCTGGGTATCCCGATCGCACCGGGCAGCCTGTTTGCCTACACCGTGACGGCCTCCACCGTGCTGCTGATCGCGCTCATGCCGGTGGTGGGTGCCATCGCCGATCGCACCGGTGCCAAAAGGGGAATCCTGCTCGGATTCGGATGGGTCGGCGCCGCGGCGTGCGTGGCGATGATCGCGGTCGGCCGGACGTCCTGGCAACTCGGCGCCATCCTGTTCGCCATCGGGTTCATCGGTTATTCGTGCGCCACAGTGGTCAACTACTCGCTGCTGATCGACGTGTCGACGACGGCCGAACGGGATCGCATCTCGTCGTTGGGCTGGGCAATCGCCTACATCGGCGGCGGACTGCTGCTGGCCGCCGACTTCGTGCTCAGCCTGTTCCTGAACGACAAGGCAACACTGGCCCGGATCGCGTTGTGCTCGGCGGGCATCTGGTGGGCGATCTTCAATGTGCTGCCCTGGCGACTGCTGCACGATCTGCCGGCTGCCCCGATCGCGGCCACTCCCCCTCAGGGATCGGTCGTCACGGCGGGTTTCCGACAACTCGGTCGGACGTTGCGCCACGTGCGTAGCTACCCGATCACGCTGTGGTTCCTGATCGCGTTCCTGGTGTACAACGACGGCATCCAGACTGTCACGACCGTCGCGGCTCAATATGGTGACAAGGAATTGCACCTCAGCGACAACGTGCTGTTGCCGGCCATCCTGATCGTGCAGTTCGTCGCGTTCGGCGGTGCGATCTGGCTCGGCATGCTTGCCGAGCGACACGGCGCGAAACGCGTCGTCCTCGCCGCATTGGTGGCGTGGGTGATTCTGGTCGGCTGTGCGTATCTGTTGCAAGCGGGTGTGGCCTGGCAGTTCTACCTGCTCGCGATCGCGCTGGCGATTGTGCTCGGTGGCACTCAGGCACTGTCCCGATCGATGTTTTCTCGACTGATCCCGGCCGGCAACGAAGCCGAATACTTCGGCTTCTACGAGATCAGCGACTCCGGGACGTCCTGGCTCGGGCCGCTCATCTTCGGCCTCACCTACCAGTTCACAAACGACTACCGGAATGCGCTGGCCTCGTTGGTGGTCTTCTTCGTCATCGGGTTCGTCCTGCTGCTGAGGGTCCCGCTGCGGGCAGGTATCGAGCAGGCGGGCAACGTCGCCCCGCGGGTGGTGTGACTGCGCCGGTACGCCGCGCTGCCGCGGCGTAGTAGCGTGCCTGCTCGTGCCGGCCACCGCAGACTCCTCCCCCACGCCGACGACAGCACCGTCCTCGGGTTGGAGCAGCGCGCTCGCATCGGTGCCCGCTGCAGGCAACCGCAGAGCGATCGCGATGCCGGCACATCTGAAGTTCTTCTACGGGCCGATGGATTGCGGCAAGTCGACCCTTGCCCTGCAGATCCACCACAACCATTCCCGCCAGGGCCGACGAGGGCTGGTGCTGACTCGCTACGACCGATCCGGCGGCCCATTGATCACGACCCGGGTCGGTTTGGTGCACACAGCCATCGAGGTGACCGACGACCTCGACGTGCGAAGGCTGGTCCGGGAGCGCTGGGCTGCCGGTCAGCGAGTCGACTACCTCATCGTGGACGAGGCCGGCTTCGTCAATCCCGAACATGTGGAACAGCTGGCCGAACTCGTCGATGAGTATCACGTCGACGTCTACTGCTTCGGCCTGGCCACGGACTTCCGCAGTCAGCTGCTGCCCGGAGCCAAGCGGTTGATCGAGCTGGCCGATGAGATTGCCGAGATCCAGGTCGAGGTGTTGTGCTGGTGCGGGCGGCCCGGCAAGCAGAACGCGCGGGTCGTGAACGGCCAGGTTGTGCGCGAAGGCGACACGGTGTTGGTTGCCGACACGGCGGTCGATTCGGAGGTCAGGTACCAGGTGCTGTGTCGCGCGCACTACCGCATCGGCGACCTCGGTAACACCCGAACCGAGGACCAGCTAACCCTCGACTGATGCGTTGCCGGTCGATGGTCGGTCGATGGTCGGTCGATGTCGGTCACTCGACTGATCCATTGCCGGTTCACAGGCAACGATTCGTCCTTCACAAGACGTCTACGATATGATATTGGGCAGTATTCAGCCGCAGACAACCATTCTGGCGGCTTCTGGTGACCAGCAATTCGCACGCCTGGCAACCGTCCCTCGGGAATCTTCTGTCGGAGTCGTTCGTTGGTTGGTCGGTACCCAGATATGGGTGAGGAGTGATCAATAATGGCCGATCGTGTTCTCCGAGGCAGTCGCCTCGGTGCAATCAGTTACGAGACCGAGTATGCAGCCGAGCCGGCGCCGCGCCAGTTCGTCAAGTTCCGTTGCGAGCGGGACCACGAGTTCACCGTGCCGTTCGCTGACGACGCCGACCTGCCGTCGAGCTGGGAATGCCGCCTTGACGGAACCGCAGCGAAGGCTGTGGATGGTCCGGAGCCAGAGGCAAAGAAGGTCAAGCCGCCGCGTACCCACTGGGACATGCTCATTGAGCGTCGCAGCATCGCCGACCTTGAAGAGGTGCTTGCCGAGCGGCTGGATGTTCTACGTGCCCGCCGTGGCGCCGCCAAGTCCGCAAAGACCGCCTAGCGGCCTGCTGAGCACGCCAGAGCGCTGAGCAACGAAGGCCCGCATCGCCCCCTGACCGGGCGGTGCGGGCCTTCGTCATGCTCGGGGCTCTGACGGTCCGACAGAGCACAGAGCACGCTTCAGCGGCGGCTGATGAGCCGCTTGAGCTGGGCGGCCCGGTGCGCGGCGCCCCACTCGGTGACCCGAAGCAGGGCCTCCCGCACGATGTTTCCGCTCATCTTCGACTCGCCATGCTCGCGCTCGGCGAAGGTGATCGGTACTTCGACCACCCGGAACCCGGCCTGTACCGCTCGCCACGCCAGGTCGACCTGGAAGCAGTAGCCCTGCGATGCGATCGCGGACAGCTCGATGCTCTCCAGCACAGCTCGCCGGTACGCCCGGTAGCCACCGGTCGCGTCGTGCAACTCGATGCCCAGCGCCAGCCGGGTGTACAGGTTGCCACCACGCGAGAGCACCTCACGTGACTTCGACCAGTTCTGCACCTCGCCACCGGGCACCCAACGAGATCCGAGCACCAGGTCGGCATGCTGCAGCGCTGCGAGCAGCCGCGGTAGTTGTTCCGGCGCATGCGAGCCATCGGCATCCATCTCGACGAGTACGTCGTAGCCGGCCCGCAGACAATGCCGAAAGCCCGCCACGTAGGCCGCGCCCAGCCCGGTCTTCTCGGTGCGGTGCATCACCTCGAGGCGGCCGTCGTCGGCGGCCAGCTTGTCGGCCAGGTCACCGGTGCCGTCAGGGCTGCCGTCGTCGACGATCAATACGTGTGTAGTCGGGACAGCGGCCAGCAGGCGCTCGAGGATGATCGGCAGGTTCTCGAACTCGTTGTACGTCGGGATGATCACGACCGTCCGGGTCGAATCCCCCACCCGATTCGACGTGGCGTTGGCGTCGGACTCGCTCACCATTCCTCATTTCTCCGCGGTGGTGCCCGCTGGCTGTTCGGGTTCTCGATCGGCTGAGCCGGACGGTTCGGTGGCCGGCGTGCCGGAGGTCCGGGCCGTCGCCGGGTCGGCCGTGCCGAACCAGCGTCGACGCACGGCCGGAGCCGCGCCGAGCGCTATTCCGAGCAGCCCGAGGGCTACCAGTACCCACTCGGTGACAGCTTCGGTGCGGGTGGCCAGCGTAGTCGAGGTCTCGAGTGCGACGGTCCTGGTCAGCACGGCGGAGGTGAACAGCGCGCCCGACTCCTGCTCGATCGTTCCGTCCGGGCCGATGATCGCCGACTTTCCGCTGGTGGCGACCTGGACGACGGTTCGACGGTTCTCCACCGCCCGCAACTGCGCCATCGCCAGCTGCTGGTACGTCTCGGCGCTGTGCCCGAACGTGGCATTGTTCGTCTGGATCACCAGCAGCTGCGCACCGGCTCGGACCGAGGAACGCACCAGGCCGTCATAGGCGACCTCGAAGCAGATCACGTCGCCCACCGGGTAGGGCGTCTGAGTGAGCAGGCCGTTGCCCTTGCCGGCAACCATGTCCCGGCCGACCAGATTGACCTTGGAGCTGACCTTCTCGGCGATGGAGCGAAGCGGGATGTACTCACCGAACGGAACCGGGTGGCGTTTGACGTATCGCTGGCCCGGTCCGGGATTCGGGGAACTGGACGGCATCCACACGATGCCGGCGTTGGTGACGTGATTGGGGCCGGGTCCGTCCAGGAGCGCTCCGACCAGGATCGGGACCCCTACTGCGTCGGTGGCCTGTTGGATCACCTGCGCGGCGTCCGGATTCGTCGTCGGGTCGATGTCGGAGGCGTTCTCCGGCCACAGCACGAGCGACGGTTTGGGCATCCGGCCGGCCTTGATGTCGGCCACCAACTTCAGCGTCTCGGCGACGTGGTTGTCCAGTACCTGGCGGCGGCGGGCGTTGAACTCCAGGCCGCGGTCGGGCACATTCCCCTGGATCGCGGCGATCGTGGTGGTGTGGGAGCTGGCCGGTGGCTTGAGCGGAACCCCCAGCGCCGCGCCGGAAATCACCAGCAGCACAGCGATTGTGACCCGCAGGCTGCTTCTAATCACGCCTGGTCGATACACCGCTGCGGCCAGGCAGGCTCCTGCGAGCGCCACGACGAACGTGACCAACGGGGCACCGCCGAGGGTGGCGAACCACTTCAAAGGCGACTCGGCCTGGCTGAAGGCCCACCGTCCCCACGGAAAGCCGCCGAACGGGACGCGGTCACGCAGCGCCTCCTCGGCGACCCAGCCGCCGGCCACGAACACCGGCCCGAAACGTTGCCGCTGAAGAACCGGCAGCGCTGCTGCGAGCAGGGTCGTGAACCAGATCATGGCGAAGGTCAGCACCAGCCACGGAAGGGCGCCGACGTAGGTCGCGGTCCAATGCAGCATCGGCCCGAACAGGCCGGCACCGAAGACAAAGCCCAGCAGTGCCGCGTGCTTGCTCCGCTGCTTGTTGACCGCGATGGACAGGCCGGCCACCGCGAGGATCGCGAGCGGCCACAATCCGAACGGCGGAAAAGCGAACACACCGACGACGCCTGACACCGCTGCCAACAGCAGCCGGGCTTTCATCCGAGCTCCCCGGAATCGAAGATCTGCCGACCGCGCAGCACCGTACGCAGGCACCGCGGCAGCTCGGTGCCTGGCGCCAGATCGGGCAATCCGGGTAGGCCGGCCCGCTCGTCGGTACTCCACCGCGAAACGCGTTCGTCGCTGGCGTCCACGCCGAGCGGACCGGCTTCGACAATTGCGTAGCTGGCCGGCGCGCCCGGTTGCAGCGTCCCCGAGCCGTCGCCGTCGGCGCGCGCGGCCCGCCAACCACCGCGGGTGTGCGCGGTGAAGGCTGACCGTGGGCTGAGCGCGTGCCGCGGATTGGTCGGGTAGCTGGCCGCCCGGACGGCCTGCCACGGATCGACCGGGGTGACCGGCGAATCTGACCCGAACGCCAGCGGTATGCCGGCCTCGGCCACGGCTGAGAACGGGTTCATGGCGGCTGCCCGGTCCGCCCCCAACCGCAGGGCATACATGCCGTCCGGTCCGCCCCAGGTCGAGTCGAATGCGGGCTGCATCGAGGCGATCAGTCCGCTACGGGCAAACGCGTCGATGTCGGACAGCAGTTCGGCATGCTCGATGCGGTGGCCTGCGGCGGTGACGCGGCCGGGCGCCAGTCGTTCGGCGGCGGTCGTCATCGCCTGGATCACCTGTGCGGTGGCCGCATCGCCGATGGCGTGAAATCCGGCCTGCAAGCCGGCTTCGGTGCACGCCACGATGTGCTCGATCACGTCACCGAGGTCGAAGCGCAGTTCGCCCCGGGAGTCCAGGTCGGCGTAGGGCTCGGTCACAGCCGCGGTATGTGAGCCGATCGAGCCGTCACAGAACAGGTCTCCGGCTGCTCCGATCGCACCCAGCTCCGCCGCGGCCTTGGTGCCACGCAGCTCGCCCCAGTATCCGGCCACTTCGGGTAATGGTTCACCGGCCGACAGCGCCAGCAGGGCGGCGAGGTCGTCGGCGCTGGAGATCTCAGGACCGGCCATCTCATGCACCGCGGCGACCCCAAGGCCTGCGGCATGCCGCAACGCACGTTGCTGCAGGTCGGCCCGTTGGCCTGGTGTGATCGAAGAAAAAGCCACCGCGCGGGCCGCATGGTGCGCCTCGACGGTGAGCCGGCCGTCCCGGCGGAATCCGGTCATCGACCGCAGTCCGGGCACCGATGCCATCAGCGCGGACGAGACGACCGCCGAGTGCGCATCGGTACGAGCCAGGTACACCACGCCGCCGTAACTGGCGCGGTCCAGCTCCGCCGCAGACGGCGCGCGTCCCTCCGGCCAACGGGTCTCGTCCCAGCCTGATCCGAGCATCGGACGGCCGCCGCTGCGACGGGCATGTTGCTCGATGAGCCGCAACGCGGCGTCCAGCGACGGGGTGCTGGACAGATCGAGGCCGGAGAGCTGCAGCCCGGTGGCCGTGGCGTGAAAGTGGGCATCAACAAATGCGGGCACGACGAGCGCGCCTGCCAGGTCGACCACGAGGTCTGCGGACATCACGCGGGCGGAGGCGTCGTCACCCAGCCAGCCGACCGTTGAATCCTCCACGAGCAGCGCGCTGGCCTCGCGTGCCCACGGGCTATAGATCCGCCCGTTGATCAACAGCGTCCGCATTCGACAAGTCTGCCAGCCCTGGCTAAGAGGACCGGCGCTGGGACGAGTCCGTCAATCCTGGGCCGCCCTAGCCGTGATCTGGTCGGTGCAATACGGTTCTGTAAAGACTTTCAGGAGGCATCATCCGATGGCAGACAGCGTCCACGACGTCGGCAAGCCCGCCAGCATCGAGGACGTCGCAAAACGGGCCGGTGTGTCGATCGCTACCGTTTCGCGTTCCCTGCGAGGTTTGCCGGACGTTGCCGCCGCGACGCGGGACCGGGTGCTCGCCGCTGCCCGAGAGCTCGACTATGTCGCGTCCCCCTTCGCCGCCCGCCTTGCCAGCGGCCGCTCGTCGACCGTGGGCGTCGTCGTGCCGTTCGTTCATCGCTGGTTCTTTGCCGAGGTGCTCGGAGCGATCGAGGAGATCCTGAGCAGGGCCGGCTATGACCTGCTGCTGCACAACCTCGGGGACAGCGAAGGTCGGGAGCGGTTCTTCACCGTCCTGCCCGTTCGCAAGCGGGTGGATGCCGTCGTCGTGGTGAGCCTGGCGCTGACCCACGACGAGATCGAGGCGTTGAAGACGCTGGACCTTCCGGTCGGGGTGATCGGCTCGGAGCAGCCAGGATTGTTCTCGGTGCGGATCGACGACGTGGCTGCCGCGCGGCAGGCGGTTGATCATCTGCTCTCGCTCGGGCATCGCAGGATCGCGCTGATCGGCGGCGACACCGATGACCCGATGCGCTTCACTCCCCCGCACCACCGCCGCACCGGTTACCAGGAGGCCCTGGAGGCCGCTGGGGTGCCCTACGACGCGGCCCTGGAGCGGCTTGGCTACTTCACCGTCGCAGGCGGCGAAGCCGCGATGGCCTCGCTATTGGCCTCGCCCGACCGGCCGACAGCGGTGTTCGCCGAATCCGACGAGATGGCCTACGGTGCGATGAAGGCCATCCGGCGGGCGGGTCTGCGGATCCCCCAGGACGTTGCCATCATCGGCTTCGATGATCACTCGACGGCCGAGCTTCTGGACCTCAGCACCATCCGTCAACCGGTCGTCGAGCAAGGCCGGCTGTTGGCCAAAGCCCTGCTCGACTCGCTGAATTCTGGTGCTGTCGCTCGCGATGTGGTGCTCGAGACGGAGCTCGTGGTCCGTGGCTCGACCGTTCCTGAACACAGCGTGTACGCCGACGCGCAATCTCTGGCGCAGTAGCCAAATCCCAGGCCAACTGGCCAGTCAACGCGGTCAGGCGCTCCGCTGGACTTCCTGAACCGCCCAGCCGTTACCGTCCGGATCTTGGAAGAACACGAACCGTCCCCACGGGAAGGTCTGGATCTCGCCGACGTCGAGGCCACGATCGTTCAGTTCGGTTTTGGCGGCCTCGATGTCGGAGACGACCAGCTGAAGCCCCTGCACCGATCCGGGCGGGGTGCTTGCGATGCCGTCACCGATCACGATCGAACAGCCGGAGCCCGGCGGGGTGAGTTGGACGAACCGGAGCTCGTCACTGACGCGGTGGTCGTGGTCGGCGTTGAAGCCGGCCTGGTCGGTGTAGAACGCCTTCGCGCGGTCGACATCGCTGACGGGCACTGCAATGAGTTCGAGCTTGAAATCCACGGCCAAGCGCCTTTCGGTCCATCGCGGTGACGTCGATCGTCACAGCACTCAACCTAGCGGCGAGGTACGACAGTTCTCGTCGTCGCGGGTCTGCGTCGAATCAGCTCACCTCGTGGCCGGCGGTGCTGTCGATGTGCTCGGGCAGTTCGCCGACATGGTCGCCGGTGCTCAGGGTGCCGGACGGCTCGAACATCAGGATCGAGCCACCAGGCGAGGACGGTTTGTGCTCGGTGCCCCTCGGAACGACGAAGGTGTCGCCCCGGTGCAGCACCACAGTGGTCTCGTGGCCGTCGGCGTCACGCATCGCGACATCGAACTGTCCCTCCAGGACCAGGAAGAACTCGTCGGTCTCGGTATGGGTGTGCCAGACATGCTCGCCTTTGGCGTGCGCGATCCGTACGTCGTAATCGTTCATGCGGGCCACGATGCGTGGGCTGTACACGTCGTCGAACGATGCCAGCGTCTCGGCCAGGTTGACGGGTTTGCAATCCATGACCTCGATTATCAACGCGCAGGCAACCGGCTCCGGGACCACTGGCGCGCTGCTTCCTTCTGGCGGTGACATCGGGATTCGGATTGACTCCGCCGCGCTGTCTGCGGTCAGAACGTGTGGTAACGCCCGCGTCGATGGACCAGCGGCTGAGTGTCCTCGGCGATCTCGGTGTGCGCGATCTGCAGCCGCACCTGCACTCCCCAGCCGAGTTCGACCGGCGCATCAGGGGCAAGTCGACAGCCTGCCCACGCTGGTGCGCCGACCAAGGCCGGCCCCCATTCGGTGTCCTGCCATTGCTCGTTGCTGAACGGGCCGCCAGGTGCGGGGGCGACGTAGCCGAACTGGTCGGCCAACTGGCGATGCTGCCAACCGAGGACGTTCACGACCGCGCTACCGGAGCCGCGGAGCCGGTCCCACAGATCCGACAGCGGATCGATCATTCCCACCACGAATCCCGGCTCGCCGTCAACGACCATCAGTGACGACACCGTCAACCCGGCGCGTTTGCCGCGCTGCGAGGCGGTCCAGAGGGTCACCGGCGATGCCAGCCGGCCGCGGAACCGTCGAACCGGGCCACGGTCGGATTCCGGTGGTAGGAACGGATGCTCGTTGTGGATCGTCACGTGCTCGTCTCGTCGTCTCGTCGTCTCGTCGTCTCGGCGTCTCAGCCGGCGAGTTCGGCGGCGAGTTCGGTGGCGGTCGGGGGATTCGCGCCGGCCTTGGCAACGGTCAGCGCCGCTACCGTGCTGGCTTCGTCGATCACAGCTCGCAATGCCTCGTGGTCCAAGCCGGTGTGCAGCGCCTTCGACGTCGCGAGCGCGTTGATCAGACCGGCCATGAATGCATCGCCGGCGCCGACGGTGTCGACTACCGTCACCGGCCGCGACGGCACCGTAATCGGCTCCCCGGAGGCCGCGATAGCGTGTGCCCCCTGGCCGCCGTCGGTCACCACCACCACGGCTGGGCCGAGGTCCCGCCACGCTCGTAGCACGGGCGCGATGTCACGTCCGGGGTAGAGCCAGTTCAGGTCCTCGGCGCTGGCCTTCACGACGTGGGCTAAGGCCACGAAACGCTCTACCGTGTCGACCGCGGCCTGGTGCTCGCCCATCAGCCGTGGCCGGATGTTGGGGTCGTAGGAGATCGTGACCGGACGCGATGCGCGCAGCCGGTGCAGATGCGCCTCGATCACCGCGGCGCTGGGCTGCGTCCAGGAGGCGAGCGAACCGGTGTGCACCCAGCTCTGATCGGCAGGCATCCGATCTAGTTCGGACGGTCTCCACTGCCAGTCCGCGGTCCCGTTGAGGTAGAAGTCGTAACTGGCATTGCCGGCCTCGTCGATGCCCACGATGGCCAGCGTGCTCGGCTCGGCAGCGGCGACCGCTATCGACAGATCCACCTCGTTGTCCGATGCGTGTGCCCGCAGCTGGCGGCCGAAGGCGTCGTCACTGAACCGCGCCTGCAGCAAGGTGTGCTGGCCGAGCCTGGCCAGGCCGATGGCGACGTTGTACGGGCTGCCGCCTGGATGTGCGCGATAGGGCAACGAGCCGTCGGCCGCTGATATCTCGTGGACATCGGCACCCCGCACGAGGTCGATGAGCGCCTCGCCGATCACACAAACCATGGCGCGACGTTATCGTGCTCAGCGTGAGGATGATGCTCGTCGACTCGGCCAGCCAGTACTTTCGCGCGTTCTACGGGATTCCCGAATCGGTGACGACGCCGGACGGGATGCCGATCAATGCGGTGCGCGGCTTCCTGGACATGACGTCGACATTGATCACGCGGTACCGCCCCACCGACTTCGTCGCATGCCTGGACAACGATTGGCGACCGGCATTCAGGGTCGCATTGGTGCCGACCTACAAGGCGCATCGCGTTGCGGTGCCCGGTCACGGCGGCGCGCCAGACATCGAGGAGGTGCCGGATCTGTTGTCGCCGCAGGTACCGGTGCTGCTCGAAACCTTGAAGGCGGCGGGTTTGTGCGCCGTCGGCGCCGACGGCTTCGAGGCCGACGACGTGATAGCCACGCTTGCGCAGCGCTACGTCACGGCCGGCGCCGAGGTCGATGTGGTCTCCGGCGACCGGGACCTGCTTGGCGTGGTCACCGAGGGCGTGCGATTGCTCTACACCGGAAGGGGAATCGCGAAGCTGGCCGAGTTCGGTCCCGCCGATGTCGAAGCCGAATACGGCATACCGGCGGCCCTGTATCCGGACTTCGCGGTGCTGCGCGGCGACCCGTCCGACGGGTTGCCCGGGGTGGCCGGTATCGGTGCCAAGACGGCCGCGATTGCGGTCAACTCCTTCGGCACCATCGAACAAATTCTCGCGATGGCACGCAGTGGTGACGACGCGATGAGCCCGAAGATCCGGGTCAGGGTGCTTTCTTCGGCCGACTACCTCGAGGTGGCGCCGGACGTGGTGCGGGGCCGCGTTGATGTCGAGGTACCTGAGTTGGATACCGCGTTGCCGAATTCGACCCGTGACGACGACATGCTCGACGCGATCGGCGAAAGCTTCGGATTGACCAGCGCGATCGGACGACTGCGCAAGGCGGTTGCCGGGCTCCACGCCTGACGTTTGCGAACTTGTCCGGGACGTTTGCGAACTAGTCCGGGCCGGTCTATCTGGCGGCTTGCGGTGCGGCTACCTGCCGGCTTGCGGCGCGGTTTCGGAATTGACTAGAATCGATCGTATGTTCGATACCGAGGTTGATCCGGACGCGTTTCTGGCGTGGCTGGACGACGTCGGTGAGCTCGACCAGCCACCGATGCCTGACGAGCCGCTGTTCGAGGACGAGTTCGCTGCGTGGGCTCCCCCGAATGCCAGGGAGCTGTCGACGGATCGGCAACTGGGCCGGCTGATCGAGGTCGAGAGCCAGATCGCGGCGCTCCATGCCGAGCAGCAGGCTTTGTTGGGTGCCCTGGCAGAGGCCGACGGGTCGGTCGAGGGCTGGTATGCCGAACTGGTCTCCTGTGCATTGCGGGTCCCGGTGCGGACTGCACAACGGATGCTGGCCACAGCGCAGACCCTGCTCACCTTGCTGCCCGCAACGACCCACGCATTGTCCAAGGGTGATCTGACGATGCGGCACGCCCAGGTGATCGCTGAAGCCTCGTGGAAATTGCCACCCGAGTTGGCCGGTCAGTTGGAGGATCGGGTGCTCGACCGCGCTGCGGCACAGACCGTGGCGCAGTTGCGCGCGGCGGTCGCACGCAGCGTGCTCGCCTTGAACCCGGCCAGCGCCGAGCAACGCCACCAAGCAGCCCGCCAAGAGCGCACCGTCGAGCTTTGGCCTGCCGATGACGGGATGGCCGAATTGCGGGCACTGCTGCCGGCCCCAGAGGCGCAGGCCATCTACCAGCGACTGTGCGAGGCAACCCGGTTGCTACCCGCCAGCGATGCCCGGACCCGGGGACAGCAACGCGCCGACCTGCTGGTGGATGCTGTGCTCTCGGGTATCCCTGCCGACGCGCTGCCCCAACAGCACGGGCGGCGACCCAGCATCAACGTGCTCATCGCTGCCTCAACGCTCCGCGGACACGACGACCAACCTGGTTGGCTGGATGGCTACGGCCCCATCACCGCCGACCAAGCCAGACAGTTGGCTGCCGATCCGACCGGCACCTGGCGACGGTTGGTCATCGATCCCGTCGACGGGCAACTCATGGATTACGGGCACCTACTGGACTATGGGACGACGGTCTACCGGCCACCGCAAGCGTTGGCTGACCATGTGATCGCCCGCGACCCGGCCTGCGTGTTCCCGACCTGCAGCCAACCCTCCTACCGCGCGGACCTGGACCACATCCACCCGTTCAGCCGCGGCGGGCCCACCCGCCCCGACAACATCGCCCCCCTATGTCGACGGCACCACAATGCCAAAACCCGCGGCACGTTCACCTACACCCGCAACCCCGACGGCATTTTCACCTGGACGGATCAACACG
>DASXHV010000147.1:0-10534 GCA_036488285.1 Jatrophihabitans sp. | reverse complement strand
AGCCGCCTACTCCCTCGACGCCGACCCGAACTGCTCGGGCACCGGCGATCTCGACGAGCAGGCCATCGGATTCGACGAGACCGACGGAGCCCATTCTGTCGTCGAACCCGACCCATTCGCCGAACCGGCCCTCACTCCGCTGCGGCATCCCTCGTTGCGTGCCGAATTCATCGCCAGTCCCGCGGGCCCGATCGCAAGGCTGGCTCGACCCGGCCTGCCACCGCTGCCGGTTTTGCCCGCGTTGGCCGAGATACTCCCGTACGGATTGCGCCGAGGGAGCACCATCGCCGTAACCAGCTCCGTGTCGTTGCTGCTCGCGCTGCTCGGCGAAGCGTCGGCACACGGCGCCTGGACGGCGATGGTGGGCATGCCAGCGCTCAGCGCCGAGGCGGCCGACGAGGCCGGGATGGATCTCGACCGGCTGGCCATCATCCGGCCCCCCGACGACGATTGGACCGGCGCCTCATGGACCACCGCGGTGGGCGCATTGCTGGACGCCGTCGACGTGGTGGTGGCGCGTCCCGGTAGCACCAGCCGCACCAGCACCAGCACCAGCACGCCAGGTATCAGTCGGGTCAGCGATGGTGACGCCCGCCGGCTGATGGCCCGAGCCCGCAGCAAGGACGCGGTCCTGGTGCTGTTCGGCCAACAAGCGGCGAACTGGCCGTCCGTCGAGGTGCAGTTGTCGGCACAGCACTCGCACTGGACCGGGATAGGCGACGGCTATGGGCGGATCACTGCCCGCCGCCTCAGTGTGTCCGCCACTGGACGAGGCAGATCAGCCCGGCCACGCCACACCGACCTGTGGCTACCGATCGGCACCGAACCGATCAGCACCGAACCGATCAGCACCGAACCGATCGGCACCGAACCGGTCGACGCCGACCTCGAACAGTCCGCTCCGATAAGACTTTCCGTAGCCGGCTGACATGAGCCGACTACGATGAGCCGGCTGGCATGAGCGCTCCGCCCCGGATGGCTGCGATCTGGTGCCCGGACTGGCCGGTCAGCACCGCACGTGCCGAGCACGGCATCGCCGACACCGAACCCGTCGCGATCATCACCGCCAATCGCGTGGTGGCCTGCTCCCAACCGGCCAGGCAACAGGGCGTTACCCGAGGACTGCGTCGACGCGAGGCGCAGGGCCGGTGCCCGAACCTGATCGTGCTGGCACGCAACATCCCCGCCGAAGCACGGGCCTTCGAACCCATTCTGGCCTCGATCGAATCACTCTCCCCAGGCGTCGAAGTGGGCAGGCCCGGCTTGGCCGCGATCGGGATCAGGGGCCCGACCCGCTACTTCGGCGGCGAGACGGCAGTGCTGCACGCACTGTCGCGGGCGGTCGGCGAACACACCGTCGACGTGCTGATCGGGGTGGCCGACGGAGCGTTCGCAGCTGAGCAGGCAGCGCGCCGTGGCTGCATCGTCCCATCAGGCAACTCAGCGGAGTTTCTCTCGGCGCTACCGGTGGAAACCCTCGACGAG
The DNA here is from genome assembly GCA_036488285.1 of Jatrophihabitans sp. Lineage (GTDB taxonomy): Bacteria > Actinomycetota > Actinomycetes > Mycobacteriales > Jatrophihabitantaceae > Jatrophihabitans_A. The sequence continues at coordinate 9,049 of DASXHV010000147.1, read as the reverse complement.
CCCGACCTGGCGGACCTGCTGAAACGGCTCGGCATCCGCACGCTGGGCGCATTCGCCGCGCTACCGGCCGCCGACGTGCAAGCCCGTTTCGGGCCGGCCGGTGCCTGGGCACATCGGCAGGCGGGCGGGGTCGATTCCCGTCCGATCGCCGGACGCCGGCCACCCACCGAGTTCGAGATCACCGTCGAACTGGAACCGCCGCTGGACCGGGTCGACGCAATCGCCTTCAGCGTCCGCGGCGCGGTGCAGCGCTTCGTCAACGACCTCGCTGATCACGGCCTGGCATGCACATGCCTGGAACTGATCGCATCGACCGATCGCGGCGAAGAGACAGTGCGCCGATGGCGGCACGCCGGTGTGCTGAGCGCCGTCGATGTCACCGACCGGGTCCGATGGCAACTCGAGGGGTGGTTGTCGCGCGCGGCCGGCGAGTCGAACAGCCCTACCGGGCCGGTGAATCTGGTCCACCTCATCCCTGTCGAGACGGTGCCCACCGGAGCACATCAACGCTCCTTGTGGGGCGGTGATGGGGCCGTCGACGAACGCGCCCACCGCGCATTGGGCCGGGTCCAGACCTTGCTGGGACACGGTTCGGTCCTCACCCCGGTGGTCTCCGGCGGTCGGGGCCCGGCGCAACGCACCAAGCTGGTGCCATGGGGTGACGAGCGGGTCAGCGACACCTCGGCCGTGGAACCGTGGCCCGGCAGGCTGCCCTCCCCTGCGCCCTCGGTGCTGATCGAACCGCCCCGTCCGGTGCAGCTGCTCGACGGCACCGGACGGATGGTTGTGGTCACCGAACGCGGCGCGATGCCTGCTCCGCCAACCCGGTTCCAGCTGGCCGAGCAAAGCCTGGCCATCACGGCCTGGGCAGGTCCGTGGCCGGTCGACGAGCGATGGTGGGATGCCCAATCGCGCCAACATGTCGTCCGGCTGCAATTGGTGGATGCGGCCGGCCGGGCCTACCTGGTGCGATTCGACGTCGCTGAAGGCCGGTGGTTCCTGGAAGGTCTCTACGACTGAACCGGCCAGCGGACGCCGCTACTTCTTCGACGTCAGCGACCTCAGGAAGAAGCTCAGGTTCGCCGGACGCTCAGCCAGCCGCCGCATGAAATACCCGTACCACTCGTCGCCGTAAGGCACGTAGACCCGCATTCGATGGCCGCCGGTCACGATGGCGGCCTGCTCGTCCGGACGGATGCCGAACAACATCTGGAACTCGAAGTCGTCACGGCCTTTGCCGTGCCTAGCGGCCATCGACCGCGCAGCCGCGATCATGACCGGGTCGTGGCTGGCAACCATCGGGTAACCCGACCCGGCGAACAGCACATCCAGGCACCGCTGGTAGGACTCCTCGACTTCGCGACCCTGAAACGCGACCGACTCCGGCTCGGCGTAGGCACCCTTGCACAACCTGATCCGCGAACCCGGTCCGGACAGATCGCGGCAATCACCCTCGGTGCGCCGCAAGTAAGCCTGCAGCACCGCACCCACCCAGCCGTAGTCCACCCGCAGGTCCGAGACGATCTGCAACGTCGAGTCGGTCGTGGTGTGGTCTTCCATGTCGATCGTGACAGTGGTTTCAGCCAGCGCTGCGGCCTGGCAAATCCGGCGCGCACCCTCCAGCGCTATCTTGTGCCCGTCCGCGCCGAGCGACTGCCCGATCGCCGACAGCTTCACCGACACCTCGGCGCCCGAGGCCAGACCAGCGTCGGCAAGTCGGCGGAGCACCGATTCGTAGGCGACCACGGTGTGCTCGGCCTGTTCGATGTACTCGGTGTCCTCGCCCAGGTAGTCCAAAGTCACCTGCAGGCCGGAGTCGATCAGATCCTTGCTTGCCCGGATCGCATCGGTCTCATGTGCACCTGCGACGAACCGGTTCACCACCGGGCGGGTCAGCCGGGACTTCTCCGCCACCCGGCGCAGTCGGGGCGAGCGGGCGGCGGCGAGCAGCGGTTCACGCAGCAGTGGCACGGCTCACTCCCCCGCTGGGTCCACGACGGAGTCGGTGTCGGCTGCTTGATGCGGGTAGCGCACCGAGGTCGGCGACACGAACGTCTCCTTGATCGAGCGCGGCGAAACCCACCGATGCAGGTTCAGCACCGAACCGGCCTTGTCGTTGGTCCCTGACGCGCGCGAGCCGCCGAAGGGCTGCTGACCGACGACGGCGCCGGTCGGCTTGTCGTTGATGTAGAAGTTGCCGGCGGCGAACCGGAGCCGCTCGCTGGCCTGTGCCACCGCGGCCCGATCGTTGGCGATGATCGAACCGGTCAGCCCGTAGGGCGCAGCACGATCGACCTCGTCGAGGATCGCGTCGAACCCGCCTGCGACGGAGTCGTCGTAGACGTGCACCGACAGGATGGGGCCGAAGTACTCCTCGCGGAAGATCGGATGTCCCGGATCAGTGCTGACGAGCACGGTTGGCCGGACGAAGAACCCCTCGCTGTCATCAGCGGATCCGCCCGCGATGATCTCGATCGCCGGATCGTTCTTGGCCCGATCCAGCACGCCGGCGAGCCGGTCGAAGGCACGCCGGTCGATGACGGCGCCGCAGAAGTTGGTGAAGTCGGTGACCTCGCCCATGGTCAGTGCTTCGGTCTCGCTGACCAGGCCGTCCTTGAGGGCGCCCCACAGTGACGCCGGGACGTAGGCCCGCGAGGCCGCCGAACATTTCTGCCCCTGATATTCGAAGGCGCCACGCACCAGCGCGGTGCGCAGCGCATCAACGTCGGCCGATGGGTGGGCCAGCACGAAGTCCTTGCCACCTGTCTCGCCCACCAGTCTCGGGTAGGTGCGGTAGCCGGCGATGTTCGCTCCGACAGTCGCCCACAGATGCTGGAAGGTCGCGGTGGACCCGGTGAAGTGGATCGCGGCCAGGTCACGGTGGGTCAGCGCGACCTCGGAGACAGCGATCCCGTCACCGGTCAGCAGATTGATCACGCCCGGTGGCAGCCCGGCCTCCTCCAGCAACCGCATGGTCAGATGCGCCGCGAGGAGCTGGGTGTTCGACGGCTTCCAGAGCACCACGTTGCCCATCAGAGCCGGCGCGGTCGGGAGGTTGCCTGCGATTGCGGTGAAGTTGAACGGCGTGATCGCGTAGACGAAGCCTTCCAACGGACGGTGGTCCAGCCGATTCCAGATCCCGGGTGAAGAGATCGGCTGCTCGGCAAGCACCTGCCGGCCGAAGGCCACGTTGAACCGCCAGAAGTCGATCAGCTCGCAAGCGGCGTCGATCTCAGCCTGAATGGCTGTCTTGGACTGACCGAGCATGGTTGCGGCGTTGAGCTTGGCGCGCCAGGGTCCGGCGAGCAGATCGGCGGCACGCAGGAAAATCGCAGCCCGGTCCTCGAACGACATCGCACGCCAGGCCGGCGCCGCCTCGGCAGCAGCGGCGAGGGCGTCACGGGCATCCTCAGCAGTGGCGTTGCCGAACTCGCCGAGCACCACGCTGTGCCGATCCGGGCGCACGACGACGCCGCGATCACCGCCGCCGAGCCGCTGCTGGCCACCGATCGTGCAGGTCAGTTCGAACCGGGTCCCGGAAAGCTCCCGCAGAGCGGCCCGCAACTCCTGCCGTTCTGCCGAGCCTGGCCGGTACTCGAGCACCGGCTCGTTGCGCGGGGCGGGAATCTGGCTCACTGCGTCCATGTCGAACTCCTCCGGTTGCGTTAGCACCACGGTAGGCCGAACAGGCACCGATCATGTGCTCCGATTGGATAATCTGAACGGCATGAAACACTCTGATCCGATAACACCGATCCTACGGGTGCTCGACGATCTCGACCTGATCCCGGCCATCTCCGCCGTCGCGCTCGCCGACCCGGACGCGCCGGGCGCAGCCATCACAGCTGGCACGGTTCTGCTGGGAGTCGGCGTAGGCACCACAGCGGCCGAGCGGCTCGTCGCGGGGGCATCTGGGTCATCCGCGGCGGCGCTCGTACTGCGGCCACCGGACGGACCGGATTCCGCTGTTGCCCGCGCGCTGGCCGAGCAGGCACGACAAGCTGGCGTCAATTTGTACTGGCTGGCTGACAGCGTCAGCTGGGATGCTGCGCTGCACCGTCTGATGGAACACCTCGCGCCGCTCGCCCTGAATGACGGCTCGACCGATCTCGCCGACCTCGCCCAGACAATCGCCAGCCTGACCGGTGGCCTGGTCACGATCGAGGACACCTCGGCCCGGGTCCTTGCCTATTCACGCTCCAATGACGAGGTCGACGACCTGCGCCGGCTGTCGATCCTCGGACGCAGCGGACCGCCGGAGTACCTCGCGCTGCTGCGCGAATGGGGCGTCTATGACCGGCTCGCGACGCCCGAGGATGTCGTGGAGATCGAGCCCCACCCGGAGTCCGGGGTCCAGCGGCGCCTCGCGGTCGGGGTGTTCGCCGGGCAACGCCAACTCGGCACCATCTGGGTACAGCAGGGCCCGCAACCGTTCGGCACCCACGCCAAGCAGGCACTGCTGGGAGCAGCTCGGGTGACCGCCGCGCACCTCATCGGGGGCCGTGCCGCAAGCAGCTCCGTTACAGAGCGGGGCGGTACCCAGCGAGGCGGTGCCGAACGAGGCCGGTGGGACGCGCCCGGGTCGGACGGGCTGCTGCTCAGGCTGTTGGCGGATCCCGATGAGGCCAGCGTTCTGGCGCGGACCGGGCTCGGTAGGGCCGCCGAACACCGATGCCTGGTCGCCGTGTTCGCCCTCGATGCCTCCGACGATCCGATCCAGGACCGGGCCGCTACCGACGAGCTCGGCTCATTGGTAGCCGTGCAAGCCGCGGCTTTCCGTCGAAGCGCGATGGTCACTCGACTCGATGGCCGTATCTATCTGCTGGTGCCCTCGGTGGAGTCGATCCGCGCGGCCCTGCCCACCGTGCGTCAAGCGGCCGGCAGTGCGCAACGGCATCTGGCGCGACAGGTCATCGCCGCGCTCGGTCCGGTCGTCGATTCCGCTGACCAGGCGCCGCGGTCCCGGTCGGGGGCGGATCTAGCTCTGACCACCGCCGGGCCGACGGATACCAGCCCCGCGCCGCGCCGCCGATCCACCCCGCTCGTGATCACCTTCGACCAGGCCCGGCCGGAGCTGATCGTGGCCGCCGCAGTGCAGGCCGTCGCCGCTCGACCCGATCTTGCCGATCCCGCGGTGGGTGCCTCAGCCGGTACCGCGGAGGCCAGAACGTTGCTCCATTACCTGGACTACGGCTCGGATGTTGCCAAGGTGGCTAACCTGGAAAAGGTACATGTCACCACGGTGCGGCACAGGCTACGCAAGATCGTCGAATCGCTGGACACAGATCTGGCAAATCCTGACCAACGACTCGCAATGCAACTGCAACTGCGCGCCGAGTTGCGCACGTACCGAATGGCGCGAAAATGAGTAGGTCTGACGGGGGCACGGCCACATTACGAATACTGGATGCCAGGGGGCTACGTCATGACCGCCGTACAGCCGCAGCCAACTGGCCGTGTAGCGCTGGTTGCTGACGACGATCAGGACATCCGCGACCTGGTCACCACGAAACTTTCTGGTTCCGGCTTCACCGTCATCGCGGTGTCCGACGGCGACGCGGCGCTGATCGCGGCACGCGAGAAGCATCCGGACATCGCTCTGCTCGACGTGATGATGCCTGGGCCGTCCGGTCTCGAGATCGTCCGGCTGCTGCGTGAGGATCCAGCAACCGCGACCATCCCGGTGATACTGCTGAGCGCCAAGAGCCAGGAGTTCGACGTCGAGGCGGGCCTGTCGCTCGGAGCGGCCGACTACGTCGTCAAGCCATTCAGCCCCCGCGATCTGGTCGCCCGCGTGGAAGCCGCCTTGAGCCGAGCGAGAACGTGAGCGTTGCCGGCAGAGCCCACCTGACGCCCGATCGGCTGTCAGATCGGCTGCGATACCTCGTCCTGAGCATGCTGGTAATCGTGGTCGCGGTGGGGATAGCCGGCCTGATCGCGGTGCGGGTTGCGACCGGACAGGTCGACCAGTTGACGAAGGGCTACAACCCCGCCATCGACACTCACACCAGCGCGCTCATCGACATGCTCAATGCCGAAACCGGCATCCGGGGTTACGTCCTCACCGGCAACAAGTCCTTCCTGCAGCCGTACCTGGACAGCAAGAACAAGGTAGTGCCGACGCTCAATGCCACGAAGGCGACGCTCAACAGCGTCGGCGAGCACGGCCAGGACGCTTCGATCAATGTCGAACTGGCCCGCGCAAACGCCTGGCTGAACACGTACGCCGCGCCGATCGTGGCAACCCGCGGCAAGCCGAACATCAGCGATCAGCGCCAGAACCAGGGCAAGACGATGTTCAACTCCTACCGGACCGCCAACAACACGGTCTCGGCGCAACTTCAGAACAAGCGGGACAACCTTCGGGCGCAGTCCACGCGGATTCGGGGCCTGGCCTTCCCAACACTGATCGCAATCGTTGTCATCGCCATCCTGGTGGCGATCGCGCTGGCGGTTCGGTCGGCCAGGCGGATCAGCCGCCCGCTGACCAAGGTCTGGTCGGTGGTTCGCCGGTTGAACAAAGGCGATCTCAACGCTCGCGCTGACGAGGACGACGGACCGGCCGAGGTGCGAGACCTGGCTCATGCGGTCAATGCGCTGGCCATCCGGTCCAGCGCCGATTCGGTGGCCGAACGCGAAGCGGAACTGTTCCGGCAACGGACCCGGCTGATCTCCTCGACGATTCGGCGCACCACCAACGGCGCCATCATGGCTGATCACCTGGCCCGTGGTCTCGGCAGCGCGTTCGAAGTCGATCGGGTGTGGTTACGGACCTTTCCCGACGATCGCGTGCCGTCGCTGACCGCGCAGTGGCACGTCGAGCGGCTGGCAGATCTCGACGACCCGGTCGACGAACACGTCGAGGCCACCCGCAGCCTGGCCAGCCGGCTCTGGGAGAGCGCGCAGATCGTCACGATCGACGATCACCGCAGTTACCAGCCCAGCGAACAGGGCCAACTGCTGTTCAAGATCGTCCAAAAGGCGGGCGCCACGTCGTCCATGGTGGTCCCGATTGGCGACAGCAGCAGTGCGTTCGGTCTCGTGTGGATCTCGATGGTCAGCCACCCGCGGCACTGGACCATGACAGAGGCCGGTGTGGCCCAGCATCTGGCCGCCGACCTCGCGCACAGCCTCATGCAGGCCCATCTCATCGAGCGCCAGGCCCAGGCGGTGCAAATGCTGCAGGAGCTGGATCAGGCCAAGTCCGACTTCATCTCGACCGTCTCGCACGAACTGCGGACCCCGCTGACGTCCATCACCGGCTACCTCGAGCTGCTCACTGACGGCGAGGTTGGTGACCTGCCACCGTCGGCGTCGAAGGTGCTGCAGGTGATCGATCGCAACGCCACGCGGCTGCGAAACCTGATCGAGGATCTGCTGACCCAGTCGCGGATCGATGCCGGCCGACTGCGGCTGGACATGGCCAGCGTCGATGTCGCCGAGGTCCTGCGCGCAGTGCAGGCGGCGATGACTCCGCTGGCTGCCTCGAGCGATGTGCTGCTCGACTTCGACTGCCCGGTGAGCGGAACGCTGCAGGTGTATGCCGACGCGCCGCAGCTGGAGCAGGTCTTCACGAACCTGGTGTCCAACGCGGTGAAGTTCACGCCGTCGGGTGGAAAGGTCAGCGTGGTGGCCGAACACGACGAGGTCGAAGGCGGCGTGTTCGCGCAAGTCATCGACAACGGGATCGGCATACCTGAGCGCGACATTCCCAACTTGTTCACCCGCTTCTTCCGCGCCTCGAACGCGTCGGCGTCGGTCACACCAGGCACCGGGCTCGGACTGGCGATCGTGCACGAGATCGTGCAACGACACGGCGGCGAGGTGGACGTGGAGTCCGAACTCGGCCGAGGCAGCACATTCTCGGTGTGGCTGCCGACCCATCCGCCACTGGCAATCTGAGCATCGCGCACGGTGTGCCCAGCACCGCGAGCCGCCAGCACGGACCGTGTGCGGATCACACCGGCTCCGAGGCTGCTTGCACGGTGTCCTTGGGGTGCACTCGGCGGTATCCGAACCAAGCACCCGCGCCGATCGCGGCAATCAGTACGCCGAACGGGAGCGCATAGCCGACGCCGGCCGCGAGCCAGCGCAATGCCACGGTGATCGCGTGCCAGCCGCCCAGGAGCGCGGAACCGAAGCCGGACGGGTCGTGCTCGGATATTGCCTTCACTGGCGCAGTCGGCGGTCCGGCGATGGAAACTGTGAGCGTGGCTAACGAGATCTGGTCCTTCAAAGCGTTCGCTTGCGCGACGGTGGACTCCAATTCGGCCTCTCGCTGACTCAGATCGGATTCAAGCGACACCAGGTCGTTGATGCTGCCGGAGTGACGCAGGAAGTCGTGCAGCCGCCCGACGCTGGTGGTCAGCGCCAGGACCCGAGCCTGACCATCCGCTTTCGCCGACGTGACGTCCTCGCCCTTGATCGATCTGTTGAGTTCCTTGCCCTGTCCGATCACATCGGCGATCAGACCGTCCAACGCCTTCGGCGGCACCCGCAGCACCAGGTTCGCGGTTCGGGTGGAACCGCTGTTCACCCGGTCATCGCCGTCCACCCGGCCACCGAGTTGAGCTGCCTTCGAAACGATCTGGTTAGCAGCTGCGTCGACATTCATCGCCTGGATCTTCATGGCACCGGTGCGCACGATCGACCTTTGCTGCAAAGGGCTTGCCGGCACAGCTGTCTTTGGCACCGCACCCACGGACGACCCTGCAGCCGACCCCGCGGCCGACCCCGCGGCCGACCCTGCGGCCGGTGCGTCGGCCGGTGCGTCGGCCGCGCGCTGGTTGGAGTCAGTCTGTGCGATGCCGCCGCTGCCGACCTGCGAGCCATTGCTGGCGGACTTGCTACCGGATGGGGTACAGCCGGCCAGCCCAACCGCCAATCCGGCAGCCACCAACACAACTAAGACAGCGGTCAGCCGACGCGGTCGAGATCTGGGCATGGTGGCTCCTGTCCGTCTCGGCCGACGGCGCGGGTGCGGCGCGTCGTCCGAAGAAGTGGGTTGTCACCGGACTGATGAGCCGGACCGTCTGATCCATTGCCCGCG
>DASXHV010000123.1:0-30435 GCA_036488285.1 Jatrophihabitans sp. | reverse complement strand
CGCGTTCGCACTCTTCGCCCGCCGCGACCACGCCACCAGCTGGGCCCGCTCGCCCTCGGTCAGATCCACCACAGCAGCAACAGGACTCGGCACCCACCAAGTCTACGAGACTACGGACGAATTATTGCCTCACGACACTAGTTGGGCGTGCAGGGGTGATCGGTCACGCAGGCATCGCTAGCGGCGAAGGGTCGGCGGTCATCGTCTGAGTGCCGACCGACCGACCATCTGGCAGCAACGCCCCGGAGTCGTCGAACACCACGATTCCGTTGCACAACAGCTCCCAACCCTGCTCTAGGTGATCGCTGATGACGTGCGCGGCGAGTCCGTCTGGTGCGTACGCATCAGGGCACGGCGGCCAATGCGCGCAAACATGCTTGCCTGTGCGACTGCGGCCTAACCCCTTCGTGGTCATGTCTTGCTCCCTGCGGTTGTCGTCTGACTGCGAGAACGGGTTTGATCACCTCATTGCACGCCGGTCTGGCCCTGCCGACCTGTCCTACATTCGGACATGACGGTGCCGGCTGACGAGCGTGCCGACCACACAAGATCAACAACCGTGCCGCACCGATGTTGGAACCACCGAGCTCATCAGCAACGATGTCCGTCAGTTTTGGACAACGGAGGGCGTGGTGCGGAGGGCGTGGGATTCGAACCCACGATGAGGCTTCCGCCCCATAGCGGTTTTCAAGACCGCCGCACTAGGCCACTATGCGAGCCCTCCAGATGCCCAAAGGTACCGAACTTGCTGGGCTGTAGCGTCTGAGCCTTCCGGCTCGGATCGCTGCCGCCAGCAATTCCGCCAGCGATCTCTACGCGCTGAGACGACCAGCGGCGGCCTTACGCACACCGCGACGCATCCTTCCACACCGCGCGCTGATCGAATTCTCCGACGTCGTGACCTCCAGCTTGAGGAAGTGCGCGATGAGTACCGCAACGGTGTCACCGGTGGTCTTACTGACGCCCGAGCAGGCTGCCAACGCATCTCGGCGTCGGCGCTGAACGATCTCGTCGCAGAGTTCGAGTGCGAGCAGACCGGACTGCGTTAGGTTGATGCCACAGACGACAGTGCGCTGCACCGTGCGGCCGAGGCCAGTGTCGCGAGAGCGGGCGCGGTGCTTGATTACATCGGCAGCGAGGACGAGCGACTGTTGAGTGAGTTCCGCACCCTGTTCGAGGCAGTAGCCCCGCTGGTGGCTCGTGCTGAAGACATTCCCTCGGTGGCCTGAGGCTCGGAGAGTCGGCTCGCAGCACAGACCCGTCTCGTTGAGCTCGCTGGCGTTCATGTTCGTGGTGCTGCTGCCGCCGATAGTCTTGCGATCCAAGCTGCCTGAAGGCGCGCGCTACGCGCGAAGGACGGTGAGCGTGAGCGCGCGCATCTCGGCCTGGTCGGCATTGTCTGGAGAGGCCGCGCGCACACCACCTCCCGCCGGCCGGCCGAAGTCCTTCCGAAGGATCGCGACAGCGTCGCCCTGCACGCCGTAGTCGCGCCACGCGATCGGGTCGGGGATGCGCTGGCGATGCGCGCGCAGCAGTCGCCATACGTCCACCGCATCCTTGGCGGCCCGCCGGTTCGACCACCCAACAGCCTTAAGACACAAGGCCGATGTGAGGTCAGGTATTACTGAGGTGAACACCACGGTCGTGCCGTCGAGCAGGGTCACGGTGAGATCGATCTGTTCGCCCTGGCTGGCCAGCGCTAGGGATAGACCGGGAATCTCGTCGAGCGTGATCTCGCCGTGCTGCTGATTCGACACCATCTTCGGTCCGTATGAGGGGGCAAGCACGTCGATGACGAGCCTCTGCCCAGCATCGGTTGTCCGGACGAAGCGGTTGGAGGCATCCGGCCTCGCATAGTCGAGAGCCTCGAGGCCAGCGAGCAGCGCCGGGTCGCGTGCCGACGCTGCCGCGACGCCCATGTCGGCGTCCTGAGTGAGCCTCACGGTCGGCTCCGTCACTCCCGCGACGGCGACATGCAGCCGCACCATCTGGCCGCCAACGATTCGGTACTCGATTCCCATGTCGTTGGCGACCGTGGCGATGTCGCGCATCGCTAAGAATCCGGCGTCCTCGGCTTGCGATGTCGATTGGAGGTGGAGCTCGCTCATAGCACCGGACCTGGCTGGACCATCCAGGTGCGCCAAGCTTCCATCGCTTCGTCAGCATCCGGGCCCGGACTGCGCGATAGGTCATAGAGAACCTGGAACGCATTGGCTCGCGCAACATCGCCATGGCCACGCATCTCGATGAGGACCGAAGCCTTGGATACCGGCCACGCCCCCACGTCCTGCGGCAGGACAAGGGTCAATGTCGCCGTCGAAGCATCGCTCGGTGTTAACCCGACGTCGGACAGATCGGAGCCTCGTTCCGCGTACAGAATCGCTCGCCGAGGCGTCCGCCACGGTGCCACCAGGTCGGCTGCGACGTCGCCGGAGATGACGGGCCGCGTTCGCCCCATTTTGAGCGCCGTGTACGCGCGGTATGCCTGCTCGCTGATGGAGTCCACGCCAAACCAGTGGGTCTCGATGCCGCCAGGGCCCGGGTAGTTCGCGAGCCACCAAGCCACTGCTCCGCCACGGTTCGTGACCTCCCAGCCGTGCGCTTCGCGCGCGACAAGATCCAGGTCCGCAAGGCGGCTGAGCGCCTTGGAGATCGCGGCCTGGCGGACTTGGGCGAACTCGGCGATCTCGTCCTGGCGTGCGCCGCCCTCAATTGCGAACAGCGCGCGAAGAACGGAGAAGACACCACGGCCCGGCCGACCGGGTGGGCGCTTGGGCGGTTGCGCGGAAGTCAGCGCATCGAAATGCAACGTTCGGTCGGCAAGCCGGACCCGGCCGGCGCCGTCGTCGGTCACCACAGACCACCCGCTCGCCCACGCGCGCTCGAGCGCCTCGCTGGTGATTGCGTCAGCGATGAGGAGGGCGTGATGTTCTGGTACCGGTCGAATGTCGTGGGCGCGGGCGATCCTCGGAATGGTCAGGACGAAGAAGACCGCCGAGTGCTCGTCGTCCGCTAGCCGTACGTGTTCACGGTCGACGGGCACCACCGCGATGCCGTGTTCTTCGAGCACCGTGTTCCACATGATGTCAGTGTATTCCAAATATCGAGCTGACATCGGGGTTTGGAATACAACGAGGTGCGGCCGGGTCTCGTAGCTGCGCGAATGTCTCCCAGTCTCCGTTGGTGCGAACGACCATCGCGGCCTGTATCCGCTCGGCGTCCTGTCCACCGATCTGGTCGGCTGGTATAGACCGGAGCGTTTCAAGGACCCGGTCGGCGGAGCCCGGCGGGAACGTCCGAACGATCCACGCTGCGAGCCGCGCACTGACTTCCACGGGGCCATTGTTCCGGATTCGCGATCAGGCGACGAGCATGCGCTTCATCCCGCGTCACGGTGCGCCTCGGTCGGTCGGTTGAACGATCGCTCAACGTCAGCGTCGGCCGCGAGATGCCGCGAGGACCGCCGCCAACGCATTGCCGAGTTCAGGAGTTCCCGATGGTAAATCCGACCTGAATCGAGTTGGACTGCGCACCGTCCAGATACAGCGGCCCTGTGCTGCTCCCAGGCGCGCTGTCGGCACGAAGCCGAACACCACTTCGGGATCCGCTCGCTCGCCTTGATGTCGATCGCACCACTGCACCAACTGCAATGACGTCATGAAGGCAGCGCGGTCGGGGGATGATCTTCAGGCTGCCAGCAATTCCGCCAGCAATCTCGACAGACCGAGCCGATCATGGGCACACACTGACCGCGCGACGAATCCCTTGAAATACAAGGCATCGAGCGCTCTCACACCCTGCGAACGGCCTTGATCAGGATTTCAAGACCGCCGCACTAGGCCACTATGCGAGCCCTCCAGCATCCCGGCATCGAATCATGCCGGGTGCTCCGCCATTCTGCCGCAGCGCGCTGCCGTCCGGGCGGCTGCCCTGCAGACTGCTCCTCTGGGCGGCATTCAGGGAGCATCTCGGCCCTTCTCATCCCAGGCTGGTTGGCCGTAACGTGGGTCGTGCCGAGGGGCCGCCGCCTAAGCGAGGAGCCTGCCGATGTCTCACGAGTCCGAGCAACCGATCTTGTCCCAGATCCACGATCTGGTGGCCGAAGAGAAGCACCTGCGCTCGACGCACACCGGCATCGGCCTGAACAACACCGAACGAAGCCGGCTCGAGGCAATCGAGCGGCAACTGGACCAATGTTGGGATCTGCTGCGGCACCGCCGCGCAGCCGACGAATTCAGTGACGGCGTTCAGCAGTTCACTGCCGAGCCCTGACGGAGCCGCGACCCGGGACGGGCCACCCCGACTGCGAGGCCAGGACGGCTAGCTGGTCACGTCCTTGGTCGTGAATCGCGACCAGGCGAGCGAGAAGAAGATCACGAGATACGCAAGCGCGACGAGCACGCCTTTGGTCAGGCCGGTAAGGACCAACGGGTCACGGATCACGTCACCGAAGTTCAAGAAGTAGTCACTGATCATGAGTCCGTGAATGGCGTGCAACTGCGGCACGGCAACCAGTACCTGCATCACGATGGCCACAGTCAAGGTCGCGGCCATCGCGGCGATGGGCACCTCGGTCAACGTCGAGATGAACAGTCCGATAGCCGCTATGGCAAGCATCATCAGCGAGGCGTAGCCCACCACGATGAGCAGTCGTCCAATTCCACTGATCATCGAGGTCTGGGTGCCCGAAAGCAACGTCACCTTGCCCACCGGGAACAGGATCAGCCCGATCAACACTCCGGACACGGCAACCGTTGCCGAGATGGTCACACACCAGAAAGCCGCCGCCAGGAACTTCACAACCAGCAGCCTGGTACGTCCGACCGGCACCGTCAGCAAGTACCTGAGAGTGCCCTGGTTGGCCTCGCCGGAGATGCTTTCGCCCGACACCACCGCGATGGCCATCGGCAGGAAGACGGGTATCACCACAACGAGAGCGGTGAAGGCAACGAAGATCCCGTTCTGGCTGATGTCGGCGATCAGCCCGTCCGTCGACGAGTTCGGGTCGACCGTCACCTTGACCGCGATCCCGATGATGATCGGGACGGCCGCCAGGACGAGCAGGATCAACTGGTTGCGCCGGCGGCGCAGCAACATGCCCAGCTCGCTGAGCAGGAAACGACCGCCTACCAATGTCTGCCGGGAGGTGCCCGGCTGCGCAGTTCCCAGTTCCCCCGGGCCGGTCAGCACTTCAGCCGCTGACATCGAAGCCCTCCCCGGTCAGTTGTACGAAGATTTCTTCCAGGTCCGGTTTGGCGACGGCGAAGCCGCGCACCCCGACACCGGCGGCAACGAGCGCCGCGACGACCTGTTCAGGCGGCCGACCACCCAGCACCGCGGAGGCCTGCCCGTCGTCCTCGCGGATCTCGGTCAGTCCGAGATCGGCAAGAACGCCCTTCGCGGTGGCGGAGTCGGCGGTCTGCACGGTGGCGCGGACCCGCTGCTGCGCGCCGAGCTCGGTCATTGATCCCTGCCACACCAGGGAGCCGGTTCGCATCACACCGACGTGGCTGCAGACCTGTTCGACCTCACTGAGCAGATGGGACGACACGAACACCGTGATTCCGTCCCTGGCAAGTTCGGCGACCAGATGGCGCACTTCACGCGTGCCTTGGGGATCCAGCCCGTTGGTGGGCTCGTCCAGCACCAGCAATCGGCGCGGCTGAAGCAACGCCGCGGCAATGCCGAGTCGTTGCCGCATCCCAAGCGAGTAGTTGCGATAGCGCTTTGCGGCGGCGGCGCTCAGACCGACGCGCTCCAAAGCCTGGCCGATCCGCGCCTTGGACGTACGCCTGGACGCGGTCAGGTCCGCCGCGTCGAGCCGCGCGAGATTCGCCCATCCGGACAGGTAGGGATGGAACGCCGGGCCCTCCACCAATGAGCCGATGTCTTGTAGCGCGGCAGCGAAGTGGTGCGGGATGTCCTTACCCAGCAAGGAAATCTCGCCTGCCGTTGGATAGACCAGGCTGAGCAGCATCCGGATCGTTGTGGTCTTGCCGGATCCGTTGGGTCCCAGGAACCCGTACACGGCGCCGACGGGCACGGACAGGTCGATGCTGTTCACGACAACCTGTCCGGTCCGCGCACCACCGAAACGTTTGGTCAGGCCGGTCGTCTCAATCGCGAGACGACCGGCCTGGGGAAGGGTTGGTGCCGGGGGAGGCACTGCATACCCGGGGTCCGTCATTTGTGTTCGGCGGCCTGATACAGCAGATCGGGGTCGACTGCTCCCACGTACACAGTGCCGTCGGAGGTGAACAGCGCACTCAGCAGTGCGGAGGAGAACAGCCGCCCGGTACCCCAGCTGCCCTTCACCTCGGGGAATGCATCCAGCAGGGCGCCGGCGTCCTTGCTCTGCTTACCGATCTCGGACAACGACGGCACACCGGTGAGCTTGACTACGGTGGTCCAGCCCTTGCCGATGGGGGTGCCGCCGGCCTTGGCGAGGTCCAAGCCGTTCGCGTTCGGCTGCTGCGTCGACTGGCCGCTGCCTTGCTTCACGGTTGCGTTCGGTGGCGGTGCGAAGTTGAAGAAGTTGTCCGACGGCACCGAGAAACTGATCCGGGTGAACGCGACGTCCAGTGCAGGCTTGTCCTTGCCGCGGGCGATCAACTGCACGCCGAGCGGGATCTTGGTCTTGCCGTCCACCGAGATGCGCACCGAGCCGACTCGCGAACGGGTGTCGCGCGGGGTCAGCACCAGCGTGTACGCCGATCGCCCGGCAACCACCGAGGTGCTGTCCGTGCTGACCTTGGTACTCGGGTCGATCATCGACAGTGCCTGCTTGGCCGCCTGATCCGGTGTCAGGGTGCTCGTTGCCGGCGGCGACGCCTTCCCGGCGTCGGCGGGCAGCAGGGTGTGTACGGCTGTGCGGGAGTTCGAATCCCATTGCCATAGCTGGGTCCCGTTACGGAACACGTCTTGCTCGCCGAGCGAATCGAGCATTGCTACGCGCTGCTTGGTCTGGCCGCCGTACCAGATTCGCGACGTGTGCGAGCCGGTGAGCATGCCCAGCAGGCCGGTGTTAGGACTCTGTCCGCCGATGTTGGGCAGCTGGGGTAAGCCGAGTGATGCCTTCTCGACGACGGTTCCGGAGAACCCGGCGACCTCGGCGTTGCTGATCGCGGCAAGCAACTGAGCGGCGGTCTGAGGTTGCAGGTTCGGGTTCGCGCTGGCTGACAGGGCCCCGCTCGCAATGACGGCAACGACACCCGCGGCGCCAACCGGAACCAGCCAACGGAGCGCGCGACGCTGGCCGGCAGAGTTGAGGATTCGTCCGGCGGGACGCGAGTCGACTGCGGTGGGCTCTTCGGCGGGGTTCAAATCAGCTATACCTTCGATCGGGTTCTCGTTCATGACTACCAGGATCGTTTCTGAGCGCTGTGCACAGCCTGAGGGGCGCTGAGCTGATACTGAGCGTAAGCCGCAGGATCACGACATGCGCGGGACTACGAGAATGTTTAGCGGATCAAACACCGAGTGCGGGAGGACGTCGCGATGCGCCTGCTGATCGTGGAGGACGAGGCCCGGATGGCCACCGCACTTCAGCGCGGCTTGATCGCTGAGGGATTCACCGTCGAACTTGCCCTGAATGGGCCGGACGGGCTGCACCTGGCGCGGGAGAACAGCTACGACGCGATCATCTGCGACATCATGCTGCCCGGCTTGTCCGGCTATCGGATCATCGAAGCCCTACGTGCGGAACAGAACTGGGTGCCGGTGCTGGTGCTGTCGGCCAAGGACGGCGAGTACGACGAGGCGGATGCGCTGGACCTTGGCGCCGACGACTACCTGATCAAGCCGTTCTCGTTCGTGGTCCTCCTTGCCAGGCTGCGGGCAGTGTTGCGTCGCGGTGTGAAGCCGCGGCCCGCCATCCTCGCGTGCGGCGACCTGTCGCTGGATCCGGCCGCTCGGACAGTGCGCCGCGGCGCGGAGGAGATCGAATTGACACCGCGCGAGTTCTCGCTGTTGGAATACCTGATGCGCCGGGCCGGCGATGCGGTGAGCAAGGCCGACATCCTGCATCACGTCTGGGACGCGCACTATGAAGGCGACGCCAATGTGATCGAGGTGTATGTGGGGTACCTGCGCAGGAAGATCGATCAGCCCTACAACCGCCATGCTCTGCAGACCGTGCGCGGTGCGGGATACCGGCTGGCCACCGACGGTGGCTGATCCAGCTCCTGCAATGGATCGGTCGGCCGTGCCGGCCCGCCCGGTCGAAGCACGCCGCCGTGGCGTCTCGATGTGGTGGCGGCGCCGGTCGCTGCGCGCTCGGATCACCATCACTGCGACGGTGTTGTTCACGGTCGCGTTGATCGTGGCTGGGGTCGTGCTGCTGGTTACGGTGGGAAAGTCCCTTGTGAACACGCTGGACACGTCCGCTGAACGGACTGGCAACGAGGTGGCCGCGCTGGTCCAGAACCGCAACTTGCCGAACCCGGTGCTGGCCGGCAGTGGCGGTGTTTCGTTGGTCCAGGTGGTCGACGGACAGAACCGGGTCATCGCCGGATCACCCGGTGGATACTCGGCAATCTCGATCCTGCGACCGGACGAGCTTCAGAAGGTGCGGGACGGCAAGCGGCTGATCGTCGCCGGTGACAGGGCGTCCTCCGATCAACCGTTGCGAGTACTCGGCGTTCGGGCCGACCTCAACACCGGCCAGATGACCGTTCTGGTTGCGACAGACCTCGGCCGTGTCATGGAGTCCTCTCGGCTGCTGCAGCGTTACCTGATGTTCGGTGCTCCGGTCGCGGTAGCGATCATGGCCGCTGTCACCTGGTGGTTCGTAGGCCTCACGCTGCGACCGGTGACCGCGTTGCAGCGGGGTGCCGCGCAGCTGAGCGCGTCTGGGCTGTCCAGGTCGCGACTACCGGTGCCGACGGCCGAAGACGAGATCCACTCACTGGCGACGACCCTCAACGACATGCTCGATCGGCTGGATGTGGCCACCACGAAGCAGCGACGGTTCGTCGGCGACGCCGCACACGAGCTGCGCTCACCGATCGCATCGTTGCGCCTTCAGCTCGAGATCGCCGGCCGGCTCGGCGAGTCCGCTGAGCTGCGTGAACTGTCCGAGGACGCGCTGATCGATGTAGCCCGACTCACCAACCTGATCGACGATCTGCTGGCGCTGGCCCGTTCCGACGAGCGAGGGGCGCTGGCCAGCAGGGCACCGGTCCGGCTCGACGAATTGGCGTGTTCCCTGGTGGCCGGCTACCGCGATGCGCGAGTGTCGGTGACGATGCTGCCGAGCGAGCCGGTAACGGTGATCGCGGATCGTGACGGCCTGAATCGGGTGATGGTGAACCTGGTCGACAACGGCATCCGCTACGGCCGCAGTCAGGTCACCGTGGCGGTGACCACTGTGACCGGTCCACCTCGCGGCAGCCAACCCGGTGCGCCGTGGGCGCTGCTCACCGTGGCCGATGACGGACCGGGCGTGCCTGCCAACAAGCGCGAACGGGTCTTCGACCGCTTCTACCGGATGGACACCGCGCGATCTCGTGCCGCCGGCGGCACCGGCCTCGGGCTCTCTATCGTGCGCGAGATCGTCACCGCGCACGGCGGCACCGCAACGTTGCACGACAACGAGCCGGGGCTGCAGGTGCAGATTCGCCTGCCGATGTAGGCAGGCCCGGGCTAGGCCGGGGTGCAGGTGGGTGAGGCGGTTGCCGACGGCTTGGCGCTGGGAGAGGTAGTCGGCGTGAGCGATGGCGTCGGCAACGTTGACACCGACGGAGATGTCGAAGAAGCGGTGGGACACGGCGGCAGCGGTTTGGCAACCGCGACCGTCAGGGTGACCTGGGTATCTGGCAGATAGGAGATTCCGGGGGTCGGGTCCATCGACATGACCTGGCCAATCTTGAAACCGTCCTGCACCGGCGCGTTGACGGGCGTCACTTTGGTGAACCCGAGCTGATTCAGCTTCCTGCGAGCGGCGTCGAAGGTCATCTTGGACACGTCCGGCAGCTTGATCTTGCCGTTGGCGACCTGCAGCGTGACCTTGGTGCCCGGCGGCACCGACGCGCCGCCGACCGGATCCTGCTGCAGCACCTGACCGGCCGCCTGCGAGTTGTCGACCTCGCTGCGCGCCACGGAAAGGCCTTGTGCGGCCAACAGTTTCTGCGCGTCGGCGTAGGACAGGCCGGTGACACTCGGCACGGAGACGTTGGCCGGCCCGGCATAGACGGTGAAGCTGACGGTGGTGCCTGCGTCGACCTGCTTGCCCTCCTCGGGCGTCTGCGTGCACACCTTGCCCTTGGTTGGGTTCTTGATCACCGTGGCACCAGCCGCGCCGGAGCTGCATGGACCGTTGCTCGGCTCAGGTGTGCCGGAAGCCGGTGTCAGGTGCGCGGCGCGGATCGCGTCGTTCGCGGCGGCCGGAGCCAGCCCGACCAGGGACGGAATCGCATAGGTGGTCGGAGTTTTGGGCTTGTTGTTGTGCAGTACGGCCCAAGCTCCGACACCGATCACCAGTAGCAGCGCGATGATGACCGCCGTCCAGATCAGCGCGCCACGGTGACCGCTGTTGTCGTCATCGTCGTCATATACCGGGGTGAGCACGCCAGGTCTGGACGGTGCGGGCGTCGAGATGAACTGAGTGCGTTCAGCGTCGGTCATCACCGACTCCGCCTCGACCGGCTGGCCACCGATCGCGCGTTGCAGATCTGCCCGCATCTCGCCGGCGGTCTGGTACCGGTTCAGTGGGTTCTTCGCGAGCGCCTTCATTACGATGGAATCCAGGGCCGGGGGCACCTCGGGATTGGCTGACGACGGTGCCTGCGGGTTTTCCCGGACGTGCTGATATGCGATCGCTACCGGCGAATCCCCCGTGAACGGCGGGTGTCCGGTGATCAGCTCGTAGAGCAGGCAACCTGTGGAGTACACGTCGGAACGGGCGTCCACCGATTCGCCGCGAGCCTGCTCGGGGGACAGGTACTGTGCAGTACCGATGACTGCCGCGGTTGCGGTCACAGTCGCCGCGTTATCCGACAGTGCCCGCGCGATGCCGAAGTCCATCACCTTGACCGCGCCGGTGTCGGTGATCATCACGTTGCCTGGCTTGACGTCGCGGTGCACGATTCCCGAGCGGTGTGAGAAGTCCAGGGCACCGCAGACCTCGGCGGTGATCTCCATTGCCCGCCGCGCCGGCAATCGGCCCTCGGACGTCAGCGCCTCACGCAGGGTTCGACCGGCGACGAATTCCATCACGATGTACGGGGTGACCTCGTCCCCGTCGTGGTCTTCCCCGGTGTCGTAGACGGCGACGATCGAGGGATGGTTCAGACCGGCGGCGGCCTGCGCCTCGCGACGAAAGCGGTTCTGAAACGACGGGTCCCGTGCCAGATCGGCACGCAGTATCTTCACGGCAATGTCGCGTCCCAGCCTGACGTCGCGACCGCGGTGTACCTCAGCCATTCCGCCGTAGCCGATCAATGCGCCGAGCTCGTACCGCCCGCCAACCGTCCGCGTAGCCGTCATCGAACGTCCTTAGTCTGTTTGCTATTTCTGCTGCTGCCGCACATGGGTTACTTCACTCCGATGGCTGAGAGGTATGCCTGCATGACGGCCTTGGCGACCGGGGCCGCGGCGAGTCCGCCGGTGGTCTCGTTGCCGGCCACGCCACCGTTCTCGATGATCACCGCGACCGCGATCTTTGGATTGTCTGCCGGCGCGAAGCCGGTGAACCACGCGTGCGGCGGGTTGACGTAGCTGCCGTCGGCGCGTTGCGGACCGTTGTCTGCGGTGCCGGTCTTGCCCGCGACCTTCATGTTGGGAATCTGCGCCGCGGTTCCGGTTCCGTGGTCGACGACATCGGTCATCATCTGAGTGAGCTGGCTGGCCTGGTCAGCGCTCATGACCTGGCTCTGCAGCACCGGGTCGGTGTGACTCAGGGTGGCCAGGTCTGGGCCCTGCTCCTCTGATACCAGGTACGGCTTCATGAGGTTGCCGTGGTTAGCCACTGCCGCGGCGATCATGGCGCCCTGCAGCGGCGTGATCCGGACGTCGCGCTGACCGATGCTGGACTGTCCGAGTGCCGCCTTGTCGATGATCGGCCCGACCGACGAGCCCGCCACCGGCACCGGCACCGTCATGCTGTTGTCGTTTATGCCGAACAACGCCGCGGTGCTCTTGATGCTCTGGGTCCCGAGATCCATCCCGAGTTGTGCAAACGCGGTGTTGCAGGAAATGGTCAGCGCGTGGTCCAAGGTGTCGGTCCGTCCGTCTGCGCACTGCTCGCCGCCGAAGTTGCGCAGCTGGGTCTGGGTGCCGGGCAACGTCAGCGAATTAACCGCCGGGATACGAGTTGTCGGCGTCCGTCCGGCCTTGAGCGCCGCTGCCGCGACGACAACCTTGAACACCGAACCGGGCGGGTAGGTCTGGGAGAAGGCCCGGTTGAGCATCGGTTGGTTCTTGTCGTCGGAGTTGTACGTGTTCCAAGCCTTCTGGATTCCCGACGATGAATGCGATGAGATCAGGTTCGGGTTGTAGGACGGGGTGCTCACCGCGGCCAGGATCGCTCCGGTCGTCGGGTCAAGGGCAACCACCGCGCCGCGTCGGTTGCCCATCGCCTGGTACGCCGCAGCCTGGGCCTGCTTGTTGATCGTCACCAGGACGTTGCCGCCGCGCGGATCCCGTCCGGTGAGCAGATTGGTCAGCCGCTGCACGAAAAGCCGGTCGTCGTTGCCCGACAGCACGGCGTCCTCGGCGTCCTCGAGTTCGGAATTGCCGTAGTACAGCGAGTTGAAGCCGGTGATCGGCGCATACAGCGGGCCGTTGGCGTACCTGCGCAGGTACATCATCGGGTCCTTTGTCGCCACTGAGTCCGCGATCGGCGTCCCGGATCCCTGCAACACGATGGAGCCACGTTGGCGCTTGTACTCATCGAGCTTCACGCGCTGGTTTGCGCTGTTGTTGCGATAGCTCGAGCCGTGCAGCACCTGCACCCAGTTGAGGTTGAGGATTACGGCCAGTAACAGCACCCCAACGAAGATGCTCACGCGTCGGATCTGCCGGTTCATGCGGTGTCTCCAGACGGGCTGGGTGTCTTGGGACGTGCGATAGGCACCGGCCCGGATTCGGTCGTGACGGCGGACGGCGGCGTGGTCGGCGGTCGCCGGGCTGCGTCGGAAACCCTTACCAGCAAAGCCAGAAGGGCGAAGTTTGCAACCAGCGACGAACCGCCGTATGAGAGGAACGGCGTGGTGAGACCGGTCTCGGGCAGCAGGCGGGAGATCCCGCCGGCGACCACGAACAACTGCAGCCCGAACGAGAACGCGATGCCGGTGACCAGCAGCTTGCCGAACGAATCACGCACCGCCAGCGCGGTGGCGAAACCGCGCGAGATGAACACCAGGTAGATCGCGAGAATGGCAACCAAGCCGAACAATCCGAGTTCCTCGCCGAAGGAGGACAGGATGAAGTCAGACTTCGCCACCGGGACCAGTTCCGGGCGCCCACTGCCCAATCCGGCGCCGAACATGCCGCCGGTGCCCAGGCCGAAGAGCGACTGGCTCATCTGATAGCCCTGGTTCTGCAGATAGGAGAACACGTGCAGCCAGACGGTGACCCGCTCGCGGACGTTGCTGAACAACCGATAGGAGACGTAAGCGCCGCCGGCGAACAGCAGCACGCCGATGATCACCCAACTGACGCGCTCGGTGGCGACATAGAGCAGCACAACGAACAGGCCGAAGAACATCAGGGACGTACCGAGGTCGTGGTTTCGTACCAGGACCCCGATGCTGATCAGCCACGCCACCAGCAACGGGCCGAAGTCCCGGCCGCGGGGCAGGTCGATGCCCAGCACATGCCGTCCGGCCAGGGATAGCACGTCACGTTTGGCGACCAGATAGGCCGCAGCGAAAATGGTCAGGCAGAGCTTGGAAAATTCGCCCGGCTGGATGGAGAATCCAGCAATCCGAATCCAGATCCGCGCACCGTTGACCTCACTGATGCTGGCCGGCAGCACGGCAGGCAGCAAGAGCAGGAATAGTCCGGCCAAGGCGAGGGTATACGCGTAGCGGGCCAACGCCCGATGATCGCGAACCACGAAGAGAACAACGAGGAACGCACCGAGGCCGATGAAGGCCCATACGACCTGACTGGCCGCAGCGACGCCGTTGTAAGTGGTGCCCTGTTCCTGGGCCTGCTGAGCCAGACCCAGGTCGAGTCGATGGATCATCACCAGGCCGAGCCCGACCAGTACGACCGCGCACGGCACGAACAGCGGGTCGGCGTATCGCGCTGTTTTGCGGATGGCAACGTTCGCCACCACGCCGATCGCGAGAGCGACCGCAGCGTAGGTCGCGACGTGCAGGCTGATCGAGCTGTTCCTTGTCACCTCAACGATCGCCTCGGCGCAGGCGACCACGAACGCAGCGGCGATCACATAGATCAGCTCGGTTCCGCGCCGGGTGTTGAGTCGCGCCGGTCTGCTCATCATGGCGACTTCCGGCACTCGGGTGGCGGGACCGATGACGTGAGCGGCGGTACCACGGAGGTCGTCGGAGTGACCTTGGGAGTGGTCTTGCTTGCGGAGGCGTGTGCTGTGGTCTTGGTGGTAGCCCTCGCTGTCGGTCTTGGCGTCGGCTTGGGGGTCGGCGTAGGGGTGGGCGTTGGTGGCTGGCAGATCGGGATCAACTCGCCGGTCAGCCGGGTCACGATCTGGTCGGCGTCACCGCGGTCCCGTGCGGTGATTCCGTTCTTGACCTGGCTGCGCGCCGACTGGGTGAGGTCTGCGACCCGAAGGTCGGTACTACGCAACACCGAGGACAGGCTGACCGGTCCGAACTGGGCGTTCACGCCGCGGAAGACGGCGACCTCGCCGCCGGCCTGGCCGACGAAGTACTGGCTCTGGGTCCAGAAATAGCCCGTCGTGCCCAGCCCGAGCACAGCCAGAATCACCAAGCAAACAAGGGCGATACGGCGGCGCCGGCCGTTCTTGGTGCTGACCAGCACTGCGGCTGGTTCGTGCCGGCGGGTCATATTCGCCGCACGTGCCGCGGGGGAGTTCGCGCTGGCTTTCGGCGCCTCGGCCGGGTCCATCACTGCACCGCCGATGACCGGCATGTCGTCGACGCCGGCTTCCTCGACTACATCGGCGACGATGCAGGTCACGTTGTCGGGGCCACCACCGCGAAGGGCCAGTTCGATGAGCTGGTCGGCACAGTCTTGAGGGGTGCCGGTGGACAACGCCTCGAGCAGAGTTGCAGACGTGACCACATCGCTCAGGCCGTCGCTGCAGAGCAGGTAGCGGTCGCCCTTGCGGGCTTCGCGAATGGAGATGTCGGGGTCGATGTCGGCACCGGTCAGGGCCCGCAGGATCACCGACTTGCGCGGATGGTGCGATGCCTCTTCGGCAGTCAGCTTCCCGGAGTCGACCAGCGACTGGACGTAGGTGTCGTCGTGTGTGATCTGACTGAGCTGGCCGCCACGCATCAGGTAGGCACGAGAATCACCCACGTGAACAAGGGCAATCCGGCTTCCGCTGAATCGAATCGCGGTAAGTGTGGTGCCCATTCCCTCCAGCTCGGAGTCCTCGTCGACCGCGTTGGCCAGTGCCGTGCTGGCATCGGTCACGGTGTCGCGCAGGGTGCCGATCAGATCAGCGACCGGACGATCCTCGTCGAGGTGCTCGACCATGCCGATGACGATCTTCGAGGCCACTTCACCCGCTGCGTGTCCGCCCATCCCGTCGGCGATCGCAAGTAGCCGCGGGCCGGCGTATACCGAATCCTCGTTGTTGGACCGGACGAGACCGCGATCGGACCGTACGGCGTAGCGCAGCGCCAAACTCACCGCAGCTCCATCACGGTTTTGCCGATTCGGATCGCCACCCCGGCTTCGAGCGGCACCGGACCCTCGACCTTGGACTGGCCGATGTAGGTGCCGTTGGTGGAACCGAGATCCTCGACGTACCAGGTTCCGTTCGTCTCGCTGACCCGCGCGTGCCGTGTCGAGGCGTAGTCGTCGGTGAGTACCAGGGTGGAGTCGTTGGCGCGCCCGATCAGGATCGGCTTGCCGGTCAATGCCACTCGGGTGCCGGCAAGGCTGCCGTCGGTGACGATCAGATGCGAGACGCTGCCCCGGGCTGACCGGGACTCGGACTGGGCAGGTCGGCGGGTCCGTTTGGGCTTGCCGGCCATGGCGACACGAGGTGCACCGGAGGTCCGTAGCTCGGTTCGGATCACCCGGATCAGGCCGTACACGAATAGCCAGAGCAGGGCCAGAAACGCGAACCTCATGAGTTGAATGGCCAGCGGTGACGTCATGCGCTGTCCTGCTGGAACACCAGGCGAGTGTGGCCGACCCGGATCACATCACCGTGTTGCAGCTGTTGGTTCTGAACTTGGTGGCCGTTGACAGTGGTGCCGTTGGTGGAGCCGAGGTCATAGACGGTGGCCTGGCCGTCGTCGAGATGAACGTCGACGTGGCGTCGGGAGACGCCCTGATCGAGCAGCTGCAGGTCAGACTCCTGGCCGCGCCCGATGACGTTGCTGCCCGCCTTGAGCGTGAAGGCGCGAGGCGTGCCGTCGATGACAAGCTTGGCTTGGAGCTGCGCCCGGCGAGGAGAGTCGATGTAGGGCGGTGGCGCCTGATGATGCTCCGTTGGTGGCCCTGCCTGCTCGTAGCTTGGCGACGGGGGAACCGCGACCGGCGGTGCGACGTGCGGTGGGATGCCAGCCGGCGGGACGTGCGCGGGAGCCTGAGCGGCCGGGTCCTTCGGGACCTCTGAACCGAACGGCGAAACGTATTCCTCCGGGTGGCCGGGCACGACCGGCATCGACATCGAATCGTAAGGGCGCCGGCGCGGCGGGGCCTGCGGCTCCATTCGGGAGGCGATCCCGAAAACGCCGGTATGCAGGCTGTCGTCCTGGACGAGGTAGACCTCGACGTCGCCGATGGTGCCCATCCGGTTCTCGTCGAAAGACTCCTGGACGAGCTCGGCAAGTGAGTTCGTCAGCTGCGCCTCCCAGGGCACCAAGCGTTCGTAGTCGGACCGGCCCAGCGTGACGCGGTAACGGTTCGGACCGAGGACCTGACCCGAGCCCATGACAGCCTTCTTGTCGGAGGCCTCGCGTTGCAGGGCGGTGCCGATCTCTACCGGTTCCACCTGCCCTTTGAATACTCTGGCGAAAGCTGAGCCGACCATGCCCTCGAGCCGTCTTTCGAACCGCTGAGCGAGGCTCATCGTCGAGCTCCTCCTTCCCGGCCGTGTTGTCTACGGATGGCAGCATTTTCGCGCCCCGCTGATGTCGGAACCGGTGGGGCGTTGCCGTCGATGGTATCTGCGCGGGCATTGACCAATCGCCAAGCTGGCTGATGAGTCGAATTTGTGAGGCCTTCTGGGGGCGTTCCGGGGGCAGCTCAGGACCTGCCCAGTGGGATTGTCGGGTGCGCCTGCGTGTTAACCTTTCTCGTCTCGAAACAGACGCCTCGGGCAAGTGGCGGAATGGCAGACGCGCACGGTTCAGGTCCGTGTGTCCGAAAGGACGTGGGGGTTCAACTCCCCCCTTGCCCACATTTCCAGTCGATCTCGGACGCGACCTCGGTGATGTCACCGTCATCGGTTTCACCGGCGTCACGAGCTTGGTGTTCCTGATCGTCGCGGTCCAGCCGGTGCTCAGCTTGGCGTGGTCGTCCCGGTCGGCGCAGCTGCGCCACCGGCTACCTCCGAGCGGCTAGTGCCCTAGCCACCGAATCGCAGGGTCAGTGCGCTTAGTGGCAGACGGTTTCCCCGGCGCAGCACCCGCCCGCCGCAGGCTCGACGTCTGCCGGGGTGGGCGGTGGGCAGCAGTTGTCGCCGCGCCACGCGTCGCGTCCTTCCTTGGCCGCGACCGAGGCGATGACGAGGCCGGCGATCGGGTCGGCCCACGACCAGCCCAGGATGGTGTTGAGGACCAGCCCGATGAGCAGGACCGCGGACAGGTAGGTACACAGCAGTGTTTGGGTGGAGTCGGCGATGACGCTGCCCGAGGACAGCGCGCTGCCGGTGCGTCGTTGCGCGAGCGACAGCATCGGCATCATCAGCAGCGATGCGCTGGCGAGGGCGATGCCGACGGGTGAATGCCGGACTGGGCTGTCGTCGAGGAGGGATTTGACGGAGTCCGCGGCGATGTAGGCGGCGAGGGCGTAGAAGGACAGCCCGATGAGCCGCAAGGCGCGCCGCTCCCGGGTTTCGGGGAAGGGGTGCCGGAACTGCCACAGGATGATGAGCCCGGAGGAGACTTCGACAATGGAGTCCAGGCCGAAGCCGACGAGCGCGGCCGAGCCGGCGACGATGCCGGCGGTGAGGGCGATGGCGGCCTCGACGACGTTGTAGCTGACGGCGGCGCCGGCCAGAAGTTGGGCGCGCCGGCCGAGACGCGCGCGTTCGGTCGGCGACGGGCCGAGCTGGATGGTGCTCACGAGCCGACCCCCACTCCTGCGCCGGCGGCGGGCTGAGTGACGGTGTCGCTGCCATAAGTGGGGCAGAGCGCGACCGCTTCCCCGGTCGCGGCCAGGAGTGCGTCGGCGGCGGCGAACAGGTCCAGCAGTTCGGGGTGGGTGAGGTGGTAGAAGGACTGCCGCCCGACCGCACGGGATTCGATGAGGCCGCAGTCGCGCAGGCAGGCCAGGTGTGCGCTGACGGTGGATTGGGCTAGGCCGAGCGTGTCGGTCAAGTCCCGGACGCGCTGCTCGCCACCGGCGAGGGCTTGGAGGATCGCGAGCCGGGTCTCGTCACCCAGGCTCCGGAACAGTGCCGCACCGGGTGCGAGGGCGCCGCGGCCGGCCGGGGAGCACGACTCATCAACGGACCTATTCATCGTCATTCGACGATGATAGCGGCTATTGCCGATGTGGCGGAAGGGCTGATGTCGCGATGCATGACGCCCTGCGCGTGCACATAAGCCAGCGTTGGGGTCAGATCTCACGCTATGTCACACGTGACGCTCGGTTAGGTCACGGGGCTGGGTGTAGTCAGTGGCCGAGGAGCCACGCGTTGACAGCGTGCCGGGTGAACCGAACCTCGCCGCCGGCAGCAGCGGCGGTGAGCGCACGCGGTCCGTGTCCGGTCCGAACCCAGCGTTGCAGTTGCTGCGCAGGCAGGCCGAGCTCGTCGGCCAAGGCCTCAAGGGAGACCGTGGGCTCCTCGGCGTCGTGGTCGGTGGGCGTCCCGGCGGAGGCGCTGGCGCCATCGGATGTGAGCATGGCAAACCTCCCCCTCGTGTGAAGTTCAAGTAAAGCACGATCGCTCGCGCAGGGTGGTAGACACGCTCGATTCGTCCTGGGCAGTTCGGTGTCGCCCTGCCACCAGTGCCCCGGACCTGCCGTGGCCGCTGCGCTGAGACGCTCGTGCCGCTGACGGCACCCTGATGGGGGGATCAGCGATTGAACCGACGTTGGCCCTTGGACGTAGGAGGTGGTGAGAACCGTGTCGCGGCTAGCCGGGGGGATCGATGAAACAGTTTCTGGTCAAGCTGGTGCTGGTGGGCTGCTTCAGCGTGGCCCTGGTCAGTTGCAAACACGGGACGACACCGGCCCAGGCGCCCGGGTCGTCGAGCTCGAGCGGCTCCGCCGCGCCGAGCGCGTCCTGCGTCATACCGCAGAACAACGGCGGCGATCATGACGCGGACAACAACGGTGGCCCCGATGATGGCGATGGCTGCGACCGATGACCGGCATGGCTGGCCGCGCCGGAAACTCCGCGCCGCTGGGTGCGGCTAGGCCGATGACTGTGCGACTGGGTGTTCTGACACGCGGCGTGCCGGCGAACTGGTCAATGCCGGCGCGTGCAGCGACCGTGGTCGCGATCGGCCTGGGCGCGGCGATGGTGGCTGCTTCGGCGGTCATCCATCTGCATCTGTGGCTGGCCGGTTACCGGCACATTCACTTGATCGGCCCGCTGTTTGTGGCCCAGGCCATCGCGGGGCTCGTCTTAGCCGTTGTCCTTGCTGGGTATCGGCGCGTCCTAGTTATCGCTGCCGGGGTGCTCTACCTGGGAGGCAGCATCGTCGCGTTGCTGATCAGCGCGACGGTGGGATTCCTGGGCCTGCACGACGGTCTGGGTGTGCCGTGGGCGGGCGCGTCGCTGGCCACCGAAGTCATCGGGCTGCTCGCCCTGGCCTGCGCCGGTGTTGCGCTACTACGTGCCCGCTAGCGACCGCACGCGGCTGGCAACAGCGGCGGTGTTCGTTGGGTTGGTGGCGCTCACGGCCGGCAGCAGCAAGCCGGCCAGCCGCAGCGACCCGTTCGGACTGCCAACTGGCCGGCCCATCAGCCGCGCCGACCTGGGCAGCCACCCCGAGGCTGGGCTGAGCTTCCCCGGTTCCCGATTGGTGAAAGAGGTCGGATCTGATCAGACCGCCAAACCCAACGGACAAGAACCCGACCCCGCATACCTGGGCGCGATCTTCACCGCCGTCACAACTCCGGCGCGGCTATACGCCTGGTATGCCCAATGGCTCACGACGCGGGAATATCACCCGGCCACCTACTACCGGCTAACCGACCAGCCCTGGGTCGGGTCCGACAGCGGACGCGGCGGCCCGCCACCCGAGCCAGGTCTGGGTATGTCGGCGTCAGCGATGCCGGCGGCCGACAAATCACGGTATGAGCCTCACTGCGGATGCATCGGTTCGTACGTGATGCTTCTTGATTGCGTTTTCGTGCCGGTATGTGGGCCGCCCGGATGAGTGGTGCGGTTCAGGTCCTGATGTTTGGCGAGGGCAATGCTGTTGCTGAGCGCTGTGAGTACGCGCTCGAAGGACAGTGCGAATCGTCGCAGAACCGCGCCAGCATTCTCACTCAATTCGGCATAGATGTCCGGATGGATGCGTGAACTCGCGACCCCGGCCGCTGCCATCTGAATAGGGACACCACCCACTAAGACGCGCAGC
Organism: Jatrophihabitans sp.; assembly: GCA_036488285.1. GTDB lineage: Bacteria > Actinomycetota > Actinomycetes > Mycobacteriales > Jatrophihabitantaceae > Jatrophihabitans_A. Next base: position 9,550 of record DASXHV010000123.1, on the reverse strand, counting down.
CTTTACGTCACCCCGACCCGCCAAGCCCGGCCCGGACCGGCCGAGCAGTTGTGGAGACTTGTGCAGCGATGCGCTGTATAAGTCTCCAAAACCGGTGAAAGGCGACTCTGTCGGGCGTGGTACTACGACCAAGGTTCGATGGTGCCGCGCCCGCCTCTCTGCGGAAACTGAAGGCGTCAGATTCAGTGCCCCATTCAGTGTCCTAAGTGTCCTGAGGAGTCAGCATGAAACGCATCGTTCTCGCCGTTGCCACCATCTCAGCCGCAGCGGTGCTTGCCGCGGCTCCGGCCTTTGCCGGCCTGATCGGCAACTCGTCGTTCAGTCATCAGATACCGGTCCCCGTTCCCAGCGGCGCACACCGCGTCCAGCAAGTCGACGATCACCTCGCGGTGGTCAGCACCACGCCGCCAGCCGCCAAGCCGTCCCAGTCGCAGCATTCCGAACCGGGGGATGACCGCGGCGGCAGCACGACGCGCGCAGCTGAACCTGGTGACGACCGCGGCGACGCGACCAGCACTCGCTCGCCGGAACCGGGCGATGACCGCGGAGGCGCAACCACCGTTACCACGCGCTCGCCGGAGCCGGGTGACGACCGCGGGGGCGCAACCACCGTCACCACGCGGGCACCGGAACCGAGTGACGACCGCGGCGGCGCCACGTCGGGCACGTCAGGTAAGGGCGGCAATGGAGGCAGCGATGATCCTTCCGGCCACCACTAGGCTTCGTTGATGAACAGCGGTCCGGACGCGAGCACTGCAGAGCAACCCCCTGCTGCTGCAGTGCTCGCGTTCGGACTTGATCCACGCGACGTCGATTGGACTGTTCTGGCAGAGCCCGGCGTGGCCGGTGCAACTGTCGACAAGCCCTTGTCGGTGAGGCGGATCGTGCTTCAACTGACCCTGGCCGGTTTGGTAATTCTCACGCTGGTCGGGATTGCCGGAGCCGCGGTCAGCCAGCGGCTGGCAGAACGGCAGTCCGTTCACGACGCGGCCCAAATCACCGATGTGCTTGCCGAGAGCGTGTTCGAGCCTGCGCTCACCGACCAGGCCGGCACCAATCCGGCGGTGGCGACGAAGCTTCTCGATCCGATCGTCCGGCACGGCACCTTGAGCGAGTCCCTGGTCCGGGTCAAGGTGTGGACGGCGCGCGGCGAGATCCTGTATTCCGACGAGCCGCGGCTGATCGGATCGAGCTACCCGCTCGATGACGAGGCGCAGATGTCGCTGACCCGATCGAGGACCACGGCAAGCGTCAGCGACCTACGCCGGCCGGAGAACCAGTACGAGCGCAGCGCCGGAAAACTGCTCGAGGTGTACCGCCCGGTGTGGACGCCGGCCGGAGAACCGCTGTTGCTCGAGACCTACTTCAAATACGACACGGTGACCGCACGCAGCAGCGACCTCTGGCGCGGGTTCTTCGGCATAACGTTGAGCAGCCTGGCAGCGGCGTTCGTGCTGATCATCCCGCTGCTGTGGACCCTCATCGGCCGGGTCCGCCGTGCCGAACGGCGCCGCGCGGCGTTGATACAACGATCTCTGGAGGCTTCGAACGAGGAGCGAAGGCGGATCGCCGGAGACCTGCACGACGGGGTCGTCCAGCAACTGGCCGCCACCTCATTCACGGTCGCGGCCGCGGCCGAGCGAGCCAGAACGTCCGGCGACAAGGAACTGTCAGCGAGCCTGGACGCCGCGGCGGCAACGGTGCGGTCCACCAGTTCCGAGTTGCGCAGCCTGCTCGTCGACATCTACCCGCCGAACCTGGCAACGGCCGGCCTCACCGCCGCGTTGCACGACCTGGTTGCGACAACCGCGGGCGGCGGCCCGCGGGTCAGCGTGCAGGTCGAGCCCGGCGTTGAAGCCAGGCTGTCCGAGGAGGCGGCCAAGGCCGTCTACCGAGTGGCACAGGAAGCCCTGCGCAATGCCGTCCGGCACGCGCACGCAAGTACTGTGTCGATCGCACTTGCCAGCCGCGGCGAACTCGTCAGGCTCGAGGTCTCCGACGACGGTGACGGGTTCCGGCCCAGCACCGAAACAGCCGATGGCATAGGGCATTTCGGCATCCAGCTGATGACCGACGTGGCGCGGCGATCGGATTCACTGCTGGCGATCGGAAGCCGCAGCGGCGGCGGCACGACGGTCCGAATGGATGCCGGGACGCGATGATTCGAGTCATGCTCGTCGACGACCACGCCCTGGTTCGGGCCGGCCTGGCCGGCCTGCTGCGCACCACCGAGGACATCGAGGTGGTGGGCGAAGCGGCTGACGGAGCCATCGCGTTGGAACTGGACACCGAGCTGCTTCCCGACATCGTCCTGATGGACCTGTCGATGCCGGTGATGGACGGAATCGAGGCCACCCGCACGCTGATCGGGCGCAGGCCCGGAGCCCGGATCGTCGCCCTCACGTCGTTCTCCGATCAGGCTCGCGTCTCGCAGATGCTTGAGGCCGGCGCCATCGGGTACCTGCTCAAGGACTGCGCCCCGCCGGAGCTTCTCGCCGCGATCCGCGCGGCCGCGGACGGCCAGGTACCTCTCGACCCCCGGGTCGCCTCCGCGCTACTGCCGAGCCGAAAGGCCGAGTCCCCGGGCGCGCTGCTCAGCGGTCGGGAACGTGAGGTTCTCACCCTCGCCAGCCAAGGCATGGCGAACAAGCAGATCGGACGTGCGCTTGGGATCTCTGAGCGGACCGTCAAGGCGCATCTCGGAAACGTCTTCCGCCAGATCGGCGTGAGTGACCGAACCTCAGCAGCCTTGTGGGCACGGGAGAATCTGCCACAGCTGCACGACACGGACCTGAAGCCGCCGCGGAACTGAGCCTGCATGCTGCACTCGGAACTCCCCGGCGGTGTCTTTGAGAATCCGCGGTCGCTCTTGACGCCCTCAACCATGCCGACTCACCTCGTTCTGCCTGCCAGTCAGTCGATTCCAGCCAACCGTTCCCAGGTCGGAAGCTGCCACATTCATCGGATGCAGATGGGTGTCTCGTCGGGGGGCGGTAAACCCAAACATTTGCCGCGATGACGCTCGTGGGTTGACCGGACTTCTCAGAGAGAGGGTCCCATGGTGGTGGTTTCGCCATTTCGCGATATTCCCGTCAGAGCTGAGCTATGGTGCGAAATCTGTGACCGATCCACAACCAGCCGGACCCGGCCGCAGCGTGCAATGACGTCGGGGTACCGCAGCGGGCGCTATCGGTATCGCCCGGCAGGCGTTCTTCCATTTGCCTGAGGCGCCCGGATGGGCAGTCGTCCCGGAGACTGCTCACCATACCTAGCGCCGGGATTGGCGATGAGCCCGACAAGAGCGACGGGTTGTCGCCGTCGGGGCTGATGGCGTGGACTGCCTCCGAGGAGGCTGCGCGGCCCCAAGGTCTGGCTTATGAACGTCCTGACCGGGAGGGAACCGAATGAATGCTGGCGCTGATCATCATCGGAATCGTGATGGTCATACGAGCGATTGCCCGTAACGGCAAGGGGAAACTGTAGGGAACTGAGAATGACCAGGGCGGCGTCGCAGGTGCGGCAGCCACTCTGATTCGGTCGGCGTGCCTACCGGCGCGCGGCGCGCGTTCACAATCGGGGGAAACGCATGAACAGAGTCATCCGCGCCGCTGCCGGTGTAACAGCGACTGTCCTGCTCACAGCATGTAGCAGCTCATCTAATAAGTCCTCAGCGGCGTCATCGACGTCGTCGGTGTCTGGTGCCAGCACGTCTGCGTCGTCAGCTTCGGCATCCTCATCGAGCGGATCGGTGTCACAAGCCGCGCAGCAGTACCTCGCGCTGACCGCGCCCGCCAACGCCGACCTGCTGGGCTTCCTGGCGCTGCCCAACAACACCACAGTGGCCCAGGCAAAGACCGCCGCGGCCAAGGTCGCCGCCGATGAGGTCACGCTGGTCGCGGCGCTGAAGAAAGGCACCTGGCCCGCCGCGGCGCAGCCGACCTTGACGACGTTGGAAAGCACCATGGGCAGAGAGTTGATCGTCTACAAAGCCTGCGCCACCGACACCAGCATCACCGCGATCAAGCGGACCCTTACTCAGGGCCAAGCAGCGATCGCAGCCCGTGCGGCGGCCTCGGCCCAGGTACGCGCCGCACTTGGAGTACCCGCACCCACAGCCCCTGCCACCAACAGCGCAACCCCATCGGGTTCGGCAGCGGCCTGAGTGACGAGCTTGTCCGCCGGGCGATCATTCCTGGTCGTCCTAGCCCTGATGTCGTGGGTGATCACAGGAAGATTGTGAGTCCGACAGCGAGTGCGGTGACCGCGGTGACGCCGGATAGCTTGAGCGCGCCGGTGTGCTCGTGGCGAGGACATCGGACTGGCGCGCAGCACTGCGATGACAACTGCGATCAACAACGGCCCGGTGAGCAGGCCCGGAACGCCCACGCTGTAGGTATCCGAGCCGACCAGAGCGCCATGCGGAGGCCCATGAAGCTCAACGGCGAACACGATGCTTGCGACGCAGCTCGTCGCAGCAACCATGGCCGCCAGTACGCCTGCTAGGTCTGACTCGCTGGCATCAGACCAGACGATGGTTCGGGTTGGGCCTCGATCTTCGTCCTCGCGGGTACGCAGATGCATTCCGTCATTGTGTCTGCCGGCGATCACCGGATTCGGGTGGGGTCTAATCGTGATGTGGGTTGCGACAGCAGTCGGCATCGGCATCTTGGTGTACAACGAGCACACGGCCGAATCTGATCTCGTCATGGCAGGACTCTGCGGGGCGGCCATTGGCGGTTCCGCGCTGCGCCCGAGCGTCGGCGCGGCAAAGTCGGATGTTCACTCTGACGCGATGGAGCATGATCGGACTATGACCGAGCCGACGTGGACAGCTGAGGTGCGGACGTGGGGACCAGAAGGTAGGAACGCAGAGTGATGTTCGGCGATGCGGTTGGCCTGCGTGCGCGGACGGAGTCGGATGTGCCTGTGCTGCACGCCGAGCTCTACAACGACGTTGCGATGCGGTCGCGCGCGGACAACCGTGCCTGGACACCGGTCCCGGTCGCCACATCTCCGTACGCCGTCGGCGTCGGTTCAGATACCGCAGCGGAGTTTTCCGTGATCGAGCGTGCGACCGAGGAGCTGGTCGGCGAAGCCGTGCTGTGGGAAATCGATCGGCACAACCGGTGCGCACGCCTGGGTCTGTCGTTGCGGCCTCGTTTCCGCGGCCAGGGGTTGGGCACCGACGTTGTGCAGGTGCTGGCCAGGTATGGCTTCGCCACCTTGGGCCTACATCGGCTGCAGCTGGAGACGCTCGCCGACAACGGCGCGATGATCTCCGCCGCGACCAAGGCGGGCTTCCAGTCCGAAGGCCTGTTGCGGCAATCGGCGTGGGTGAGCGGGGCGTTCGCTGACCAGGTCATCATGGCCCTTCTCGCCGATGAATCGCCCAATCTGTAGGGCAGGCCCGGGCCCGACGCGATCGGCGGCATGTCCGTGCGGTTTGGAATGGCCGCGCGACGGGCTTGGCGCGTGGTGTCCACTGCCAAGTGCTTGGATAGGAGCATGACCGGTCACGAGGACGCTCCGCGCGTTGTCTGCGCCAGCAGGGAGATTGCGGCCAGCGCTCAGCGGATCTTTGAGCTCCTTGCAGACCCTGCTCAACAGCCTCGCTGGGACGGTAACGACAACTTGGCTGAGGCACCGGGCGGCCAGCGAGTCCGCGCCCTCGGCGACGTGTTCATCATGACAACCACGAACGGCAACGTGCGGGAAAATCACGTAGTCGAGTTCGACGAGGACCGACTCATCGCGTGGAGACCTGCCGAGCCCGACCAGGAGCCGCCGGGGCACCTGTGGCGATGGGCGCTCGAGCCGATCGACTCATCGCGAACGCGCGTCACCCACACGTACGACTGGACCGAATTGACTGACGAGAAGCGCCTTCCGCGGGCACGGGCGACCACGGCCGACAAGCTTCAAGCTTCGCTGGACCGACTCGGCGCTCTCGTCGAGGCTGAGTGACCCAGCCCCACCACTCCACCGAGGCAAAGGCACGCGACCCGCGGCGTGTGCGGATGTTTGCGCGGTACGACGAGATCCAATTAGGTCGGCGAACCGTCCGAACTGTGTTGAGCGAACCAGCCCCCTTCGGGCAGCACCGGTTCCGGAGGTGCGGGTGGTCTGTCGTCGTCCTCGGGGTCCTGCCAGGGCCACAGTTCGATGATGTCTCTGCAAGGCGCTGAGCGATCGCGGCGGACGGTATCGCCGTGTGTTTCTCCAGCGGGTGCTGACCAAAAGCATCGCGGAGCGGGGCGAGGAACCCCGCGGTAGTCGTGCAACACCTCCTCCAACTCAGGACAGCACGCGGTAGGTCACGTGCGTAACCGAGCTCGCTGCCCGCGACGCCACCTGCTCGAGTGTCAGTGACGGGACGCCGTCGAACAGCCGCGTGCCGGCGCCGAGCGTGAGCGGCGCAATGTGCAGCCGCAGCTCGTCGATCAGCCTGGCGGCGAGGTACTGGTTGATGGTGGTCGCGCCGCCCTGGATCGCGACATCGCCGGCGCCGGCCGCCGCGCGTGCCTGTGCCAGTGCCGATTCGATTCCATCGGTGACGAAGTAGTACGTGGTGCCACCGTCCATTGGCTGCGGCTCGCGCGCGTGGTGGGTGAGCACGAAGACCGGAGCGTGAAACGGCGGATCGTCACCCCACCAGCCCTTCCACCGCCGATCCCACTCGCCACGCACTGGGCCGAACATGTTGCGCCCCATGATGAACGCTTTGGCGGCGGTCATCTGGTCGACCTCGGCCGGGTTCTCCGCGGGAGTTTCGGCCATCCAGGCGTGCAGCCTGTCGCCCCAGCCGTCGCCGCCGTCGTCGCCGAACGGGCGTTCCTCGGTCTGGTTGAGTCCGGCCGAGTACCCGTCGGCCGAGATCGTGATGTCGCAGATCACCCTGCCCATAGGTTTGGTCATTGCTCTGTCCTCCTCGTAGCGACCTCCGTCGCCTTCGCGGCGAGCTTCCTGTCAAGCATCAGCATGAAACAGACGCAGCATGACGTCAGGAGGTGGTCCGCGAGCCGCGTGACAGGCCATCCCCAGGTCTTGACAATCCCTCTTCACGCACGGCCGCCCGCTCATAGGCATCATGTGGGTGATCCTCCTGGTCAAGGGGTTCATGGGTTCTGCCTCTAGGCCGGTCTGGCAGGGCCGGGTAGGGCAGGAAGATGACATGGCGGGCGACCCGTTCATAACGTTCGACGCCTACGTCCTCGGCGCGCTTGAGGACGGTGACCGGCGGGCTTACGAGGCGGACCTGAGGGTCTGCGGGCGGTGCCGGGCGGCGGTCGAGGAGCTGGCCGGGATGCCGCGGCTGCTGGCCGCTGCGCCCGACATGGCGGCTAGCGCGGACCGGGCTATTGCTGAGCCGGGCTCGGCACGATCCGGCACTGCGCGTCGTCGCGCGGTCCTCCTCGCGGGTGCCGCGGTCGTGGCGGCATGACCAGCCCGAGACCGGCTCGCTCTCCGGCTTGCCGACCCCAAAGATGGGCGGCGGCGGAATCCGAAACGGTGGTGCGGACCGAATCACCTGCTGTGAGCCACCAGGGAGCGGGCACACCGCACGGCGCCGGAGACCACCTCACCGTCGCTGGACCCGCCGGCATCGGCGCCGCCGATGCGACCTTGGAGGCGCTGCTGGCCTCGGGTGGGCATTGCGATGAGCTGGCCTTCGCGCAGCTGTATCAGCGGACCTCGACGGCGGTGTATGCGGCCATCGTTCGGGTGCTGCGTGATCACGCTCAGGCAGCGGAAGTGACGCAGGACGTCTACCTCCAGCTCTGGGAGGGTCACGCCCGATTTCACGCTGAGATCGGCGAAGCCATCCCGTGGCTGCTGATGATCGCCCATCGTCGCGCGGTGGACCGGGTCCGGTCCAGTGCCGCCCGGTCCCGCCGCGAACTCGGCTACGTCAGCACCGACTCTCGTGCAGCGTTCGACCCGGTCGGCGACGATGCCATCGCGCGCTCTGAGGTGCAGCAGCTGCACCGTGCTCTCAACGAGCTTCCCGACGCGCACCGGGTCACGGTTGGGCTGGCCTACCTCGGCGGATACTCCTACACCCAGGTCGCTGAGCTACTCGGCGTCCCGCTCGGCACTGTGAAAAGCCGGGTCCGAGACGGGATGCACAAGCTCCGCGCAGCTCTTGCCGACGGTTCCTAGCAGGTCGGCCGGGCTCTGCCGGCCGGCCACGTTGGCGGGCGCAGGGGTTGCCAGGCCGATCAACCCGTCCATCAGACCGCGGTGCCGTTCTGGGCCGAACTCCGATGCTCACGGCGCCCGCACACGCGCTGGGACTCTTGCCGACTCCGCGGATCGGTGCGGGTGCAAACCTGCGACGAGCGCCTGTCAGCGCAGTGTTGTCGCGCTGATGCCTGTCCAGGCGGTGCTGCTTTCGATGGTGACGAGTCGGTACGGGTAGGCGTGGGGTTGGGTGAGCGCGACTGCGAACGCTCCGGCCGCGTTCGTTGTCCTCGCGAGCAGGTTCTGCCAGCGACGGTTGGTGTAACGCTGAAGGTAGGTGACACGCCGTGTGGCCGCGATGATGCCCTGCGGCGCTGAGCTGTATTGCTTGACGAGGGCGTAGAGGTAGACGATCCGGCCGCGTCGGGCGCTGAAGACGTGGGGGTAGGTGGCGTATTTGACGGCGGTCGCGGTGCTGGTCCAGTTCAGCGTTTGCGTCCCGCCGTTGGCGTAGCCGTTGTCGAGGTTGGTGCGGTAGGTGCCGACCGGGTTGATGCGCGCGTTGAAGGTCAGGCCGGTGGTTGAGGCACCGGGTGACTGGTACTGGACGGGGCCGAGAACGGTTGAGCCGTTTTGGAGGAACGCAGTCGCGCTGTAGTTACTGCAGGTCGTTGCGACCGGGGCCGGGATCGTGGTCGTGGCACGGCTGATGGATACCGTCGCGGGGAGCACGGTGCGGGCGGTGCAGGTCGGGTCACCGATCTCGGCCGGTTGGGAGAACGGGCTCCAGACCCCGGCGATGTAGGTGCCGTGGAAGGGGGCAAAGTCTTTGCCGACGGCGAACAGGTCGATCCGGCCGGCCGATGCGGTCACGCCGCTGAGACCGGTGTCTGAGGGCAGCGGTTCGAGCTGCGGGTCGGTGAATGTGGTGCCGTCGTAACTGATGTGGACGGCGTAGGTGCGGTCCTGGGCATAGAACAGCTCAATGTGACGTGCTGAGGTGGACACAGCGGCCATGCCAAAGCCTGGGTCGGCCAGCAGGTGGACGTAGCTCGGGGTGCTCACCACGGTCCACGGGTGCCAGCTCCCGCCAGCGAAGGTCGACTGGGTGAGCGGGCCGTTCGCACTCAGTCCGAACAGGTCTATGCGGCCGGGCTCTGGCGAGACCGCGGCCAGATCGGCGTACACCTGCTGTCCCAGCTGGGCGGGTTGCCCCCAGGTGCCGTCGTAGGTCAGCTGGTGCGTGGTGAGCTTGCCACTCAAGGCGCCCGACAGCCAGAACACGTCTAGCTCGCCGAGTGCCGGGGAAGTGACTGCCGGCGGGTAGTCCACTCCGATGGCGATCGTGTCGATGGCTGACCAGGCGCCG
>DASXHV010000076.1:0-10040 GCA_036488285.1 Jatrophihabitans sp. | reverse complement strand
GCCGAACCACGGAAGTAGAGGCGGCTAGCTCATGACCACAACGGAAGCTCGACCCGAAGGCTCGCCAGACGACCTGGCTGACAACGACCAGAAGCCGTGCGGCCATGGCCGGATGCTCCGCAAAGAGGATCCCAGGTTCATCAGAGGCAGAGGCACCTACGTCGACGACGTGCAGCTGCCCGGCATGCTGCACCTGGCGATCCTGCGCTCGCCGTATGCGCACGCGCGCGTCGTCAGCATCGATACCACTGCGGCACAGGCCCATCCGAAGGTCAAAGCGGTGGTGACCGGTGCCGATCTGGCGGAAAAAGGCTTGGCCTGGATGCCGACTCTATCCAACGATGTGCAGGCCGTTCTGGCCACCGACAAGGTCCGATTCCAGGGCCAGGAGGTGGCGTTCGTCGTCGCCGAGGATCGCTACTCCGCCCGCGACGCGCTCGAACTCATCGACGTCGAGTACGAGCAACTCGAACCGGTCATCGATGTGCGCAAGGCGCTCGACCCGTCCGCGCCGGTGATCCGCGACGACCTCGAAGGCAAGAAGGACAACCATTGCTTCGACTGGGAGACCGGTGACGCCGCCGCGACCGACGCGGTGTTCGCCAAGGCCGATGTGGTGGTCAGCCAGGACATCGTCTACCCACGGGTGCATCCGGCGCCGATGGAGACCTGTGGCGCGGTGGCCGACTACGACGCCGTCGAGGGCAAGCTGACCCTGCACACCACCACCCAGGCACCGCATGCGCATCGCACCCTGTACGCCATCGTTGCCGGGCTGCCCGAGCACAAGATCCGCATCCTGGCCGGCGACATCGGCGGCGGTTTCGGAAACAAGGTACCGATCTATCCCGGCTATGTGTGCGCGATCGTCGGCTCGCTGCTGACCGGCAAGCCGGTCAAGTGGGTGGAGGACCGCTCGGAGAACCTGACCAGCACCGGATTCGCACGCGACTACGTAATGCGCGGTGAGATCGCCGCGACCAAGGACGGCAAGATCCTGGCGATCCGTACCAATGTCCTTGCCGATCACGGTGCGTTCAATGGCACCGCAGCACCGGTGAAGTACCCGGCCGGCTTCTTCGGAGTGTTCACCGGCAGCTACGACATCGAGGCCGCCTACTGCAAGATGACCGCGGTCTACACGAACAAGGCTCCCGGTGGGGTTGCCTACGCATGCTCGTTCCGGATCACCGAGGCGGTGTATCTGGTCGAGCGAATCGTGGAATGCCTGGCCTACGAGCTCAAGATGGATCCCGTCGAGCTGCGGATCAAGAACTTCATTCAGCCCGACCAGTTCCCGTACACCACCAAGACCGGGTGGGTGTACGACTCCGGCAACTATGAACCGACGATGCGCGAGGCGATGCGGATCGCCGGCTACGACGAGCTGCGCAAGGAGCAGGCCGACAAGCGGGAACGTGGCGAGCTGATGGGCATCGGCGTCGCGTTCTTCACCGAGGCAGTAGGCGCAGGACCCCGCAAGGACATGGACATTCTCGGTCTGGGAATGGCCGACGGTTCCGAGCTGCGGGTGCATCCCACCGGCAAAGCGGTGCTGCGGGTGTCCTGCCAGACGCAGGGCCAAGGTCATGAGACGACGTTCGCGCAGATCGTCGCCGAGGAAATCGGCATCCCGCCGGCTGACATCCAGGTGGTGCACGGCGATACCGACCAGACCCCGTTCGGCCTCGGTACCTATGGCAGCCGATCGACACCGGTATCCGGCGCGGCCGCCGCTCTGGTGGCCCGCAAGGTGCGAGACAAGGCCCGCATCATCGCGTCCGGGATGCTCGAGGTTTCGGTCGCCGATCTGGAATGGGAGAAGGGCTCCTTCCACGTCAAGGGCGACCCGTCGAAGTCGGTCACCATCCAGGACATTGCGATGCGAGCACATGGCGCAGGCGATCTGCCCGAGGGCGTGGAAGGGGGTCTGGAAGCGCAGATCTGCTACAACCCGGAAAACCTCACGTACCCGCACGGCGCCTACATCTGCGTAGTGGACGTCGACCCGGGCACCGCGGCCGTCAAGGTGCGCCGGTTCATCGCGGTGGACGACTGCGGCACCCGGATCAACCCGATGATCATCGAGGGCCAGATACACGGCGGGCTCACCGACGGTGTCGGGATGGCCCTGATGGAGATGATCGCTTTCGACGAGGACGGCAACTGCCTCGGCGGTTCACTCATGGACTACCTGATCCCGACCTCGTTGGAGGTGCCCGATTGGGAAACGGGATTCACCGTCACCCCGTCGCCGCACCACCCGATCGGCGCGAAGGGTGTCGGCGAATCGGCGACGGTCGGGTCACCACCGGCGATCGTCAACGCGGTCGTCGACGCGCTCAAGCCGTTCGGAATCAGGCATGCCGACATGCCGCTCACCCCGTCGCGGGTGTGGGACGCGATGCAGGGCAACCCGCGGGCCCCGATCTGAGCCGTAGCCTGAGAGGAGGCGGAGCTCGAGATGAGGCGGAGCCCGAGATGAGCAAGCAGATCTCTGCGCGGCTGGTGGAACTGGCAGCCCACCGGGTGCCGTTCGTGCATGCCACGGTGGTGCGAGCGCAGGTGCCTACCTCGGCGAAGCCGGGCGACGAGGCGATCGTGTTGTCCGACGGTTCCATCGAGGGATTCGTCGGTGGTCAGTGCGCTGAGAATTCGGTGCGGACCGCCGCGCTCGGTGCGTTGCTGGGCGGTGAGACCGTCCTGCTGCGAGTGCTGCCCGACGGTGCGGCCACCTTCCCGGATTCGCCTGGCGCGCAGGTCGTCGTCAACCCGTGTCTGTCCGGAGGGGCGTTGGAGATATTTCTCGAGCCGATGCTGCCGGCGCCGATGCTGCAGGTGATCGGCCACACGCCGGTCGCCGACGCGGTGATCGCGATCGCCGAAGTGCTCGGATACTCAACTACTCGATCTGTCACCGGAGCAGAAGCCGGGGCTACGCCCGAGCAGGCGTCGGCGCTGATCGTCGCCAGCCATGGCCGGGACGAGGATGAGCCGATCCGGGCCGCCCTCGACGCCGGCGTGGGCTACATCGCGCTCGTCGCGAGCCGTCGCCGTGGTGCGGCGGTGCTGGACGCTCTCGCGCTCAACGATGCCGAACGCGCGCGGATCAGCACGCCGGCCGGACTCGACATCGGTGCGCGCACCGCGGCCGAGGTGGCCGTCTCGATCCTTGCCGAGGTGATTGCGAAGGTGCGCAACCGCCCTGTTCCATCAGGCGATTCCGGATCTACGGGGGTCGCCGCAGCGGCGTCATCGACGCCCATGCAGGCCATCGACCCGGTCTGCGGCATGACGGTGACAGTCATGCCGGATACCCCGCACCTGGTGGTCGATGGCGAGGATGTCTGGTTCTGCAACCCCGGTTGCCGGGACCGGTATGCCGAAACGGTCGGGTAGTAAACCTTGTACGAGCTGACCGATGCCCAGGACCTCCAGCGGCGGCTGGACGAGATCGACTACCTGGTCGACGAGGGCATGGCCACGGCGTTGTTTCTCGGGCTGAAGCTGGGCCAGCCGCTGCTTCTCGAGGGCGAACCGGGCGTTGGTAAGACCGCAGCGGCCAAGGCCCTTGCCAAAGCCCTGGACACACCGCTGATCCGGCTGCAGTGCTACGAGGGCCTCACGGCCAGCGAGGCGCTCTATGAATGGAATTACCAGCGTCAATTGCTGGCAATCCGGTTGGCCGAGTCGCGGGATGAGAAGCCCACCGACGCCGACCTGTTCGCACCGGAATTCCTCGCCGAACGTCCTATTCTTCGCGCCATCCGCTATGCCGGACCGTCCGCGCCAGTGCTGCTGATCGACGAGATCGATCGAGCCGATGACGAGTTCGAAGCGCTGCTGTTCGAGTTCCTCGGCGAGTCCGCGATCACCATTCCGGAGCTGGGAACGTTCACCGCGACGCGTCGGCCCATTGTCGTGCTGACCTCCAATCGCAGTCGCGAGTTGCATGACGCGCTTCGGCGCCGGTGCCTGTATCACTGGATCGACTTCCCACGTCCGGAACGGGCGGCTGAGATCGTCCGGCGTACGGTGCCCGCCGCGAACGAGCCGTTGATCGGCTCGACCACCGACTTCATCGGTCGGGTCCGCCAACTCGACCTGGACAAGGCCCCCGGGATGGCCGAAGCGATCGACTGGGTGTCGGCGTTGTCCGCGCTGGGCGCGACCGAACTGATTCGCGCCGACATCATCCGCACCCTCGGTGCGGTGGCCAAGACACCGGATGACCGCAGCACCATCGTCGATGCTTTGGACGACCTCGGTTACGCCGCCGCACGATGACACCGTCGTCGAAGGCGATTGCGGTGCCGGCTCTGCTGCGCGGCATCGACCGCGCGGCCTTCGCCGTGGCGCTGGCGACTCGACTGCGATCGCGCGGAGTGCCGGTTGACTTCACCGCGGTCGACGATTTCGTCCGCGCGCTGGAAGCCACACCGCCGGACTCGCGCTCCCGGCTGTACTGGGCGGCCCGGATCAGCCTGGTACGCAAACACTCCGAGCTCGCCGCCTTCGATGCGGTATTCGCCGCCGTGTTCGATGCCGCTGTTCTCGAGATGGATCCGAACGCGCGCCGCAAGCCGATGTCTGGCCCGACCGGCGAGGACGACAGCTATACATCGGTGCCCCGACAGAACTCCGAAGACCAGCCGGGCACGGGGCTTCCCTGGGTGACGCTTCCGCCCGCAGTTGCCGACGCCGCGGACTCTGACAGCGACCTGGCATTGCCTGAGCGGCTGCCGAGTGAGATCGCACGGCTCGCCGACGTGCCGTTCGAACGACTCGACCCGCGGCAGATGGAGCTGCTCGGCCAATGGCTCGAGTTCGCAGTGCAGGGCTGGCCGAGCCGGCGTTCCCGGCGGCTCGCGAACGATCCCGGCGGGCACCGGGTTGCGCTCCGCCCGACGATGGCCAGGTCCAGGCGAACCGGATGGGAACCGATCGAGTTGGTGCACGTCTCACCGGTGGACCGGCCGCGACGGGTCGTCATGCTGTGTGACGTGAGCCAGTCCATGCAGGCCCAGGCGAATGCCTACTTCCATCTGATGCGGGTGCTCGCACTACGCGCTGACGCCGAGGTATTCGCCTTCGCGACAAGGCTGACGCGGCTCACGACGATCCTCACGCACCGGGCCGCCGATCTGGCCATCGATCGGGCTACGGACAAGGTCACCGATAGGTTCGGAGGAACCCGGATAGCCACGAATGTGCAGGCCCTGCTGGCATCTCATCACGGCGGGGCGGTGCGCGGTGCCATCGTCATCGTCGGCTCAGACGGCTGGGACAGTGACCCGCCCGAGCGACTGGCCGCATCAATGGCGCGCTTACGACGCCGCGCGTACCGGGTGATCTGGGTGAACCCGCGCGCGTCCGCACCAGGATTCGAGCCGAGCGTGGCCACGATGGCCGCTGCCCTGCCCTACTGCGACGCGCTCCTCCCGGCGGACAGCTTCCGGTCGCTGGCCGCGGTCATCACCGAGGTGTCGCGGTGCGCTAACTCCACAGCGTCACGTGGATCGAGGGCCGGAATCGTCCGACGGTGACGCCGGAGCCACGCAGCATGGCTTGCGTCGCACGGGGCGTCATCGCAAACCGCGCGAACTCCGCAGCCGCCGATGGCGCGCCGCGGTCGGCAAGCACCAGCGTGCTCCAGACACCATCGGCCTGCAGGGAGTGTCCGGCGATGCGTTTGAGATAGCCGTTGGCGAGATCGTGCGACACGGCAAACGAGACGGCGAGCGCGATTCCCTTGTTCCGCTTGGCTTCCTCGAGAGCCGCGGCATGATTCTGGAAGATTTGCTGATGCTCCTCGGGCACGCCGATTCGTCGCAGCATCGCCTGGGTCGGTCCCGTCTCTGCTGCAGCGGACGGGCCGAGCAACCAGGTCTGCTCGCGGAGCTGACTCATGCCCGGCTGGACCTTGGCGAGCGGGTGATCGGGACTGGCCACGACGATGATCTGATAGTTGAGGAACGGCTTGCAGACGATCGAGTCGTCCACGATTGCCGGACGAGGGCCGATGGTTACGTCGACCGAGCGGGTCGCCAGCAGGCTGGCGAAGTTGCGCGAGTTGTGGACGCTGAGTTCGACGTCGAGGTCATCAGCACGACTGGCGAACATTTCGATCAGCCCCGGCGCGGCGTGCTCGGCGAACAGGCTGGATCCGGCGACCCGGAGCAACCGCCGGCCACTGCCCGCCTGGCTGACTTCGAGGATGGTGCGGTCTTGCAGGCCGAGCATCTCAGCGGCACGGCTGGCGAGCCTCAGCCCGCCTGGAGTGAAGGCCAGGCCGGCTGCAGTGCGGAGGAAGAGCTTGTCACCGAGTTCCCGACGAAGCTGGCCGACGTGCAGCGATACCGCTGCCTCCGATACGGCGAGGTCGGCCGCGGCTGCCTTGACTGAACCGAGTCGAACCACGGCAGCAAACGCACGCAGCTGAGTCGGTGTCACGGGGTGGCCTCTCTTCGCGTGCCCGGGTCCAGGCATGCGCTCCGATATTCCAAACTACCGGCCACAACCCAGCGTTGCGCGGCAACAGCGAACGATGTACGCGGGCTCGGGTGGCCACGCAGCGTATCCCGATGGCTACCCAATTGAGGCTGTTAAGAAGCCGTCAACAGGTGC
Source organism: Jatrophihabitans sp. (assembly GCA_036488285.1). GTDB lineage: Bacteria > Actinomycetota > Actinomycetes > Mycobacteriales > Jatrophihabitantaceae > Jatrophihabitans_A. The sequence goes on along the minus strand of DASXHV010000076.1, from coordinate 3,413 downwards.
ATGCTTCTGTTGTTGACGCGATGGGGCACAGGCTCGCAGCGACGCTTTCGGGGGAAGATTGTTGGCGAGCCGGCGCCCCATCGTTGTGCTCAGTTCCCGGACCGGGCTCCGCCCGCCCTCGTCCCCCGAACCCAGGTGGGCGGAGCCCCTGTCGATGCGCGGCCGGTCCGGTCTTTGGTTCTATTTTCGGCGCCTTCTGGGGCGACAAACCTCGCGTGGCAGAGCCACCGGAACCGAGTCGACGCCAGCCAAAGCGACCAGAACCGAAGGCAACGGTTCCTCACCCAATTCTCGCGTTTCAGCGCGAAGGCGATGATTCGCGCCTATCCTCTGCCCGGACCCGCAGGCTCGAGATCCTCGGCGGGAGCTCGATGACAGAGAGCGGTGTCGAAGCATGGGTGTCTACCGAAATGTCCTTGCAGGTCTGATTGCGGTCGCCATCGGCAGCGCGCTGTCGGTCTGCGCGGCGTCGGGGGCGAGCGCCGACTCTCCCGGCTCGATCACCGGAACTGTGACCACCGCAGATGATCCGCCGGCAGCGGGGACTGTTACGGCCGAGCTCTACGACGATGCGTCCCTCCCGCCGTTGCTGACGAGTCCGGTCGACGCGACGGGCAGCTACGCGTTCTCCAACCTTGCGGCGGGCTCCTACAAACTCCGATTTGTGGTTTCCGGTCCGCTCGCCAGCGACTACCCCGCAGAGTGGTGGGAAGACCAGCCTCTGGCCTCGAACGCGGCAAGCATCGTGGTCGCGGCAGGACAGGACGTTTCCCTGGCCGTGGCCCAACTCGACCGCGAGCCGTTACCCACGATCACCGGCCCTCCGGTCGTCGGCCAACCCCTTACAGCATCGGTGGGCAGCTGGTCTCCGCTCCCGGACAGCTTCGCGTACTCCTGGTATCAGGATGACGTGCTCATCGCCGGTGCAGATCAACCCGAATACATTCTGGCGCCAACCGATGCGTCCCGACATATTCACGTCATGGTGACAGCCTTCCGGTCCGGCAGGGATCCGGTCGACAGGGCGAGCGCGGACACGGACGCCGTAGCCACGGCTGGGTTCGGCAACGCCGATCGGCCCGTCATCACCGGCACAGCCCAGTACGGCCAGACGCTTTCGGTAGCAGCGTTGGCGTGGACACCCACCCCGACGCAAGTCCAGTACCAGTGGACCAACGACGGCGTCGCGATCCCGGACGCTACGACGCCGACGTATCAACTGGGCTTGGGCGACATCGGTCACCACGTCGCCGTGACCGTCGCTGGCCAAGCGCAGGGCTACGCAACGACGCTGACCAGCGCCGCGACCGCAGCTGTCGCCCCGCTCGTGTTCAATCCGACTCCGATACCAACGATCAGCGGGACGACAACGGTGGGCCAGTTGTTGACCGCCAACGCGGGAAGCTGGGATCCGGCCGCCACGCTCGCTTATCAGTGGTATCGAAGCGGCATCGCCATCCCGGGCGCGATCTCTCATACCTACCGGTTGGCCGTCGCCGATGGCGGCACGCCCATAGCGTTGAAGGTCAGCGCGTCGGCTCTTGGCTTCGCTCCGATTTCCACACTGAGCGCCCTTACCCCTCCGATAACAAGGTTGCTGACGACCGCCGCTCCGCGGATCACGGGCCTAGCGCGGTATGGGCAGACGCTCACCGCCAACCCGGGTGTCTGGGGACCGGCCGGCCTCACCGTCAGATATCAGTGGTACGTGGGAACCGCGAGGATCGCGGGGGCCACCGCCAGGACCTACCGGCTGTCGATCGGCACTATCGGTAAGGGCGTTTTCGTGGCAGTCACCGGCTCAAAGCCCGGGTATCTCACTGCGGTGCGCGACTCGGCCAGCGTGAAGATAACCGGACTACCGTTCAAGTACGTGCCCACCCCCAAGATCGTCGGGACCGCCACCGTCGGCGCCGTGCTCAAGGTCAGCATGGCCGCATCGTCGCCGGCGGCAACCCTGTACTTCCAGTGGCGGCTCAACGGCGTCAACATCGCGCGGGCGATCGGGCCGAGCTTCAGAGTGCGGCCGACCGACGTCGACCGGCGATTCAGCGTCGTCGTCACTGCGGCTCACGGCGGCTACGCCAACGTCGCGCGCGGGTCCGCATCCACTGCGCCAGTCAGGGGACAGGCATTCCCCAATTGCGTGGCGTTGAATCGTGTCTACCCGCACGGCGTTGCGAGGATCGGCGTTCGCTACGACCGCGTGTCGGGCGTCAACAAGCCGCTGAAAGGTCCGCCGTTCTTCTCGACATCGCTGTACAACCTGAACCCGAACCGCGACGGGGACAAGGACGGAATCGCCTGCGAACGCTGATGATTGTGCGATCACTCGGTTGCATCGCGTACTCGCGACCAGGTATTCGACCGCGCGCGATCTGGCCATCGCCGGCGATCACCAGGTAGACAATGAAGACTGTCCTGCGAAGCTGAGTTCGGAAAGAGGCGCGCAATGAGTTCATGGCCCGGTGGCATCGGTGCCATCACCTTGTTCGTCGACGAACTGTCCGTCGCCAAGGAGTTCTACCTGAAGGTGTTCGGCCTGCCGGTTACCTACGAGGACGACGATTCGGCCGTGTTCACTTTTCAGAACACGCTCGTCAACCTGCTGAGCAGCAAGGCTGCTCCCGATCTCATCAGCCCTGCAACGGTCGCGCCGCGCGCGGCCGGATCCCGCGTTCAGTTCACCATCGAGGTGGATGACGTCGATGCGGTGTGTGCGGATCTGATCGCGCGTGGCGTCGAGCTTCTGAACGGCCCGATGGATCGGCCGTGGGGCATACGTACCGCCAGCTTCATGGACCCCGGTGGTCACATCTGGGAGATCGCGAAGTAGCCGCCGTCCACACACTGGCTCGTAATCGCGACCGGCAGACATGCCTGTCTTGCGGTGGCATCATCGCCAGATGATTCCCCGTACCCCACAGGCGTACCGCGATCCCGCCGAGGGGGCGTGGCGATGGGTGCTGGACCAGGTGCGTTGGGATGACGGCCCCTGGATCCCCGGGTCAGTGACCATCCCGCAGGCTACTGAAGCGCCGTGGGACCGCGACGGAATGCACAGCGGGGTGGGCGGTCTCGCTCACATGCTGGCTGAGATCCGTCTGGCGCGCCCGTGGACCAGCGAGGAGCAGAACCTGGCGGACGGGATCGCCGAGCGGGTCCGCGCTGCGATCGGTGACCAGACCGACTGCACCTACTTCGACGGGCTCGTCAGTGCAGTCGGCGTTCTCACCGCCCTCGGAGTCCCTGGGACCGAGACTGCAGTGGCACGGCTAGTGTCGTGAGTCGTTAATTCGGGTGCAGTATCGGGCGATGCTGTCGAGGATCTGGTCGGCGGTCTTGGTCCAGACATAGGGCCTGGGGTTGTCGTTCCAAGTCTCGATCCAGGCACGGATGTCGGCGTTGAGGGC
>DASXHV010000185.1:0-22037 GCA_036488285.1 Jatrophihabitans sp. | reverse complement strand
GAGTGCAGCCAGGCGCCGGAGTCGCTCGTGCAACAGGAAGTCGGCGATCTCGTACCGGGCGGCGTGCACGTCGGCGAGCGTCGTGCTCACCGTGGCTAGCACGGCGCCCGCTGTAGAGCTGCCGTCGCGCAACTGGTCGCGCAACTGGCCGCGCAACTGGCCGCGCAACTGGTCGCGCAGCCGGCCGCCGAGGATGGCGAGCTCACCGTCGAGGATGCCGAGGTCCGCGCCGTCGCCCGCTGGCAAGGAGCCCTCGTCGCCGGCCGAATCGTCGATGTCAACCGGCGGCGCGAAGAGCGCGGCGCTGTCCAGCAGGGCGAGCGCGCGGCGAGTCAGCTCGCGCTTGCGGTTCGCCCTCGTTGCACGGCTGTCTTCACGACCCGCTGGCATGGCTCCACAATCCCACGGCAGGCAAGCAAATCCAGCTACGTCGTATAACGATCGTTAACACGGCACGCTAGGGTGTGCGGGTGGATACCGCCCGCAGAATTCTCGACGCCGCAGCCGCGGTGTTCCACGAGCGCGGCTTCCACGGTGCGGGAATGGACGAACTCGGTTCGCGAGCGGGGCTCAGCGGCCCGGCGATCTACCGGCATTTTTCGGGCAAGGACGAGATCCTGGCAACGCTGTTCGACGAGGCGATCGACGAGTTGCTGAGTGCCACCGCGACCGTGCACGAGGACCCTGTGCAGGATCTCATCCGCGTCGTGCGTCACCACGTCCAGTTCGCTGTGACCAGGCGTCAGCTCGTGAGCGTGTATCAGCACGAGGAGCGCTCGCTGGTCGACCCGTGGAAGCGCCGGTTCGTACGCCGCCGGCAGCAGTACGTAACCCGGTGGGAGGCGATTCTCGCCCGTTGCGTGACGTCGCCCGATCCGACCCGGGTCGCCGTTTGCACCCAGTCCTATCTTGGACTGATCTTCTCGATCTCGTTATGGCCCTCAAAACTGGCCGGCACCGACAACCTCGCCGACATCGTGACCGGGATCGTCGTCGGTGGGCTGCCCGGATTGGATGCCGGGCCCACGACGCGCTGAGAGCGCCGGTGCCCGTTCCGCGCCCCGCGCGCCCCGCGCGCCCTGCGCGCCCTGCGCGCCCCGCGCGCCCTGCGCGCCCCGCGCGCCCCGAGGCACGTAACAGCCATCATTCGTTGGTTGCTGTTCTTGTCGGTTCGGCTCGCCGGGCGGCCTCGGGCACACTGATGCCATGGCGTTCTTTTCGTTCCGTAGCCAGTGGCAGTTACCCGTCGAGCCCCAGGCGGCCTACGACGCCCTGGCCGACATCGATCGGTACCCGCAGTGGTGGCCGCAGGTTCGATCGACCCGGCGCCTGGACGAGCACTCCGGCGAGCTGGTCATCAGGAGCGCATTGCCGTTCTCACTGCGGGTGGTCGCCACTCGAGCGGTTCAAGATCCGCAGGCTCTGACGCTGGCAGCGACCCTTTCCGGCGACCTGACCGGTCACAGCAGCTGGCAGGTCAACGCGACCCCGTCGGGCTGCACCGCCGTCTTCATCGAGGAGGTCACCGCGGACCGCCTGTTCGGTGCATCGTCCTTCCTCGGGCGCCGGGCACTGGAGTGGAATCACGCGGCGATGATGCGGTCCGGCGAGCGCGGGCTGCGCCGTCACCTCTCTGCGGCAGGCCTCGACAGCAACATTTAGACTTTGGCGTCATGAGTGAGCGCACCGGGCCCGAAGGGCGGAGTAGCTAGATGAGCGGACATGCCAGGCCTGTCGTGATCGTCGGAGATCCCGTCCTGCACGCCCGCGCTGCGACCGTCACCGAATTCGATGACGAACTCGACACGCTGATCGACGACATGTTCGCCACCATGTACGTCGCCGAGGGCGTCGGGCTGGCCGCGACGCAGGTTGGCGTCGGGCTGCGCGTTTTCGTCTACGACTGCCACGACGACGAGGGCAATTACAGCAAGGGCCACGTCGTCAATCCGGTCATCGTCTCGGTGAGCGAGGAGCTGGTCGAGGGCGAGGAAGGCTGCCTGTCGGTGCCTGGTCCATACGCGCCGCTGCCCCGGCCCCGGGTGGCAACCGTGACCGGCGTCGACAAGAAGGGCGAGCCCATCGAGGTCAGCGGGACCGGCTACCTGGCTCGCTGCCTCATCCATGAGACAGAGCACCTGGACGGAATCCTCTACATCGACCATCTGAATCGACGTCGGCGCAGTCGCGTGCTGCAAGCCGTCGAGCCGTACCCGTGGAATGCCGAGCTGCCAAGTTCAGTCAGCTCCTGACCTTCCCGCGATTGTGCAACTTTCTCCGGTCTCACGCGGCAAGATGTTGCACGATCTGCTGGACGACCCACTCCGAGCGATGATTGAGCTGCTGCCAGGTAAAGCGCAGCACGACCCAGCCTGCACCGACCAGCTCGTTCTGACGCGCGCGGTCGTCGTCAAATCGGTCGGAATGCGCGTCGTGGCCCAGCTTGCCGTCGATCTCGATCGCCAACTTGAGGCTCGGGAAGGCCACGTCCAGATATGCGGTCCGGGCCGTTAGCTTCACTCGGTACTGAGGTACCCAGCCCGAGACACCGGCTCGGCGTAGCAGCCGATGCAGGACTCGTTCAGACTCCGCATGAGCTCCCGGCTCAAGGCCGGCCAGAAGTTCACGCAGCCGCACGTTGCCGGTGCGACATCTCGCACCGCGGAGCTCGGCTTCGATGGCGAAGGGCGACAGCCAATCCTGTTGGATCGCTCTGTCCAGCAAGTCTCGCGCCGCGAACAGGGGCTCGGTTCGCAGCAGATCGATCAACGTGCGCTGCTTGTTCGTGACGGGCAGATCGGATGCGTCGGTGATCTCGTGCATTTCGAGTGGCACTCGGTGCACGCGTACCGCTCGGCTGGCGCGCCGAAATCGCCGATCCGGAACCGTGATGTGAGTCGTTGTTGTCGCGTCCACCGGCAGCCCCCAGAATCTGGCCGCGGATCGGTGACTGATGATCCCGCCGTCTGACCAGAGACTCGCGGCCCACAGACGTTGGATGGGGGACGAGGCGGCGGACGCGTGCGCGTACACCCCTGGCAACAAGCACCGGAGCTCCCGCCGAGCGACCATTCCCTGAATGCGATCTTCGGTTATGCCTGCGCGCGCGAGCTGGGGACGAGCCACCGCACCGCCCTGCCGCCGAGCTGTGGCCTGCCATTCCATCGCAGCATTCTGGCGTGAATCGCGCCAACGGCGCTGCCGTCATCCACAACCCGCCCCCGATCGGGAGAGGACTAGCGGGAGAGGGCTCGAGGGTTAGCGGGACACCCCCCACCCCCGCGATCGTGCAACTTCCTCCGGGCTGGGGCCGGAACATGTTGCACAATCGAGAAGAGGGCTAGCGGGGAGGGCTAGAGGGTTGGAGGTCACCCCCCACCCCCGCGATCGTGCAACTTCCTCCGGGCTGGGGCCGGAACATGTTGCACAATCGAGAGAGGGCTAGCGGGGAGGGTTGGAGGTCACCCCCACCCCCGCGATCGTGCAACTTCCCCGGGGCTGGGGCCGGAACATGTTGCACAATCGGGAGAGGGGTAGCGGGAGAAGGTGGCGGGAGAGGGTTAGCGGGAGGGGGCTGGCGGGGCAGGGTTAGAGGGAGGCGGCGACCACTTCTGCGATCTGGACGGCGTTCAGCGCTGCACCCTTGCGCAGGTTGTCGTTGGAAATGAACAGCACCAGCCCGCGGCCGGCGTCGACCGACGAGTCCTGACGAACCCGACCCACATAGCTCGGGTCGGTGCCGGCCGCTTGAAGCGGGTTGGGCACCTCGGTCACCTCGACACCCGGCGCGGACCGCAACAGTTCCAGGGCCCGTTCCACCGACAGCGGACGAGCGAACTCGGCATTGATCGACAACGAGTGACCGGAGAACACCGGAACCCGCACACAGGTCCCCGACACCCGCAGGTCCGGGATGGCCAAGATCTTACGGCTCTCGTTGCGGAGCTTCTGTTCCTCGTCGGTCTCGAAGGACCCGTCGTCGACAACGGACCCTGCCATCGGCAGCACATTGAAGGCGATCGGACGGACGTACTTCACCGGCGCGCCGAGGTCCACCGACGACCCGTCGTGGGTGAGCGACGCTGCCGAGGACGCGCCCTTCTGGATCTGCGAGTCGAGCTCCTCGACACCAGCCAGCCCGCTACCCGACACGGCTTGGTAGGTCGAGGCAATCAGCCGCACCAGGCCGGCCTCGTCATGCAACGGCTTGAGCACCGGCATCGCCGCCATCGTGGTGCAGTTCGGGTTCGCGATGATGCCCTTGGCGGGTCGGCGCGCGTCGTCCGGGTTGACTTCGCTGACGACCAGCGGCACGTCGGGATCCATCCGCCACGCCGAGGAGTTGTCGATCACGATCGCGCCTGCCGCGGCGAACTTCGGGGCCAGCGCCTTGGAGGTGGAACCGCCTGCCGAGAACAGCACGATGTCCAGCCCGGACGGGTCGGCAGTCGCGGCGTCCTCGATCACGATGTCCTTGCCAGCAAAGGGCAAAGTGCCACCCGCAGATCGGGACGAGGCGAAGAACCGGATCTGCGAGATCGGGAAGTTCCGGTCGTGCAGGATCTCCCGTATGACCTTGCCGACCTGACCGGTCGCACCCACCACACCGACTCGCAAGCCGGGACTCGACTCGGGCTCGTCACCCATGTAGCTGTCACTCACTTCGAACACGCTCATCGTCCGGTACCGCCGTAAACGACCGCGTGTTCATCCTCGGTGCCGAGCTCGAACGCGTCGTGCACGGCGCGTACCGCCACGTCGAGATCGGTGTCGCGGGTGACCACGGAAATCCGGATCTCGGAGGTCGAGATCATCTCGACATTGACGCCGGCCTCAGCGAGGGCAGCGAAGAATTTCGCGGAGACGCCCGGGTGTGATCGCATTCCCGCTCCGACCAGGGACAGCTTTCCGATGTGGTCGTCATAGAGCAGCTCTTCAAACCCCACCGCACCGGAAACCTTGTTCAGCGCCTGCATGGCGATCTGCCCGTCGGTCTTGGGCAGCGTGAAGGACACATCGGTACGTCCCGACCCACGCGTCGACACGTTCTGCACGATCATGTCGAGGTTGATCTCGGCTTCGGCGAGCACCCGGAACAACGCGGCTGCTTCACCCGGCTTGTCCGGCACGCCGACAACCGTGACTTTCGCTTCGCTGCGGTCATGGGCGACGCCGGAGATGATGGCCTGTTCCACTGGGAGATCCTCCATCGAGCCGGTAACGGTGGTGCCGGACTTGGTCGAAAAAGACGAGCGGACGTGGATCGGAACGCTGTAGCGGCGGCCGTATTCCACACAGCGCAGCATCAACACCTTCGCCCCGCACGCGGCCATCTCGAGCATCTCCTCGTACGTGATGCTGTCGAGCTTGCGAGCGTTCGGGACAATCCGCGGATCGGCGGAGTAGACGCCGTCCACGTCGGTGTAGATCTCGCACACGTCGGCGTGCAAGGCGGCCGCGAGCGCAACCGCGGTGGTGTCAGAACCGCCCCGGCCCAGCGTCGTGATGTCCATGGTTTCCTTGGAGAAACCCTGGAAGCCGGCAACGATCGCCACGTTGCCGTCCGCGACCGAACTCTCCACCCGTCCGGGTGTGATCTCGACGATGCGGGCCTTGCCGTGCACCGAGGTGGTCAGCACGCCGGCCTGCGATCCGGTGAAGGATTCTGCCGGGTAACCAAGGGACTGGATGGCCATCGCGAGCAGCGCCATCGAGATCCGCTCGCCAGCGGTCAACAGCATGTCGAATTCGCGGCCGGCCGGGACGGGCACGATCTGTTCGGCGAGATCGATCAGCTCGTCGGTCGTGTCGCCCATCGCCGACACCACGACGACGACGTCATTACCTTCACGACGTGTGGCGACGATGCGCTCGGCGACCCGTTTGATGCGTTCGGCGTCTGCGACCGACGAGCCGCCGTATTTCTGTACGACGAGACCCACGGTTACTCCTGTGACCTGCTGCGATAGTGGCTGTTCCGGTCGAGTCTAATCGTCCCGGCCACCGGGATTGGCTACCCGCAGGTAGGCGGCGCGGCAGCAGGCACCGCCGTCGTTCGGGTCACACGCCCGCTAACCGGGTGCTGCTGCGACGCAGGTACACGAACCAGGTCAGCAAGCCGCAGACCACATAGAACGCAATGAAGCCGAGGTACGCGGCGTTGCCGTTGTGGTAACTGAGGAACGACTGCCGGAACGCGATGTTGACGAACACCCCGCCGAACGCCCCGATAGCGCCTGCGATGCCGATCAGGGCATTGGCCAACCGGCGTGAATCATGTTCGGCATCCGCGGCGCTCACCCCGGCTGCCATCCGTTGCTCGGCCTTGGCACGGAAGATCGCCGGGATCATCTTGTACGTCGAGCCATTGCCGACTCCGGAGAACACGAACAGCGCGATGAATCCCACCATGAACAGCGGCAAGGACTTGTCGATCGACGCGATCAGCACGACAACGGCGGCGAGGGTCATCAGGACAAAGTTCACGAAGGTGGTCACGGCGCCGCCAAACCGGTCGGCGAACCAGCCACCAACTGGACGGATCAGCGAGCCCACCAACGGGCCGAGGAAGGTCAGGTATGCGATCTTGACCGGGTCCACGGCGAGCTTGCCTGCGTTGAGCGAGGAGAAATGCGCACCGAACTGGTTCTGCAGCACCTGGCCGAACGCGAACCCGAACCCGATGAAGGAACCGAACGTCCCGATGTACAGAAACGACATCACCCAGGTATGCCAGTCCCTGCTGACATCGCGCACCGCGCGCTTCTCGTTGGTCACCGGGCGGAGGTTGTTCATGAAGAGCGCCGCGCCGAGAGCGGCCAGGACGATGAGCGGGATGTAGATCCCGAGCAACACCCGTGGGTGGCCCTTCCCGGCGCTGGCCAGCACGACCAGCGCCACGAGTTGCACGGCGGCCACACCAAGGTTGCCGCCACCGGCATTCAGGCCGAGGGCCGCTCCCTTGAGACGCTGCGGGTAGAAGGAGTTGATGTTCGTCATTGAGGAGGCGAAGTTGCCACCACCCACTCCCGCCAGCGCAGCGATCACGAGCAGCGTCCCGAACGAGACACCCGGCTTGAGCCACACGGCCGCGCCGATCGTCGGAATCAGCAAGGCCAGCGCGCTGACCACTGTCCAGTTACGGCCACCGAAGCGCGCCACCGCCAGCGTGTAAGGCAATCGGACACCGGCGCCGATCGCAGTGGGCAACGTGGTCAGCAGGAACTTCTGAGCCGCCGCCTCGGTGGCGATGCTGCTCAGGCCGTATTTGGGCGTCAGGAACAGTACGAACACCGACCACAGGCTCCACACCGAGAACCCTACGTGCTCGGTGAAGATCGACATGACGAGGTTTCGCCGCGCAATGAATGAGCCGCTGTTCTTCCAGAACAGTTCGTTCTCCGGGTCCCACACCTCGACCCATCGCCCACCGCGGCTGGCGCGCTTTGACGCGTTGGCCGGCCCGGCGGTCTTGCTGGTGGTCTGCGTTGTCGTTGCCATGGCGCGCTCCTCGGGATCAGTTGCGCAGACCCTCGCAAGCGGATGTTTCAATGACGACGCGTGCTGCTACGACGATGCAACATGGCCCGCACACCGTCGCGTTACGCAGGTGCGGACTCGTTAGCACTGCGGAAACATTGCTGTTGCCGGGCCGGAACTCCCGGTTGCGACCGTGACCGGGTGAGCGAGACCCCCACCCATTGCCCGTACTGCGCGTTGCAGTGCGGGATGGGGCTGCGCACGTTGGACGGCTCCGTCGAGGTGGTCGCTCGAGATTTCCCCACCAACAAAGGGGGCTTGTGCCAGAAGGGTTGGACGAGCACAGACCTGCTGCGCTCCCCCGAGCGGCTGACAACTCCCCTGCTGCGCCGGGACGGCCGACTGCAACCGGTGGACTGGGACACCGCGCTGGAGTACATCTGCACGCAGCTCAGACGGATTCAGGGTCGTCATGGCCACGATGCCGTCGCGGTGTTCGGCGGCGGCGGCCTCACAAATGAGAAGGCTTACACGGTCGGCAAGTTCGCGCGGGTGGCACTGCGGACCAAGAACATCGATTACAACGGGCGTTTCTGCATGTCGTCGGCAGCAGCCGCTGCGAACCGGGCATTTGGAGTCGACCGTGGGCTGCCTTTCCCGATGAGCGATCTCGCGGACGCCGACTTGATCCTGCTCATCGGGAGCAACGCTGCCGAGACGATGCCGCCGTTCATGCAGTGGCTGACGGCACAGCGCGACAACGGCGGCCAGCTGATCGTGGTCGATCCGCGCCGCACTCCGACGGCGGGGACAGCCAGCGTGCATGTGGCCATCACGCCGGGTACCGACCTCGCGCTGATCAACGGCCTATTGCATCTGCTCATCGAGGCCGACGCAATCGACGCCGGCTACATCGAGCAGCGGACGTCCGGATTCGAAGAGGTTCGGCGGGTCGTCGCGGGATACGGGCCGAAGCGGGTTGAGCGGTTGACCGGCGTTCCGATCGAGCAACTGCATGACCTCGCCACGAGAATCATCCGATCGGACAAGGTCATTCTGCTCACGGCGCGAGGCGCGGAGCAGCAGAGCAAGGGAGTGGACACCGTCTCCGCTCTGATCAACCTGGCGCTGGCCCTCGGCCTGCCGGGCAGGCCAGGCAGCGGGTACGGCTGTCTCACCGGCCAGGGCAACGGCCAGGGCGGGCGAGAGCACGGCCAGAAGGCAGATCAGCTGCCTGGCTACCGCAGCATCACCGACCCGCAGGCGCGCGCACATGTTGCCGCGGTATGGGAAGTGTCGCCGGAATCCATTCCCGGGCCTGGGCAGTCCGCATACGAAATGCTCGAAGCACTCGGCACCGAACACGGCCCTAAGGCGCTCATTCTGGCCGGCAGTAACCCCGTCGTGTCTGCGCCGGACTCCAGCCGCATCACTGAGCGGATGGCGGCATTGGATCTGCTGGTGGTGCACGACATCGTCCTGTCGGAGTCGGCGGCGCTGGCGCACGTGGTGCTTCCGGTGACGCAGTGGGCCGAGGAAACCGGCACCATGACCAACTTGGAGGGCCGGGTACAGCTTCGAAACCAGGCAGTGCACCCACCGGACGGCGTGCGCAGCGACCTGCAGATTCTCGCCGAACTCGCTCGCCGGCTGGAGGCGCCCGGACGCTGGAGCGACGACCCGGAGATGGTGTTCGATGAGTTGCGCCGTGCCTCCGCAGGCGGCATCGCCGACTACTCGGGCATCAGCTACCGCTCCATAACCGATAACGACGGCATGTTCTGGCCGTGCCCGTCCGACGGTCATCCCGGCACGCCCCGGATGTTCACAGTGGATTTCGCCACCCCGGACCGCCGGGCGCGATTCATCGCTGTCGAGCATCGCGCGGTGGCTGAACCGCTGGACGACGAGTATCCGATCTATCTGACCACTGGACGGCTGTTGTCCCAATATCAGAGCGGCGCTCAGACCAGGCGGATCGCGGCGCTGAACGCCGCGGCGCCCGAGCCGTTCGTCGAGATCCATCCGATCCTGGCAGCGCGATTGGCGATCGTCGACGGCGATGTGGTCGAGGTTCGCAGTCGGCGAGGCCGGATCGAGGTACCAGCTCGGCTAACCGACGCGATCCGCGCCGACACTGTGTTCGTGCCGTTTCATTTCCCCGGCACGGGCAACGCGAATCGGTTGACCAACCCAGCTCTCGATCCGATCTCGAAGATGCCGGAGTTCAAGGTCTGTGCAGTGCAACTCAGCCGGATCCGCGCCGGCCGGCAACGGCCGCAGCAGACCGACCGGCTGATCTGCCGCTGCAACAACGTCGGTGCCAAAGACATCCGGGCGCGCTACGACGCCGGCGACCGAACCGTCCCTGCCATCGCCGAGAGCACCCGAGCCACCACCGGATGCGGTACCTGTCACAGCGCCGTGGCCAGCCTTCTGACCCGATTCGACAGCGGCCTACCGGAGGTCCGAGTGAGAAACACCAATCCTGACAAGCACGTTGTGGTCGTCGGGAACGGCATGGTCGGCCAGCGCTTTGTCGAGCTGCTGGCCGATGCCGACCCTGAAGGGCGGTGCAGGGTCACAGTGCTGGGCGAGGAACCCAGGCGTGCCTACGACCGTGTCGCGCTGTCGTCGCTGTTCGATGGCAAGACCCCCGAGGACCTCGACCTGGTGCCCGAGGACTGTTACGACGACGAGCAGTACCGGCTGCGGTTGAACGAAAAAGTCCTCAGCATCGATCGGGAAGCACGCGAGGTCGGTACCTCGGCAGGAAACACCTATCGCTACGACGCATTGGTGCTGGCAACGGGGTCCTATCCGTTCGTCCCGCCGGTACCTGGACATGATCTGCCGAATTGCTTCGTCTACCGGACCATCGAGGACCTCGACGCGATCAAAGCTGCGGTCGCGGCAGCCACCCGACGCAACCGCGGACGCTCGGCAGGCATGGTGGTGGGCGGTGGCCTGCTCGGCCTCGAAGCGGCGCATGCCCTGCGATTGCTGGGGATTTCACCTCACGTGGTCGAGATGGCGCCGAGACTCATGCCGCTGCAGGTCGACGAGGGCGGTGGCCAGGTGCTCAAGCGCCTGATCGAGGACCTGAACGTAACTGTGCACGCCGGGACCTCCGCGACGTCGATCGTTGCCGACGCGGACCGGTTGCTGGCCACCCTGACGAACGGAACCGAGCTCGACCTGGACGTGGTGGTGTTCTCCGCCGGTGTCCGTCCCCGCGACCAGCTCGCTCGCGAGCACGGCCTCGCGGTCGGCGAACGGGGCGGCATCGTGGTTGACGAGCAGTGCCGCACGAGCGACGAATCCATCTATGCAATCGGCGAATGCGCGCTAGTTGGCGGCAAGGTGTACGGCCTCGTGGGTCCAGGACACGCCATGGCGCAGGTGGTCGCCAACGTCCTGGCGCGGCAGCCGGCTGCCTTCACCGGTGCCGACATCTCGACCAAGCTCAAACTGATGGGCGTCGATGTGGCCAGTTTCGGTGACGCCTTGGCCGGCACCGAGGGGGCGCTCGAGGTTGTCGTGAGCAATCCGGTCGCAGGCAGCTACGCCAAGCTAGTGCTGGACGACCGGGCCCAGACCGTCCTCGGTGGCGTGCTGGTCGGTGACACGTCGCGGTACAGCACCTTGCGCACCCTGGTGGGCAAGCCGCTGCCTGCGGATCCGATCGGCCTGATCGCGTCCGCTGGGCCGATCGAGGTCACCCTGGACGACGAAGCACAGGTGTGTTCTTGCACCAACGTCACCAAGGGCGCCATCGGCCAGGCGATCGCCGAGCACCAGCTCGTCGATGTCGCCGGTATCAGGGCTTGCACCAGAGCGGGCACCGGCTGCGGCTCCTGCGTACCGTTGCTGAAGAATCTCCTCGCCGAGAGCGGCGTTGCGGTGTCGGCGGCATTGTGTGAGCACTTCACCGTTACCCGTGCCCAGCTATTCGACATCGTGCGAGTCACCGGGCTACGCAGTTTCACCGACATCGTGCACGCGCACGGCACCGGACGCGGCTGCGACATCTGCAAACCGGTCGTCGCATCGATCCTGGCCAGCCTCGGCAACGGGCACATACTCGACGGCGAGCAGGCCAGCTTGCAGGACTCCAACGACCACTTTCTGGCGAACATCCAACGAGACGGAAGCTACTCGGTGGTGCCGCGGATTCCGGGCGGGGAGATCACGCCGGACGGCTTGATCGTCATCGGCTCGATCGCGCGTGACTTCGGCCTGTACACCAAGATCACCGGCGGTCAACGGATCGATCTGTTCGGTGCCCGAGTCGAGCAGTTGCCGCTGATCTGGCAGCGGCTGGTGGATGCCGGCTTCGAATCCGGACACGCCTACGGCAAGGCGCTGCGCACGGTCAAGTCCTGCGTCGGATCCACCTGGTGCCGCTACGGCGTGCAGGACTCCACCAGCCTGGCTATCGAGCTCGAGCTGCGCTACCGGGGCCTGCGAGCGCCGCACAAGCTCAAGTCCGCGGTATCGGGGTGCGCGAGAGAGTGTGCGGAAGCGCAGAGCAAGGATTTCGGCATCATCGCCACCGAGAACGGCTGGAACCTGTATGTCGGTGGCAACGGCGGCGCTCGGCCCAGACATGCCGACCTGCTGCTGGTCGATGTCGACACTGAAACACTGATTCGCACTATCGATCGGTTCCTGATGTTCTACATCCGAACTGCGGATCGATTGCAACGCACCGCGTCCTGGCTGGAGGGCCTTGAAGGCGGTCTGGACTACCTGCGTTCGGTCATCGTCGAGGACTGCCTCGGCATCGCCGCAGAGCTCGATGCCGCAATGGCCGGCCACATCGAGGGATACGCCGACGAGTGGCGCGGCGTGCTGGACGATCCGGATCGGCTCAGCCGGTTCGTCTCGTTCGTCAACGCGCCGGACACGCCTGACCCGACGATCACTTTCATCTCCGATCGCGGGCAGATCAAACCCGCCGGACGGACTCACCTGCCGCTGGCGGTGGTGCGCTCATGACGGCGACGCAGGCAGCCACGATGACGTGGCATCTCGTTTGCGCCAGCTCGAGACTGCAGACCGAACGCGGGGTCACTGCCCTGGTCGGTGTCCTCCAGGTCGCGCTGTTCCGTACCTTCGACGACAACGTATACGCAGTCGGCAACATCGACCCGTTCACCGGATCGGCGGTGCTGTCGCGCGGACTGGTCGGTACCCGCGCCGACCGGCCAACCGTCGCATCTCCTTTGCACAAACAGGTATTCGACCTCGAAACGGGTCAATGCCTTGACCAACCAGCGGTGTCGATACCCCGGTATCGGGTACGGGTCACCGATGACGGCATCGAGATCGGTATCTGATGGAACCGCTGGCCGGGTACACGGTGGCGATCACGGCTGCGCGGCGCAGCCAAGAGTTCGGAAGCGCGCTGGAGCGTCGCGGCGCGACCGTCGTCTATGCGCCTGCAGTACGGATCATCCCGCTCGCCGATGACGCCCACCTACACGAGACCACTCGACGTTGCCTGTCCAAGGGCGTCGATATCGTCGTCGCCACAACGGGAATCGGCTTCCGTGGCTGGATCGAAGCAGCGGAGGCATGGGGGTTGGCCGAAGAGCTCCTGAGCAGGCTGGAACGAGCCGAATTGATCGCGCGGGGACCCAAGGTGCGCGGTGCGCTGCGGGCCGCCGGCTTGACCGAGGCGTGGGCACCGGAGTCGGAATCCATGATCGAGGTCCTCGATCAACTGCTGGATCGCCCTTTGCACGGCAAGCGAATCGCCGTTCAACTGCACGGCGAGCCACTTGCCTGGTTCCTCGATGCGATTCGCAACACCGGTGCCGAGGTGATCGACGTACCGGTCTACCGCTCGGTGCTGCCCGACGACAGCGGACCGGTGCACAAGCTGCTGGGCTGCATCGCGGCCAGGCAGGTGGATGCCGTGGCATTCACGAGCGCGGCGGCGTCAGCAAACTTCCTCTCGCTGATCCATCCCGGAAGCGAGGCGGAGATCCGGCGGGCGTTCAACGGCGATGTGTTGGCCGCATGCGTCGGGCCGGTCACCGCGGCACCGCTGGTTGCGCACGGCATCCCGGCTGTCCAACCGGACAGGTACCGGCTCGGTGCACTGATCAAGGAGATTGCCGAAGAGCTGCCCCGTCGCAGGAACCGGAGGGTGACGACGGCCGGACGTTCGATCGAGATCCGTGGTCAGGCCGTCGTCCTGGACGGCGAGTTGGTTCCGCTCGGCGGCTCGGCGATCGCCCTGCTGCGCAAGCTTGCCGAGCAGCCCGGCCGGGTCGTCGGAAGGGTTGACCTGCTGGGCGCGCTACCCGGCGGTGGCTCAGACGGTCACGCCGTCGAGGTCGCGATCGGACGGTTGCGAACCAGTCTTGCGGACCCACGCATCATCGAGACGGTCGTCAAGCGCGGCTACCGGCTGCACGCTGAAGCGATGGAGCGGTCGGCTACAGGTCCAGGCCAGTGAGAACCAGGACGCGTTCCTCGGTCAGGTCGTTCATCGCCGAGGACAGACCTTCCCGGCCGACGCCGGAGTCTTTCCAGCCGCCGTAGGGCATCTGGTCGGCCCGGAAGCTGGGCACGTCGCCGACGATCACGCCACCGACCTCGAGATCACGGTGTGCTCGGAACGCTACCTGCAGATCGCGGGTGAACACACCGGCCTGCAGGCCGAACTTCGAGGCGTTGACGATCGAGAATGCCTCGTCCACATCGGTGAAACTGGCCACTGACAGCACCGGTCCGAACACCTCGTCCTCGGCGACCTTGGTGCCGGCCGGCACCTCGGCGAGAACCGTCGGGGCCACAGTCCGGCCTTCCCGGCTTCCGCCGGTCAGCACCGTCGCACCGGCAGCGCGGGCCTCGTCCACCCATTCGATGATGCGTTCGGCGGCACCGTCGTTGATCACCGGCCCGACCTGCACTCCGTCGGCGCTCGGGTCGCCGGTCGGCAGCTTCTCGACCGCGGCAACCAACTCCGAGACGAATTCGTCGTAGACATCGGCATGCACCAGGACCCGCTGCACAGAGATACATGATTGGCCGGCCTGGTAATTGGAAAACAGCGCAATCCGAGCTGCTGCCGCGGACAGATCGGGCCAGTCGTTGTTGACGACCACTGCGGCGTTACCGCCGAGCTCCAGAGTGATGTGTTTGCGCGGCGCCTGGGCCTGGATCGCCCAGCCGACCGGGCCGGAGCCGGTGAAGGAGATCACCGGCAATCGCGGATCGGCCACCAGCGCCGACATCTTGTCGTTGGCCACCGGCAGGACGCTGACCATCTTTGCGGGCAGGTCCGTCTCGGCGATGATCTCGCCGAGCAGCAAGGCACTCAACGGCGTCGCCGGAGCAGGCTTGATCAGGATCGGTGCGCCGACTGCGATCGCGGGGGCGACCTTGTGCGCCACCAGGTTCAGCGGAAAGTTGAACGGCGCGATGCCCAGCACCGGCCCGCGTGGGAACCGCCGGACCACGCCGAGACGCCCGGTCGCCGTCGGATCGGTGTCGAGGCGTTGCAGCGCTCCGGAGAACCGCCGGGTCTCCTCGGCAGCCCACCGAAAAGTCGACACCGCGCGCGACACCTCGCCGCGTGACCACACCAGCGGTTTGCCGTTCTCGGCGGTGATCAGGGCGGCGTACTCCTCGGCGCGCTCGGCGATCCGCCGCGAGATGTGGTCCAGGGCCGCGGCCCGAACGTGCGCAGGCAACGCCTGGGCCTCGAGGCGTACAGCATCGAGATCGGCCACCGCCTGCTCTACCTGGGCATCGGTCGGCACCGAAACGACGCCGACCACCGAGCCGTCCCACGGTGAGGTGACCTCAAGGGTGTCCGCACCCGTGGTCGGTACCCCGGACAGGTAGAACGGCTTGACGTCAGACATCAGATTTCCCTTTCAAAACCGAGCGATTGTGCAACAATTTCCGGCCCAGCGCCGGAAATTGTTGCGCGATCGGAGAGAGTTAGGCGGACGCGGCGAAGGCCGCTTCGAGAATGTCCAGCCCCTCGTTGAGCAATTCGTCACCGATGGACAGCGGCGGCAGGAAGCGGAACACGTTGCCGTAGGTACCCGCCGTCAACGTGACCAGCCCGTGCGAGTGGCAGTACGCATTGATCCGGCCGGCCAATCCGGCATCCGGGGTCTTGGCGACCCGGTCCGAGACCAGTTCCACGGCCAGCATGGCGCCCCGGCCGCGGATGTCACCGATCGCGTCGTACTTGCTGGCCAGTTGCTGCAGGCGCGGGACGAACAACGCCTCGATATCGCGGGCGCGCTGCACCAGATTCTCGGCCTTCATCGTTTCGATCGAACCGAGCGCCGCCGCACACGCGACCGGGTTGCCCCCATAGGTGCCGCCCAGGCCGCCGACGTGCACAGCGTCCATCAGCTCGGCTCGCCCGGTGACACCGGCGAGCGGCAGGCCGCCGGCGATTCCCTTGGCGGTGGTGACCAGGTCGGGCACCACGCCCTCGTGGTCGCTGGCGAACCAGTCGCCGGTCCGGCAGAACCCGGACTGGATCTCATCGGCGATGAACAGGATGCCGTTCTCGGCACACCAGGCCGCCACCTTGGTCAGGTAGCCGTCCGGCGGGACGATGAAACCACCCTCGCCCTGGATCGGTTCGATGATCACCGCCGCCGTGTTGGCCTCGCCGACCTGGGAGTGCACGACGTCGACGAACGCCGCGAACGCCTCGTCCGCGCAACGCTCCGGCCCGGTCGGCCAACGGTACGGATAGGCCATTGGCACCCGATAGATCTCGTTCGCGAAGGGGCCGAAGGAGTTCTTGTACGGCATGTTCTTCGCGGTCAGGGCCATCGTCAGGTTCGTCCGGCCGTGGTAGGCGTGCTCGAACGCCACGATCGCCTGTCGACCCGTCGCGGCGCGGGCGACCTTCACCGCGTTCTCGACAGCCTCGGCGCCGGAGTTGAACAGCGCCGAACGCTTGTCGTGATCGCCCGGGGTCAGTTCGTTCAGGGCCTCGGCGACCGCGATGTATTCCTCGTAGGGCGTGATCATGAAACAGGTGTGGGTGAAGTCGGCGACCTGCTGCTGAACCCGCTCTACCACCCGCGGTGCCGCGTTGCCGACCGTGGTCACCGCGATGCCGGAACCGAAATCGATCAGCTGGTTGCCGTCGGCATCGATCAGGATGCCGCCACCGGCGCGTTCGACGTAGATCGGCAGGCTGGTGCTGACGCCGGACGAAACGGCGCCGGCCTTACGCCGATGCAGTTCCAGGGACTTCGGACCGGGAATCTCGGTGGTCAGTACCCGCCGTTGCTCGACGGTGCCGGGCGGTGCCGGGGTGCGCCGTTCGGTGGTTGACGTCATGGTCGGCTCCTACGGTGTGTCGTTGTGTCGGCAGTACGAGCGGGTGGCTGGCTGCGTTGATACAGCGCCGGATCAATGTGCGGTGATCACGGCGATGGTGTCGCCTTCGGTGATCACATCGCCCTCGGCCACCGCGAGTTCGCTGACGATTCCGGCGACCTCGACGATGACGGGAATCTCCATCTTCATGGACTCCAGGACGACCAGGGTGTCCCCGACCGCCACCTGGTCGCCGACGGTCACTTCGACCTTGAACACGCCTGCGACGAGTTCGGCGAGAACGGTGTGGGTCATGGGCCAAACCTACGCCGGTGCCCAGCAGCCGTTGAGCCAATGGCGGCCATCGATGAGCCGCCGAATCAGAAGTCGATGTTGTGCATCACGTGCTTGATCCGGGTGTAGTCCTCGAGCCCGTACATCGACAGATCCTTGCCGTAGCCGGAGTGCTTGAACCCGCCGTGCGGCATCTCGGCCACCAGCGGGATGTGGGTGTTCACCCAGACGCAGCCGAAGTCCAACCGCTTGGATACCCGCATCGCCCGTCCGTGGTCGCGGGTCCACACCGACGAGGCCAGGCCGTACTCCACGCCATTGGCCCACCGGATCGCCTCGTCCTCGTCGGAGAAGGACTGCACGGTGATGACCGGCCCGAAGATCTCGGTCTGGATCTGCTCGTCGTCCTGCTGCAGTCCGGACAGCACCGTGGGTGTGTAGAAGTAGCCGCGATCACCTTGGCGAGCACCACCGGTCAGCAGTGCCGCGTGGTCGGGAAGCCGGTCCACCAAACCCGACACGTGTGCCAACTGGTTCGCGTTGTTCAACGGTCCGTACAAGACATCCTCGTCGTCGGCCGCGCCGGTCTTGGTGGCCTTGGCCTGCTCCACCAGGGCGGCCGCGAACTCATCGGCGAAACCGGCCGGTGCCAGAACTCGGGTCGCTGCGGTGCAGTCCTGCCCGGCGTTGAAGTAACCGGCGACCGCGATCGCCTCGGCGGCCTTGGCCACGTCCACGTCGTCGAACACCACGACCGGTGCCTTGCCGCCGAGCTCCAGGTGAACCCGCTTGAGGTCGCGCGCGGCGGACCCTGCGACCTCCATGCCGGCCCGCGCCGAGCCGGTGATCGACACCATCGCGGGCAGGGGGTGCGAAATCAGTTCCCGCCCGGTGTCGCGGTCTCCGCAGACGACGTTGAAAACGCCGGGGGGCAGGAATTCGGCGGCGATCTCGGCCATCAGCAGCGACGAGGCGGGCGTGGTGTCCGAAGGCTTCAACACCACGGTGTTGCCGGCCGCCAGCGCCGGCACGAACTTCCAGACCGCCATCATCATCGGGTAGTTCCACGGCGCGACCTGGCCACATACGCCGACAGGTTCGCGACGCACGTAGGACGTGTGGCCGGCCAGGTACTCCCCGGCCGACTTGCCTTCGAGCACTCGGGCGGCACCGGCGAAGAACCGGATCTGGTCCACCATCGGTGGAATCTCTTCACTGAGGGTCAGGGCGATCGGCTTGCCGGTGTTCTCGCTCTCGACGGCCACGAGCTCGTCGGCTCTGGATTCGATCGCGTCAGCGAATTTCAGCAGCGCAGCCTGCCGCTGGCTCGGGGTGGATTCCCGCCATGATTCGAAGGCCGTCGACGCGGCATGGTAGGCGCGGTCGACGTCCTCGGGGCCGGACAGCGGCGCGGTCGCGTACACCTCACCGGTCGCGGGATTGACGATGTCGAGCGTCCTACCATCCGCGGCTGACACCATCTCGTTATTGATGAAATTGGACAAGGAACGCGCCATTTCGTACCCCAAACTGCCTCGCAGCTACGGTTTCAGTGTTGTTTCTACCGTCCGAGCGACGGAAACCACAAGGCGAGGCGATTACACAGCCTGCTGCAAGCGAGTCGCAAGGTTCAGCGGGCAGCGTCAAGCCTTATCCTATGCACAGCTGACCGCTGCGACTCGTGGCTACATCGGTGCTTTGCCTGAATAGTTCCTTCCGGAGGTTCATCCGTAGTGCCCAGCACGCACCGCCGCCCTGACCTCGTCACCGTCAAGGGCGCGTACGTCAAGGCGGCGCGGGCACTCGGCAAAGCGGCGACCACGACCCATCTGATGCCGACCCAGGCGCCACCGCGGGATCGCCGCATACGGCATTGGGCGTTCACGCTCACCAAGGTCCACGACTCGGTCGCGCTGGCGGAGCTCGATATTCCCTGGTGGACCTACCGTGCCATCGATGCCGTCCAGGCGTGGCTCGAGCAGCGCAACGGCCCGGTGCGCGCGTTCGAATACGGTTCCGGTGCCAGCACCACGTTCCTGGCCCGCAGGGTCGCCGAGATCCACAGCATCGAGCATCACCCAGCATTCGCCAAGGTGATGCTGGAGGCACTGTCCGAACACTCGAACGTCGACCTGCAGCTCGTCGAGGCGATGCCCTCGGAGTACCCAGCGGTGCCCTCGAGGAAAGAGGGATACAAGGGCGTGGACTTCGCCGGGTACGTGGCCTCTATTGACAAGGTCGGCGGCGAGTTCGACCTGATCGTCATCGACGGACGGGCCCGCGAGGCGTGCTTGATGGCGGCGCTGCGGCACCTCAAGCCGGACGGCATGATCGTGTTCGACAACAGCTTCCGACGTCGGTACCGGGCCAGGTTGTCGACTGTCCAGGTCGTCGAGAGGGTCTACCGCGGCCTCACTCCGACGTTGCCGTATCCCGACCAGACCTCACTGATCACGCTGCGCTGATCGGGACGCTGCGTATCCGCCTGCGGCTAGCACCACGTCGGCGACGATAAGTAGCACCCGCGAGGCGAGCGCCACCGCAAGCGCGTTGATGGCTCCGATGTCGGGGCTGAACGTGGCGACCAGCACCGCCTCCCGCAAGCCGGCGCCGGCCGGGGCGGGGATGAAGATCAACCCGGCTGCGAAGGCCAGCCCCATGCCTCCCACCGCTGCGCCTGCCGAGTCCAAGCCACCTGCGCCCAACGCGCGGGTCATGAGCAGCAGGTGGCCGCCGAGCAGAAGCCAACACAGCACGCCCCATCCGACTGCCAGCCGCATCCGCCGGCCGTCGACCCGCAGGCCGAGCGGTGGCCTGTGGACCACACGCAGGCCCACATCGATCAGACCGGGCACCGCACGTGGATGCAGGAACGCCGCCAAGGGCAGCAGGAGCAGGAAGACCCAACCGAGGCCGTTCATGCCCTCACGCGCGGCCCAGGGCAGCAGCGCGGCGGCAGCGAGCAGACCTGTCGCGGTAATCACGACCAGCATCAACAGGTTGGCCGCCAGCATGGTCCGCCGCGCCACCCCCACCCGGCGGCCGAACTGGATCTGGGCAACCATCGGCCATACCGAACCGGGCAGGTACTTGCCGAGCTGGCTGACGAAGAAGACCCCGGCTGCTTGCCGGCCGGTAGCTGAACCGCCCAGGCCGCGCAGGAGCTGCAGCCATACCTGTTCGATGCACATCGTGCCGAGCAAACCGAGCAGGCCGGAAAACAGCAGGACGCGGATCCCGACGGTTCCGTAAGCGTCGGCCAGTTCGGATCTGTCCCGATAGATCAACCAGGCGCCGGCAATCAGGACGATGAGGCCGACTACGACGGGGAGAAGTTTTCGGAGTTTGGACATGCGCCCGACTGGCGGGGGCGGCCCGGGCTGCATTACGGGGAGGCTACCGGGCAATCCGAGCGTCCCTAACCAACCGACACGTTCGGATTGACGATCTGAAAATAGAGAGATCGTGGGTCCTGGGGCACGTCGAATCGGCCGAACCGCGCCGTCATCTCGATCACCGTTCGCGACTGAGGCGCCAACACGATGCTCTCGCTGAAGGTGCTCCGTGACTGCAGCGCGTACCGCTCGTCGCCGATTCGCACATCGATCGTGCCGCTCGGCTCATGCTCAGCCTGCACAAGGAATGAGACGTCCGCCTTCGCGCTCTCCGGGCCGGTGTTGATCAAGGCCACCTCGCATGATTGGTCAGACCAGCGCCAGGATGCGCCGGCCGTCCCTTCGGCGCCTGACAGGCCGTCGCCGAAGAAGACTGCGACCGGTGCACCGTTCGCCGCGACCGCAGTGATGTCCCACAACCAGGTATCGACCAGTTCGGCGACGAGTTCGCGATAACCCGCGTCGTGAAACGCGTGCGCGATCGTGAGGTCGGTGAAGCAGGTGAGATGAACGTCGCCGGTGTACGCCTGTGTGCCGTAGAGGTTTTGCAGGAGCGTGCGGTGCACATCGATCGTCCCGGCGCGCCGCATGATATCCACCGCGTGAAACAGACTCGGCACCCGAATTCTCGCGACGCCGCCGGCCTTGGTGACCCGATGCCATTCCTTGATCGCGTCCTCGGTGGAGGTCCGTCCCAGATGCTCGAGAACGTCCTGGGCGTGTACCTCGTCGGCGATACCGGAACGTAGCGGAAGGTTCAGGACGTCGCCGGCGAGATCCGGGTGGTGCTCGGTCACGAAGTCGATGTTCAGGTAGCCGTCGCGGCGGTCCCAGCCGCATCCGAGGTTCAGCTTCACAAGCTCAACCTAGTGTCCCTGGCATCGGCGACGTCGCTCACGGCAGCGCGATGTAGTTCCACCGTTCGCCGGAGGCAAAGATCTCGGAGAAGTGATCCCGCGACAATGGGCCGACGGCGTCCATGTCGAAGATGTGCAGCTTCGCGGTGCCGGCGAGCAGATCCCAGATGTGTTCAGGAGTTGTGCCGTAGCGATCCGCTGCGCCCAGGCCGTGTTCGAAGACGACGATCGGGCGGTGCCGCGCGATGGTTTCCAGGCCGCCCTCGATGACTTCGCGCTCGGCGCCCTCGACGTCGATCTTGATGAAGTGCGGCACATAGCCTTCGGGCAGCGAGTCATCGAGACGTTCGAGTTGAACCTGGATGCGTTCCGGGTGCACTTCGGACGGGTAGGACCGCTCGCGCAGACTGCTGTACGCCGGCAACTCTGGGACATAGACGAATTCCGCCAGGCCGGCATGGTCAGAAAGGGCAGCTTGATGTACCTCGACCGTCGGAAACTCCCGGCGTGCCCGTTCGGCAAATTCCGGCAGCGGTTCCCAGGCAAGGTGGGTGCCGTGCTTGGCGCGGTTGACGATATGGGCGAGGAAGCGCCCTTCGTTGGCGCCGACGTCGATGCAGTTGGATTCGTCGCGCAGCAGCCAACCGAGCACCAGCTCGACATGCGCGTTGTCCTGGCCCTCGCGGTCTATGTGTTG
>DASXHV010000176.1:0-5864 GCA_036488285.1 Jatrophihabitans sp. | reverse complement strand
TGGGCGGTCTCGTAATGGGCCTCTTCACTGTGCTTTCGGCCGGAGGCACGCTCGTGTGCTCGGACCGAACCCGTTACGGCAACGGCCAGGTGATAGGGGCCACTACAGGTCAGGACAACCCATATCCCGACCTGCGCATGGCACCGGCACTCGGCATGACGGAGACATTCGGAATGTATTCATGGGGATCGCACTGGCGCTCGCCCGGCTACGCACTCGCCGCACCGCTGGAGCAGTTACAACCAGGATTCGAGGTCAAGGTCGTCGACGAGATGGGTACGCCCGTCGCCGACGGCGGCCGCGGTGAGATTCTGGTTCGGGGCCCATCCGTTGCACGTCGACTGCACAAGGTAAGACGCACTGAGTGTTTCGACGCCGACGGGTACTACCGCACCGGCGACGAGGGCCAATTGGATGGCGACACAATCCATTTCACGGGCAGGCTCGGCGACATGATCAAAACCTCGGGGGCCAACGTGTCGCCTGCAGAAGTCGAACAGGAGCTCGGCAGGATCGACGGAGTCCACAGCGCTCACGTCGTAGGGTTGCCCAACCCGTCTCGCGGCGAGTCGGTCGCTGCAGCGGTAGTCGCCGAACCCGGCACCACTCTGATCGCATCGGAACTCCGCGCCCAACTCGCTGACCGCTTGTCGTCGTACAAGCTGCCAACGAGAATCGTGGTCTACGCGTCCCAGGACGACATCCCGATGACGCCATCGATGAAAGTCCACAAGGTGGCGTTGGCAGCACAGCTGGCCGTCGTCGATGAGGAATCCGGTTGAGCGACATTATGATTCCGCGATCATTGGAAGCGGTGTTCACCGATCCCGCGACTCGCGCGGCGAGGGCCGCGCTGAGCCGACGATGGCAGGAGGAGGGCTACCACCGCGGCCAAACCGTAGCGCAGCGCGCCCAGTGGGCGGCTGTCCACCACGGCGACACCCAGTTGGTCTTCGATGCGAACGGCCGCACCGAAACCCTGACCTTGTCGGGGCTGTGGGATCGCGCGCGCCGCGTTGGCGGGGCGTTGCGTGAACGCGGAATCGGCCCTGACGACACCGTGGCGGTGCAGTTGCCGAACTGCCCTCAGGCCGCGATCAGCTATGTCGCGACGAGCATCACCGGCGCAGTGGTCGTGCCGATCGTCCACACCTACGGGGTGACCGAAACCGACTGGATTCTTGAGCGCACCAGGCCATCAGCGTTCATCGCCCTCGGCGGGTGGGGCGGGAAGAACTACGCGGCGCGATTGCCCGCCATGCCCGCTGTTTCGGCGGTCGCGACGGTCGTCGTCGTCAACGACGCCAGCCGGCTGGCGATGAGCGAATGGGACGATCTCGAACGCGGGCCGCAGGCGGACCCGCTCGACATAGATCCCGATGCACCGTTCATGGCCACGTTCACCTCCGGCACCACCTCGGAGCCGAAGGGTGTCATGCACTCGCACAACGGTTTTCTGGCCGAGCTCACTGCGATGCCCTCACCGCCGCGCGGGGACCACGCGATCACCAACCTTCAACCATGGCCGGCCGGTCACATGGGCGGCATGATGGCAATCCTCGGCCCTCTCGTGCACGGCTACGACACCATACTGCTGGACCGCTGGGACACCCAGCGCGCAATCGAACTGATCCTCGAGCACCGCGTCGAAGCTGCCAGCGGCGTTCCTACCATCTTGATGCGGCTTCTCGACGAAGTAGACACGCAGGACGTATGCCTGCCATTGCGCGAGATCTCCTGCGGCGGTGCCGGGGTTCCGCCTTCGCTGATCGAACGAGCGGCCAGGTCGGGGTGGCACGTCGGCCGGTGCTACGGCTCGACAGAGCATCCGTCGGTGTCCTATGTGCCCCCAGAAGCGAGCCGCGATCATCGATACCACTCGGACGGTGTGGCATTGCCGGGCAACACCATCCGCATCGTGCGATGCGACGGGACGCCCTGTGTAACGGGAGAGGACGGCGAGATCCTGGTGATCGGGCCCGAGCAATGTCTCGGCTACACCGACCCCACCCTGAACGCCGAATACTTCACCCCCGACGGCTGGTTTCGCACTGGCGACGTCGGTTATCTCGACGCTGAAGGCTTTCTCACCGTGACCGACCGGATCAAGGATCTGATCATTCGAGGTGGCGAGAACATCTCATCGGTCGAAGTCGAGTCACTCCTGCTTTCCCATCCCGCGGTCGCCGAGGCGGCAGTTGTCGGGCTCCGCGACGACGTTTACGGCGAACGGGTGTGTGCCGTGGTCCGACTTCACCCCACCTCGATGCTCACCCTCGACGCTGTCCGCGCGTATTTCGCTGTGTGCGGTACCGCACGGCTCAAGACACCGGAGCGGCTGGAGATCGTCGCCGAATACCCCCGTACCCCGACCGGAAAGATCCAGAAGCGCGCGCTGCGCGACCTGGTCGAACAAGGTGCCCTCGATGCCTGGCGGTGTCCGCGCGTGACCCCATCCCCCGACGATCGCTCGGACGAAATCGCCATCCGGGCACTCCTCGCGGAGTACAGCACGCTCGTCGACCGCGGTGAATTCGTGCGTCTCGATGAGATTTTCGCCAGTGACGGCACTTTCGTTCTGGCTGGCGAAACGCACCACGGGCTGGCCGCGATCACCGCGCTATTGGAGGAGATTCAGTCTGCGGACCGTCGCGGCAAGCACGTCATGACCACACCGGTCGTGGATCTGGACGGCGAATGTGCAACGGCGGAAACCGCCGTCGAGTTCTACCTACGCCGCGGCGGTGGCTGGCAACTCTCGGTCACCGGGCGCTACCGCGACCACGTGGTGCGCACGGTCGGCGGGTGGCGGGTCCGGCTGCGCGACTTCGTCGCCGACCAGGATCGACCACCAACTCGTACTCCCAAGGAGACGTGACATCACTTGTCCCACAACCCAGAACCCATCACGTACGAGACTCACGACGAGGGCCGCATTGCCCGAATTGAGGAGCGAAATGGCCAGCTATGACTACATCGTGGTGGGTGCCGGCTCGGCCGGCTGCGTAATGGCGGAGCGCCTCAGCGCCGATCACGCGAACAGCGTCCTGCTGGTCGAGGCTGGCGGGTCGGACCGGAATCCAGCCGTCTCGATGCCGAAGGGCTTCGCGTTTCTGATGAACAACCCGCGGTACGTCTGGGAATACGACGTCGAGCCGTTCGGGGCAGACCAACAGACCGAGCACTGGATCAGGGGCAAGATGCTCGGCGGATCCTCTGCGCTGAACGGCACGGTCTACAACAGGGGTGCCCAAGCCGACTACGACGACATCGTTTCGCGCGGCAACCCAGGGTGGGGCTGGGACGAGATGTTGCCGATACTCAACGGCATCGAAGACCACCAGCTGGGCGAGTCCGACACGCGCGGTGCCGGTGGTCCGCTGGCGGTGAGCATCAACAACACGGGCGAAGAAGTCTCTGAAGCCCTGATGGACTCGGCCAGCACGCTG
Source organism: Jatrophihabitans sp. (assembly GCA_036488285.1). Classification (GTDB taxonomy): domain Bacteria; phylum Actinomycetota; class Actinomycetes; order Mycobacteriales; family Jatrophihabitantaceae; genus Jatrophihabitans_A. The sequence continues at coordinate 2,415 of DASXHV010000176.1, read as the reverse complement.
GGAATCAAGCGAGTCGACGACATCAACGCCTCCGACGACGAACGAACCGGTTATACGCCGGCCACCATTCGCAAGGGCAAGCGGGTTAGCTCGGCCCGGGCGTTTCTGCACCCCGCGAAGAATCGGACCAACTTGACCATCTTGAAGGAGACGACCGCGACGAGCATCGTCTTCGAAGGGGACCGAGCAGCGGGTATCACCGTGCTGGGCAAGGGCTGCAAGCAGACGGAACTACGCGCGACCCGCGAGGTCATCCTGTGTACCGGCAGCCTGGCCACGCCCAAGCTGCTTCAGCTGTCCGGCATAGGTCCGCGCGATGTGCTCGCTTCGGCTGGAGTCGATGTGCGCGTGGACAGTCCGCGTGTCGGGGAGGGTTTGCACGAGCACCGTTGCATCCCGCTGCAGATGCGACTGAAGGAGAACAAGGGTTACAACCGCATGCTGTCGACTCCGGGCGGACAGGCGCGCGCAGGCCTTCGGTATCTCGTGTCTCACACGGGTCCCGTCGCTACGCCTGCCTACGACATGTTGACGTTCATCCGCGCCGATGAATCTAGTGTCCGTCCGGACGCACAGATATTGATGACGCCCTTCACCGTTGGAGTGGGATGCGCGGACGGTGGTCTGGAAACCAGGCCGGGGCTATCACTTCTCGGATTCGTGCTGCGCCCGACCAGCGAGGGTTCGGTTCGCATCCGCTCCGCGGATCCGCTGCTGCCGCCAAGGGTCGAGGTCTCCTACCTCGACACCGATTACGACCGCCGGGTGACGGTGGCGATGTTTCGGCGAATGAGGGAAATCGTCGAGCAGCACCCGGTCGCCGACATGCTGTTCAGCGAGATCGAGCCGGGACGCGCAATCCAGGACGACGAGAGCATCCTGCGCGCCGGCCTGCTCTACGGCGGCACCGGCTACCACGCGTCGGGCACTTGCGCGATGGGACCGGCCGACGACGACGCACTCGATGCCCAACTACGCGTCCGGGGCGTCACCGGTCTCCGCGTCGTCGACGTGTCGATCATGCCAACGATGGTGTCCGGCAACCTGAACGGCCCAGTCATGGCGATGGCGTGGCGTGCCGCGCAAATGATCCTGGCGGAGCGCTGATGGAACGCCTCGCGATGCGGCATCAGGACTACCGCCTCGGTGCAGAACAGCTGGCACTGCGAGACTCAGTCCGCGCCTACTTCGACAAAACCGTCGGAACATCACGGGTAAGGGCCGCCGAACCCGAAGGGTTCGACCTCGACTTGTGGGACGAACTACAGGAACGTGCGTTCGTGCCGATGGCGTTGCCGGAATCTGCCGGCGGTGATGGGGCGGGCTTGGTGGAGCTCGCCTTGCTCGTCGAAGAAGTGGGCCGCCACGCCGTTCCGGCACCGATTGTCGAGGTCCTGACGGCCGCTCGTGGGCTGGCGCGCATCGACCCGGTGCCGGCGCTGCTGAGCAGAATGTGCGATCGCGGTGCGATCGTCACGGTGGCGCCGGGTCAAGACGATCGACGCCTGGTTCCGTCCGGTGCGATTGCCGAGGCCGCTCTGGCGCAGCGCGGCGACGATCTGGTGTTGATCAGCGGTCAGTCCGGACCCGCCGAGGGCAATCTCGCATGCATGCCTCTGCGCTGGTGGACAATGGCAGGCGCCACGGTCATCGGGACGGCTGGTGATTGGTGGGATATCGAACGCGATTGGCATGTGCTGACCGCGGCCATGCTGATCGGGTTAGCCCAGGCTTCGCTCGACTTGGGTGTGCGTTACGCCAAGGAGCGCAGCGCATTCGGAGCGCAAATCGGTTCCTTCCAAGCGGTTTCGCACCCGCTCGTGGATGCGTTCAATGACATCGAAAGTGCCCGAAGACTGCTCTGGCGTGCGGCATGGTTCTGTGACAACGAACCGGAATCGATTGGGCCGCTGGCGTTGTGCGCGTTGATCGCCGCCGCGGACGCCGCGGAGACGGCTGGCGCAACCGCCATCCACACGCAAGGCGGCTTCGGGTTCACTCTGGAATCGGATGTGCACATCTACTACCGGAGAGCCAAGGGCTGGGCCGCAGTGGCGGGCAATCGCCGATCGCTGCTTCGGAGGATTGCCCGTGTGGCGACGCAGTCGCGCGAGGTGTGCGCTTCATGAACTTCTCGACGATAGAGCTCGACGACGACACGCTCGCGTTCTGGCGCGAGGTAAAGGCGTTCTTTGCCGAGCACGTCACCTCGGAGGTCCTCGAGGAGGAACGGACCACCGGCGGCGGCTTCAACGAACAGCTGCATCTGGCCATGGGACAGCGTGGTTGGGTCGCGCCTCAGTGGTCGGTGGCCGACGGCGGTGGTGGCCTCGACGATCTACGCGCGCGGATGATCACCGACGAGTTCACACGTAGCGGCGCGCCGCATGTGCTCGCCTCCACAACAATGCTGCC
>DASXHV010000162.1:0-4141 GCA_036488285.1 Jatrophihabitans sp. | reverse complement strand
CCTTGGCCTTGTTGATCAACGGGACGATGTTCTGCGCCGCGAAGTTGTTCTTCGGGTCGGTGAGGATGACGAATCCGTTCGCCTGGATGGACGGATCGGTGGTGAACAGGTCCGCGGCATCGATCTGGCCGTTCTTCAACGCGGTCACGGTAACCGGACCGCCGGTGTCGGTGACCTTGTAACCAGAGAAGTCCACACCGTAGTTCTTGTGCAGACCCGGGACTCCATCCGGACGCGTCTTGAACTCGGCCGGACCGCCGAGAATCAGCTTGCTGGCGATGGTCCCGCTGGACGACGATCCGCTGGTGGTTTTGGAGGTGTCCTTACCGCAGGCAGCGAGGGTGGCGGCCAACGTGACCGTCATTGCTACGACGGCGAACTTCGTGGTCTTCATGGTTCTCCCTGTCGGGTTTCTGGTTGCGATTGCGGAGTTGTCGAGCTCAGGTCAAGTGTCAATTGGTCATAACCAGATCAGGTGCTCGCTGCTTCCATCGATTCCTTTTCAGTACTCGTTTCGCTTTCCACGATGGCGGCTGTGCGCGCGTCGAGGGATCGGACGGACTTCGTGGAGAACCGTCCCGTGATGCCTCGAGATACCGTGAAGCGCTGGATCAAGGCGATGAGCAGATCAGCGATCAACGCCAGCGCCGCAACCAGCACGCCACCGCCGACCATCTGTGGAAAGTCTTGCTGGGCCAGGCCGTCGTAGATGAATGCCCCGAGACCACCGAGCGTGACGTACGACGCGATGGTCGCTGTCGCGATCACCTGCAGCGTTGCGCTGCGGAACCCGGAGAAGATCAAAGGCAGGCTGATCGGCAGCTCGACCTGGCGAAGCACCTGGCGTCCGGTCATACCCATCCCGATCGCGGCATCGCGGATTTCCGGCGGGACGTTCTGCACACCTGCGTACGTGTTCGACATGATCGGGGGAATCGCCAGCAATATCAGCACAATCTCGGTCGGGATCAGGTAACCGACGTCGGTCCGTCCGGTGAAGTGTGGCGCGATCATCACCGTCAGCAGCACGATCAGTCCGACCGTCGGAAGTGCACGCAGCGCGTTGGCGGCGGTGACCAACCAGGACCCTCGACCGGTGTGGCCGATGTAGAGGCCAAGCGGAAGGGCGATCACGAGAGCAATGAGCAGCGCAGCCGCTGAGTAGCGGATGTGCGCCAGCAATTGAGTCGTGATGCCGGTCATCAGACGGGTGTCACGCCAATGCGACGGATCGTTGAGCCAGGTGAAAACATTGCCGATCATCGCGACACCACCGCCCGCCGCCACGGAGTCAGCGCCCGGTTGGCCAACACGATGAGGACGTCGAAGGCGAGTGCCAGCAATACGCACAGGATGATGCCGAGCACGATCGGTGGGTAGTACGGCCCGGTCGTGGACAGTTGCTTGCCCTGGTCGAAGAGCCGTCCGAGGTTGTCCATTCCGATGGTGCCGGCCACCGCAACCAGGCTCACGTTGGAAACCGTCGCAACCCGAAGGCCCGCTGCGATAACGGGAACCGCGATCGGCAGCTCCACCTTGACCAGTCGCCCGAACCGCCGATAGCCCAGCGCCGTGGCCGCCTGCACGACATCGTCGGGCACCGCCGCGAGCCCGTCGGCAACAACCCGCACGAGCAGTGCGACCGAGTACACGGTCAACGCGATCGGAACCTGCTTGGGATCCAGTGCCTTCAGCCCGAAGATCGGCGGCACCAAAACGAACAAGGCGATCGACGGGATGGTGTACAGCAGTCCGGAGATCGACAGCAGCGGTGGGTATACCCACTTGTAGCGGTTGCCAAGCCAGCCCAGTGGTAACGCGATCGCCAGCCCGATCACGACTGGAAGGAGCGAGAGCCACACGTGGTCCCACAGCCAGCCGAGATCCTCCTGCCGGTGATTGGTGAAATAGGACCAGAACGCAAACGGCGACGAACTCGCGGCGCCGTCGGCGTTGATCGTCATGACTGCGGCTCCGAGGTCCGCTGCTGGATCAGCGCGAGCACCTCAGGCGCGGTCACTGAACCGCGCAGCTGCCCGTCGCTGTCGACGACTACGCCGCGGCCACTCGGCGAGGACAGGCAGGCATCCAGCGCCTCGCGCAGCGTTCCGCCCTGTCGTGCAAGGGTTCCACCGCGGTACAGCATGGCATCGGTGACGACCTTCTCATCCGGCCGGAGCTCCTCGAGGTTCAACCACCCCTGTGGCACGTTGGCGTCGTCGACGACCAGAACCCACCCGTGCGCGACCTCGCGCTGATCCAGCTGGCTGCCCAATGCCACGGTTGCTTCCGGGTGCGTGGGCAAGTGGTCGCTGCGATTGAAGCCGAGCGCTCGGTAGCCACGGTCGCGTCCTACGAAGTCAGCGACGAAGGCATCGGCGGGACGGCTGAGCAGCCCCGCCGGCGAGGCGAGCTGCGCAAGCTTGCCACCGACCCGCATTACCGCGACCTGATCACCTAGCTTGATCGCCTCGTCGATGTCGTGCGTGACGAACACGATCGTCTTGCCGAGTTCTGATTGCAGTCGCAGGAACTCGTCCTGAAGCTGCTCGCGCACGATGGGGTCGACCGCGCTGAACGGTTCGTCCATGAGCATCACCGGCGGATCGGCGGCCAGCGCACGAGCAACGCCGACCCGCTGCTGCTGGCCGCCGGACAGCTGCGCCGGATAGCGGCTGGCGAAATGAGCGGGCAGCCCGACCCGTTCGAGCAGTTCCTGGGCGCGGGCACGAGCCCGCTTGCGGTCCCAGCCGAGCAGATAGGTCACGGTAGCGATGTTGTCGGCGACGGTGCGGTGCGGGAACAAGCCGGCGCTCTGGATGACGTAACCGATGCCGCGCCGCAGTTCGTGCTCGGGGACGGATGCGGTGTCGCGATCGTCCAGCCAGATCTTGCCGGATGTCGGCTCGATCATCCGATTGATCATGCGCAGCGAAGTCGTCTTGCCGCAGCCCGATGGCCCCACCAAGACCGTGATCTTGCCCGACGGCGCTTCCAGGTCGAGCGAGTCCACCGCGACAGTGCCGTCCGGGTAGGTCTTGGTTACCGATTCAAATCGGATCATCGGCTCGTCACTCCTGCTGCGGTCGAGGGCCAGCCTCGAAGCGGGAAGGCTCGAAACGGTGCGGACACGGCATCGGTCTCGCTCTCGAGACCAAGCACGTGCGTCGTACTCGGTTGTAGAACGTAGCCCAAACTAGCCTGCCCCGCCGACACCGCCACGATGTATTGCCCTATTTGCAATGAGCTAAGTTGCATCGACAACCCCCGTTCCGGACGCCGTCGAAGCAAGCCCGTTGTATACCCGTTGTGTAGCCGCCAAGGATATGCACCCCGGCGCTAGCCTGAAGCCGACCGTCGAGGACCGTGATCGACACCGAAGCGAACATCCTACGATCTTTGCCTATCGGTTAGGTCGGCTTTAGAAGTCGAAACGTGATAGTTATCCCAGCGAGGTGAAGATGCGGATCAGCGGTAGTGACCTCACGGTCATCTCGATCGCCGACGCCGCGGCACGACCCATCGAAGTCGAACTTGACGATGAGGCAATGGCCCGAGTCGCCCAATCTCACCAACGCGCAACCGAAATCAGTGCGATCCGTCCGGTTTACGGCAGGTCCACCGGCGTCGGCGGCAACCGCAGCGTGCTCGTCCAACCGACCATCGAGAACGCCCAGTCGTTACTTCGCAGCCATGCGACCGCGGCCGGCCCGCCGCGCAGCATCGAACGGGTGCGCGCAATGCTGCTGGTCCGGCTCAATCAGCTGTGCGCCGGCGGCGCCGGAATCAGCAGTGATGTCGTGCGGGGTTTGGCCGAGATGATCCGGGCCGACTACATCCCCGTGATTCGCGAGCATGTCGGAGTCGGCACCGGTGATCTCGCGGCGCTGGCCACCACAGCACTGGCGTTGCAGGAATTCTCCAATTCGCCGGCGGCACCGATCGAGCCGATCATGTTCGGTCCGCACGATGCGCTGTCGTTCATGTCCAGCAATGCCGCGTCGCTGGCCGACACCGCGTTGGGGCTGAGTCGCCTTTCGCTGGCAACCCAATCCGCGCTGGCCGTCGCTGCGTTGAGTTTCACGGCGCTGGAGGGCAACACCGAGGCCTACGCCGAGGCCGTCGACCGGGTCACCCCGAT
>DASXHV010000183.1:0-24108 GCA_036488285.1 Jatrophihabitans sp. | reverse complement strand
GAGTGCAGCGACCGGTGACGGCGTCTGGGACGGCATCGCGACCTGTGGCATCGGGGTGCTGCTGATTGCCGTGGCGATCGTGCTCGTCGTGGAGACCAAGAGCTTGCTGCTGGGTGAGTCGGCGAGCCCGGCCGCGACATCACGGATCGCGAATGCCCTGGTAGGAGAGGGCATTCTGCGCGTCATCCACCTTCGTACGATGCACCTCGGCCCGGAGGAGGTGCTGGTCGCGGCCAAGGTGTCGGTGGCAGCTGACATGCCTCTGACCGAGGTCGCCGAGGCCATCGATGCCGCGGAGAGGCGGGTACGTGCGGTTGAGCCGACCGCGCGGGTGATCTACCTCGAACCAGACCTGGACCGGGGCCTGAGCGCCCCTGTCGGGGCCGACGCGGATGCGGAGGTCTGACTTCGATGACGAAAACGCCGTCGATCCTCCGGCTGGACAACGTCGTACGTGACTACGAATGGGGCTCGCGAACCGCTATCCCTGAGCTGCTCGGTATCGAGGCATCGGAGACACCGGCCGCCGAACTGTGGATGGGTGCACACCCTGATGACCCGTCCCGCTGGCGAGATCATCCGGACGTGCCGGGATTGGATGAGCTGATCAGCGCCGACCCCGAGGATTATCTGGGCCCGGCCGCCATCCAGCAATTCGGGCCGCGGTTGCCGTTCCTGCTCAAGGTGCTGGCCGCGGACAAGGCGCTGTCGATGCAGGTGCATCCGAACAGGGAGCAGGCACAGCGGGGATTCGCCGCCGAGAACGAGCGAGGCATTCCTGCCGACGCGGCCGAACGCAACTACGCAGATGCCAACCACAAACCGGAACTGGCCTGCGCGGTGACCGAGTTCGACGCATGGTGCGGCTTCAGGCCGGTCGATCAGACGCTGCGGTTGTTCGACGCGCTGGACGTCGTCGAGCTGCGCCGGTACCGCGACCTGCTGGCGGCCGGCGATGGCCTGCGCGCGACCTTCACGACGCTGCTCACGTTGCAAGGAGACGTCCGGCGGGAACTGGTGCGCGCCGTGATCGCAGGCTGCCGTCGACTGGCCTCATCCGGTCGTGAGTGGTCGGCGGAGGCCGCGGCTTCGGTACTTGCCGAGCAGGACTTCCCGGACGACGTCGGCGCGGTGCTGGCGTTGCTGCTCAACTACGTACGGCTCGCTCCTGGCGAGGCCATCTTCCTCGGTGCCGGCAATGTGCACGCCTACCTGCGTGGTGTGTGCGTGGAGATCCTGGCCAACAGCGACAACGTGTTGCGCTGCGGGCTGACGCCCAAGCACATCGACGTGCCAGAGCTGTTGCGGGTCGCCGACTTCAGTCCGTTGGAGCAGCCACGTTGGCCGTCGCGACGGATATCTGAGCACGCGACGGTCTTCGAGGTGCCGGTGCCGGACTTCCAGCTGGCCCGTATCGACCTGACCGACTGGGACTCGGTCGGGTTGCCGGTCGTCGGCCCGTCGATCATCTGCACCCTCGAGGGCGAACTGAAGGTGTCGGCCGGGACCGAGGAGGTTGCGCTGCCGCGCGGTCAGGCGGTGTTCGTCTCGGCCGCGGCGGCGCCTCCTCGGCTGGTCGGATCGGGGCTGGGCTTCGCTGCCTCGGCCCATCTCACGTAATTTGTCGCTACTTCAGCGGTTGTCCCGACTTTGCCGGTTACGGGCGGTTGCGGGAGGTGGTCGATAAATCTGACACAACCCTGATAGAGTTTGTCGTCGATGAAGCCCCTCACCATGCAGCAGGCAGCCGAGGCGACCGGATGGTCGCAGCGGATGTTGCGCTACATCGAGCAGGCCGGTCTCGTCGCAACACAGCGAACCCCGGGTGGTCACCGGTTGTACGGCCCCCGACAGATCGACCGGCTCCGCTCGCTGCGGACGCTGATCGAACAACATGGCATCGGCCTGTCCGACGTCGCGTTCGAGCTGCGAATGCGTACCGAAGTCGAGTTGTCCCGGGCCATCGACGACTGGTTCGGAGCGCTCCATCGCGCTCCGGCGCCGCCGGAAGCCAGCATCTATCGGCGACTGGCAATCAACGAGTCGGACTTTCCGACAATCGCCATCACCCCCAATCCCCGCACCACAATCGGAGGAGAGAACGTGACCGTCAACCTGACCGCCGACAGCGCCGGCTCAGTCAGCGACTTCAAGGTCGCCGACCTGTCGCTGGCCGAGTTCGGCCGCAAAGAGATCCAGCTCGCCGAGGTCGAGATGCCGGGCCTGATGGCCCTGCGTGCCGAGTTCGGACAGTCCCAGCCGCTGGCCGGTAAGAAGATCGCAGGCTCGTTGCACATGACCGTGCAGACCGCCGTGCTCATCGAGACCCTCGCTGCGCTGGGCGCCGACGTGCGCTGGGTCAGCTGCAACATCTTCTCCACCCAGGACCATGCCGCCGCGGCGATCGTTGTCGGTAAGGACGGCACTGCTGACAATCCTGCCGGTATTCCGGTGTTTGCCTGGAAGGGCGAAACGCTGGAGGAGTACTGGTGGTGCACTGAGCAGATGCTGAGCTGGCCCGATGGGACCGGTCCGGACTCCATCGTCGACGACGGTGGCGATGCGACGCTGCTGATCCACATGGGCGTCGAGTACGAGGCCGCGGGCGTCGTCCCGTCGCCTTCGGATGAGGATTCCGACGAATACAAGATCATTCTGGAAACTCTGCGACGCAGCGTTGGCGCTACGCCGACCAAGTACACCGAGATGGCCCAGTCGATCATCGGCGTCACCGAGGAGACCACCACCGGAGTTCACCGGCTGTACGAATTCGCCAAGGCCGGCACGCTGTTGTTCCCCGCGATCAACGTCAACGACTCGGTGACCAAGAGCAAGTTCGACAACAAGTACGGCTGCCGTCACTCACTCATCGACGGCATCAACCGAGCGACCGACGTGATGATCGCCGGCAAGCTCGCGGTGATCTGCGGCTACGGCGACGTCGGCAAGGGGTCAGAGGAATCGTTGCGCGGCCAGGGCGCTCGCGTCGTCGTCACCGAGATCGATCCGATCTGCGCACTGCAGGCTGCGATGGAGGGCCTGGACGTGGTGCGGCTGGAGGACGTCGTCGACAAGGCCGACATCTTCATCACGACCACCGGCAACAAGGACATCATCATGGCCGAGCACATGGCCAAGATGAAGCACAACGCCATCGTCGGCAACATCGGCCACTTCGACAACGAGATCGACATTGCCGGTCTCGCGAAGGTCGCGGGCATCCAGAAGATCGAGATCAAGCCGCAGGTCCACGAGTGGAAGTTCGCGGATGGCCACTCCATCATCTTGCTCAGCGAAGGACGCCTGCTGAACCTCGGCAATGCGACCGGTCACCCGAGCTTCGTGATGTCGGCCTCGTTCTCCAACCAGACCATCGCGCAGATCGAGATCCACACCAAGCGCGGTGACTACGACAACCAGGTATACGTGCTGCCCAAGCATCTGGACGAAAAGGTCGCCCGGCTGCACCTGGCCGCGGTCGGAGCCACCCTGACCGAGCTGTCCAAAGAGCAGGCCGCCTACATCGGCGTCGATGTGTCCGGCCCGTACAAGCCTGAGCACTACCGCTACTGAGTTCGGTCGGCGCCACCGCGCCGGCTGAGCCGCGGCATTGTGCGGCCCGAGACCGTCGGACTCCATTGGCTTGATGGGGAGTCCGCGGCTTCGGGCCGCACGCTGCTTTTCAGACACGGTTTCGGGCACCGCGTCAGTGATGATTTCAGCGATGTCGTTGCCGATGAACGCCGCGTGGCATCATCTGCCCATGCCTCAGGATCAGCAGCTGCCCCGTCCGTCCGGCAGAGAATGGCTGGGCCTGGCTACCGGGCTCGCGATTCTGGTGTTCGGGTTGTGGCTCAATGGCGTGACCTCGACGCCGATGGGCCGGGTCGTCGCGATCGTCGGCATCGCCTTGACGCTGGTGATTGCGTGGCGGGTTCGTACCCGTCGCCTCAATGCGATGCGAACCAGGCGTCCCAGCTGATTCAGTCGGCCTCAGTGTCGGCTTCAGTGTCGGCTTCAGTGTCGGCCACGCCCGCCCGATGAATTGGTGAGCTGGGCCAGGTAGGGGGCGAACACCCGCGCGACCTGGGTGGCGGTCACGTCCGGTTGGGCGGTCGGCAGGACGACGTGGGAGATCGCGAGCCGGACAGCGGCATCGGCGTAGGCCAGAACCTGGACGTGATCGGCTTGCGGCCACTGCCGCATGAAATGTTCGGACAACCGTTCGGTGATGTAGGGCAACACGGCCGCGCCCTGAGTCTTGAGCAGCGGACCGAGGTCTGAATGCTCGCTCTCTCCGCCGAGGATCGCGCGCAGCAGCGGCTCCTCGTCGGCCAGTCGAAGGAACACCTCGAACGCGGCGCTGAGTGCGCCGACCGCGTCGCTTGGGTGATCGTCCAGCGCCGATTCCACCTCGCCGAGGAACTGACTCGCCTCACGCAACAGCAGGGCCCGTGCGAGCTCGTCCTTGTTCCCGAACTCGTTGTAGACCGTCTGCCTGCTGACGCCGACCGCGGCTGCGATATCGGCCATCCGGGTTTCCGTCCAGCTGCGCGCAGCCAGCGCGTCGGCGGCCGCGTCGATGAGAGATTCGCGCAGTAAGGCGCGAACTTTCTCGGCGTAGGACAATCGAATCGTCGATTCCGGCTCGGCGCCGGTGCGCTCGGCTGGCCGGCGCTCGCTGGACCTGCTTCGCCGCCGCGGCGTCTTGCTCATAGACCCACCCTGCTGTTCGCCGACGCGCATCGAGCGGCACTCAGGTCGCGATCGGCCCGGCGACCGCTGGCCTGCTGCCGCTCGCTGCGATCCTCACCCATGGCAGGTCAAGCTACCGTTGATCAGGATCCGACGCTGTCAAGTTCGGCGACATAAGCTTGGATCGTGCCCACACTTGCGCCGCTGACCCAGTTCGGGCGGCAAAGATGCCACGATGTAGGGATGAAGCCTCGTGTTCTGGTGGTCGACGACGACTCCTCCCTCGCCGAGATGCTCGGTATCGTCCTGCGCTCGGACGGGTTCGAGCCTGCCTTCGTTCCGGACGGATCTCGCGCTTTGGCTGCATTCCGCGAGGTCAAGCCGGACATCGTGCTTCTAGATCTGATGCTGCCCGGCGCCAGCGGCATCGACGTGTGCCGTGCGATCCGCGCCGAATCCGGCACGCCGATCATCATGCTCACGGCCAAGAGCGACACGGTTGACGTGGTGCTGGGCCTCGAGTCGGGGGCGGACGACTACGTTGTCAAACCCTTCAAGCCGAAGGAGCTCACCGCCCGGATGCGGGCCCGGCTGCGTCGTTACGACGAAGCAGGTGGTGAGACCCTGACCATCGGGCCTGCCGATTCACCGGTCAGCATCGACGTCCCCGCTCACCAGGTGGTGCGCGACGCCAAGCAGGTCTCGCTCACGCCGCTGGAATTCGACTTGCTGGTGGCGCTGGCTCGTAAGCCGCGGCAGGTTTTCACCCGCGAGGTGCTGCTCGAACAGGTCTGGGGCTACCGGCACGCCGCAGACACCCGACTGGTCAACGTGCACGTCCAGCGGTTGCGTTCCAAGGTGGAACGTGACCCGGAGCGTCCCGAGGTGGTGCTCACCGTCCGCGGCGTCGGATACAAGGCCGGTCCGCCGTGAGCAAGGCCGCTGACGGTCCGGTTTTCGGCGTCGACGGCACGCGGCCGGTGGCGACGGATTCCAGCGGTACCAACCACGGGCTCACGACGCGGCTGGGAATCGATCGGATCCGACAGGCGGCGAACGACATCGGCGCGAGGCTGGGCAGGCAGATCAGCGTGGCTGCCGGCCAACTCGCCACCACCTGGCGCAGGTCGTTGCAATTCAGGGTTGCGGCCACCACGGTCGTAGTCACGGGCGCCGTCGTGTTGCTGATCGGCCTGTTCCTGGTCGACCAGATCAGCAACGGTGTCCTCAAATCCAAGCGAGTCGCCGCGGTCAGCCAGGCCAACGCCGGTCTCGACCCGGCGAAGGCCCGCTTCAACGGGGTGGCGTCCGGGGACCTCACCGGAATCCGGCAGGCGGTCGATCAGTTGACCGTCGATCTGGCCGGTTCCGGTTCCGGCACCGGCTTGTACGGCATTGCGGTGCGCTCGACGGACGCCACGGTCGACAAGGCATTGACCCCTGGCCCGGCGATCCCACCCGAGCTGCGCAGCCAGGTCAGGCAGGACCACATCGCCGTGCAGTACTCCCCGGTGCCACAGGCGGGCGTCGCGCGCTTGACACCTGGGCTGATCGTCGGTGAGCCGGTACGCACCAGGGCCGGGTTCTTCGAGCTGTACTACCTCTTCCCGCTCGGCGCGGAGCAGCACACCATCAGCCTTGTGCAGCGGACCGTATGGGTCGCCGGTGCCGCGCTGGTGCTGCTGGTCGCGGTCATCACGGTGCTCGTCACCCGGCAGGTGGTCCGTCCGGTGCGCGTTGTTGCCAGAACTGCTGAGATGCTGGCCGCCGGTGACCTTTCGCAGCGCGTCAAGGTCGCCGGAGAGGACGATCTGGCGTTGCTCGGCGAATCCTTCAACGACATGGCAATCAGCCTGCAACATCAGATCCAGCGGCTTGAGCAGCTGTCCAGGTTGCAGCAGCGGTTCACCTCCGACGTCTCCCACGAACTGCGCACCCCGTTGACGACGGTGCGGATGGCTGCTGAGTTGCTGCACAACAGCCGCGATAGCTTCGCTCCGGAGCTGGCGCGCTCGGCGGAACTGCTCACCAACGAACTCGACAGGTTCGAGAATTTGCTCGGCGACCTGCTCGAGATTTCCCGTTATGACGCTGGCGCGGCGCGCCTGGAAGCCGACCCTGTCGACCTCGCCGGCGTGGTGGAACGCGCCGTGTACGCGAGTTCGGGTCTGGCTACCCGGCACGGTATCGAGATTCGGTCGCACTTCGGCGAGGGTTCTGCGGTGGCAGAGGTGGACGCTCGCCGGGTCGAACGCATCCTGCGCAACCTGATCTGCAACGCCGTTGACCATGCCGAAGGGAGCCCGATCGACGTTCAGCTGGGCGCCGACGAACGGTCCGTGGCCGTGACGGTGCGAGACCGCGGAATCGGTCTGCGGCCGGGAGAGGCCGGATTGGTTTTCAACAGGTTCTGGCGCGGCGACCCGTCCCGGAGCAGGCACACCGGCGGCACCGGTCTCGGCCTGGCGATCAGTCTGGAGGACGCCCGGCTGCACGGCGGGTGGCTGCAAGCCTGGGGCGAGCGAGGCAAGGGGGCGGTGTTTCGCCTTACCTTGCCCCGAAATTTGGGCGACACACTCGAGCAGTCCCCACTGCCACTGGTGCCCTCGGAGGTGCAGACGTGAGGCCGATCCGGCTCGGCGCGGTTGCGCTGGTCATGGTGCTGCTCGCGGCCTGTTCGGGAGTCCCGCACAACTCACCGCCGCTGGTGATCAGTTCGGTGGGCGGCGAGGTGCCGACCACCAACAACGAGATCTCGCCACATCCGGGCGACGATCCGCGCAGCATCGTGGCCGGCTTCCTGAAGGCCGCGGTCGCGAGCTCGCCGACCGATGCCCGGCATTCGGGGTCACGCCAGTTCCTGACGCCCGACGCTGGCAGCAAATGGAACGACGGCAACGTGACCGTGCTGGCCGATTATTCGATACAACTGCCCCAGCTCCTAGGTGACACCGCGGTGGTGAAGGTGACCGGGGTGAACCAGGGCCAGCTCGATATCCACGGCGTCTACACACCGTCGTTGAAGAGCGCTGACTCCGGTGCCACGTCGACGTACACGTTCAACCTGAGCAAGGTGAGTGGCCAGTGGCGCATCAACGGGCTGGCCCCCGGGGTGCTCGTCGGCCTGGCTGACTTCCAGAACGTGTACAGCGCCCGGGTGCTGTATTTCTTCGATTCCACCGAGTCGCGGCTGGTCCCTGACCTGCGGTACTCCCAGCTCAGCGGCGAGCCGCTGGCGCAATGGATGTTGGCGCAGATGCTCACCGGTCCGCGGCCGGAGCTGGCGCAGTCCGTGCAGAACGAAATCCCCGACCAGGTCGATCCGCGCCGCGCGACCATCACCAGCACCGATCAGATCACCCTCGACCTGCCCGGCTCGGCTCAATTGGACGGCCAAGCCCGGCAACGCCTTGCGGGGCAGCTGGCCTATACGTTCGGTGGGCTGCTGATATCGGGCGTGGTGTCTCTCGACGATGCCGGTCACCCCGTCGACATACCCGGGTACGGCACGAAGTTCAACAAGCTGAACTTGCCTGACTACGGGCCTCAGGGCGTCTCCGCGGTGGTTCAGCCGTATTACCTCAATGACGGTGGCTTGATCAGCGGGGTGGACTTCAAACGGGTGCCCGGCACGGTCGGCGACGGCAAGTATTCCCTGGACTCGATGGCGCTGCGTCGGGCAACGACCGGCGAGCTGCGCATCGTGGCCCGGACTAGCTCGAACACGGTGGTGGTGGGCCCGGCGTCCGGTCCTTTGACCACCGTCAGGCTGCCGGCAGGAACGCGCAGCCGCCCCGATTGGGAACCGCATACGTCTAATGCCTGGGTCGCGGTCGGCTCGGCGATCTACCGTTTCGGTGCCGACCTGCGCCCGCAAGCGGTCCCGCTGCCCACTGGCACGTTCAGCGGCGGCCAGATCGTGTCGCTGCGCTTCAGCCCGGACGGGGTGCGGCTGGCCATCGTGGTACAGGGCGTGGACGGGTCCAACACGCTGTGGATCGGCTCGGTGGTGCGTTCCAGCGGCAGCGTGAGCCTGGATTCGGTGGAGCCGATCAGTGGCCCGACGTTGTCGGTGTCAGATGTCGCATGGGCAGATCCGATCGGACTGCTGATGATCGCGGCTCGGACGGGTGAGCATGCCAAGGTCTGGGCCGTGCAGTCCGATGGCTCATTCCCACTGGTGCGCGACACCGGCGAACTGCCTCAGCCGGAGAGCATTGCCGCGGCGGTGGATCAGCCGATCCTGTTGGCCACATCGGGCCGGGCGGTCTGGGTGCAACGCAATTTGGTCTGGACGTCGCTGTCCGGCGGGGCGCAGGCGACGATCGGCTACGCCCCGGCGTACGCGCCGTAACAGCTCACTACGACGGTTTGGCTCGGTGGTTGCACAACCGGGTCTTGCTGTCCACAGATGTCGATCGTGCGCACTACTGGGGTGGGCGAGCGGGCACCCTCAGTGCATGGCGAGGACGGCTGCATCTCGATGACGGGCGCGTGATGATGTTGCCGTGGCCGCTCGATGCGTTACTCGATCTGGTGCTTCCAAGCCGCTGCGTGGCCTGCAGGCAGCCCGGCGAAGTCTGGTGTAGTGCGTGTCGACCTGCGCCACGGGCTCATTGGTCACTGCGCCGGCTGGCACCCCCGATCGCGGCCGGGACCAGCTACGACGGGCCCGTGCGTGCTGCCCTGATCGCGTACAAAGAGCGCGGCTTGCACAACCTGCGCTCCGAGCTCGCCGTCTACCTCGCCGATGCCGTCACGTTCATCGAAGCCTCGGTAACCAGTACCGACAGCCGATGCCCAGTTGGCCCCGCTGTGCTGGTGCCGGTTCCTTCCATGCCGGGGGCGGTCCGGAAACGTGGCGGCGACCATATCGGTCGCCTGGCCGACCTGGCGGCGGCCGGATCAGAGCGTGCCGTATTGCCCTTGCTGCGCCTGGCCGGCCCGGTCGCGGACTCCGCTGGCCTGACTGCGCAGCAGCGAGAGTCGAACCTTTCCGGCCGGATGTCGGCGCGGTTACAAGCTACGACAGGTTCCCCTCCGGTGGTACTCGTTGATGACATCGTGACGACCGGCGCAACCATTCGGGAGGGTTGCCGGGCGCTTGCTGCGGCCGGTTGGCCGATCCTCGGTGCCGCGGTCGTGGCAGCCACCCCGCGGCTGAGTCCTGCTGAGATTCACGGTTCTTCGACTGGGCAGAATCAGCGAATAGGGCTAGCGTTGCGATGACCTACCAGAGATAGGCGCCACCGCGAGATAGCCGCGGCGGCGGGCCATAATTCGGGGTTGGGTTGGTCCGCGTCCGGTCGGTTTCTTGCGGAGGCGCCGCGAGCAATTCGAGCACCGGGAGGTCGCGTGGAGATTGTCGTGAGGGGCCGTAATGTTGAGGTTCCCGATCACTACCGCCAGCATGTAGCTGAGAAGTTGGCTCGAATCGAGCGATACAACGACCGCATAATCCGGATAGATGTCGAGCTACTCCACGAGAAAAATCCGAGACAATCCGAGGTTTGCCAGCGGGTAGAAATCACCTGCCGGGTGCGCGGACCCGTGGTCCGTGCCGAGGCATGTGCTTCGGACTTCTATAAAGCATTGGAACTGGCCGTCGATCGGCTCGAGCGCAAATTCCGTGAGGCGGCCGACCGGCGCCGAGTGCATCACGGGCGCCACAACCCGACGTCGGTGGCAGTGGCGACTGGGGCGCTGATCGAGACCGAGACCTCGTCGGTCGCGGTGGCCTCTGACGACGATTACCTCGACGGCTTGTCGGACGGCCCCGGGCAGATCGTGCGGGAAAAGGAACACCCGGCTAAACCGATGACGATCGACCAGGCGTTGTTCGAAATGGAACTCGTCGGCCACGATTTCTTTTTGTTCTCCGACGCAGACAGCGGCAGCGCCGCCGTGGTGTATCGGCGTAAGGGCTATGACTACGGCGTCATTCGATTGGTTGACTGAGCGTCGTTGGGTACTCACCGCTGGACCACGGCGGTGAGTACCCCCGATCAGCCTGCGCAGGTCACCGGTAGCCTGAGCCACCGTGACCGCAACTGACACAGCCGCGTCGCTGGCCCGGATCGCCGGGCAAGCCGCGGCCGACAAGCTCGCCTCCGACATTGTGCTGATCGACGTCAGCGACCGACTGGCCATCACCGACGTCTTCGTCATCGCAACCGGCACCAACGAGCGCCAGGTCGAGGCCATCGTCGATGAAATCGAGGAGAAGCTGCGTGGTGCTGGTGCCAAGCCCCTACGCCGGGAGGGCAAGCGGGACGGTCGTTGGGTGCTGCTGGACTACGCCGAGATCGTGGTGCATGTCCAACACGCCGAGGAACGGGTCTTCTACGCCCTGGAGCGGCTGTGGAAAGACTGCCCACTGATCGAATTCACGCCCGACGCGAGCGCCGCGGGCGAGGACTGAGTTGACACGGCGGATCGTGATCCTGCGCCACGGCAGGACAGCCTGGAATGCCGAGCGGCGTTATCAGGGACAGGCCGATCCGCCTTTGGACGAGGTCGGTCGGGCGCAGGCAATCGAAGCGGCCGCACTGGTCGCCGCGATGCAGCCCGATCTGCTGGTGTCCTCGGACCTGATCCGGGCCCGCGACACGGCGGCAAAGGTGGCGTCGCTGACCGGCCTCGAACTTCGCTGTGACCCGCGGCTGCGGGAGCGCCACCTCGGGCACTGGCAGGGCCTGACCCGCGACGAGGTCGAGACCCGTTATCCCGACGAGTATGCCGACTGGCTTGCCGGCCGTGATGTGACCCGGCGCGGCGGCGAGACCCGACAGCAGGTCGCCCATCGCGCGATGGAGCTGGTGGCCGCCTTGCCTGCCGTCGAACTCACGGTGCTGGTCAGCCATGGCGCCACCGCGATGTGCCTGTCGTCCGCCTTGCTGGGGCTTCCTCAGAACCCGTCCGTGCTCGGCGCGCTGGCCAACTGTCATTGGACCGAGCTGCGCGATTCCGGCGACGGCTGGCGGCTGCGGGCCCACAATGCGGGTGCACCGGGTCCGGTGATCCCGTCCCTGCTGCCCGACAGCGAGGCAGCCGACGCCGACGCCTGACCGTCTTCGGTCTGGGTATGGCGACGGGCTCCGCGCATGGGCATCGTGACAAGCGGAAGCGAGCGAGGATCGGAGCGAATGCCGGACCAGACCGCTCGGACAAGTCGGGGAACAGATCGGAGCACCGAAGTCCTGGTTATCAGCGACTCGCTGGCCTTCCACGGGCCGGGCATGGGCGAGCTCACCACCGAACCCAAACTGTGGCCGAACGTGCTCGCCGCCGAACTGACCGCTCGTTTCCGGCCGAGCAGCGCCACCATCATCGGTCGCCGCGGCTGGACGGCTCGCGACGCCTGGTTTGCCATCACCCGTGATCCGCACACCTACTCGGTGCTGTTGCCCGCCGCCGACGTCGTAGTCCTCGCGGTCGGGGGCATGGACTACCTACCCACGATCCTGCCTAGCCACCTGCGAGAGGGCATCCGGCTGCTCCGTCCGTCCGGCCTGCGCGCTGCGGCCACCACCGGGTTCCGGCTGGCGCAGCCCTACGGCTCGAAACTGCTGGCCGGTCGGTGGCGGACGATGCCACAGCCCTTGACCGATCACTACCTGACTCGATGCGTGCAGGGCATCCGGTACTTCCATCCCAACAGCGCGGTCATCGGCTGCGTCCCGCCGCCACATGACGCACCGGGATATGGCCGGGTGACCAGCGGCCACCCAGGCGCGGTGCGGGCCGCGCTGCGATGGGGCGCGCAGCACGACGTCCCGATGCTGCGCCTGGATGAGCTGGTTTCGCCGTTCATCGGCACCGACGGCATGAACGTCGACGGCATCCACTGGGGCTGGCAATGTCACCGTGCTGTCGGTGTCGCAGCCGCGGAGCTGATCACCGGCGAGTAGGGAGCCCGCTTGCCGTGCGGGAGCATCGAGCGAGCGTCGGAGCCGTTTTGCACCACCGGGTAACATCATCGGCGTGAGCATCCGTGACCTGCTCCTTACCGAGCCGCGCTGAGTCGTTGCGACGACCGGTGCGGCTGAGCCTCTGCATTTGTGCAGGGGCTCTTCCTATGTCCGGACTGCCGCGACAAGGTGTTGAGCAGATCGAGCCCGCCGAACTCAGGAGTGAACGATGAGTGCCCCCGACGTCACCGAAGCCGACGTACCTGCGTTCCGGTACACGGCCGCGCTCGCGAACGAGATCGAGCGGCGCTGGCAGGACGAGTGGGAGCAGCGCGCGACCTTCAATGCTCCGAACCCCTCCGGTGACCTGAAAGACGGTTTCGACACGGTCCGGGACAAGCCGCACGCCTTCGTGATGGACATGTTCCCGTACCCGTCCGGGGCCGGCCTGCATGTCGGGCACCCACTGGGCTACATCGGCACCGACGTATACAGCCGGTACCTGCGGATGCGCGGCGAGAACGTGCTGCACACCATGGGATTCGACGCCTTCGGTCTGCCCGCCGAGCAGTACGCCATTCAGACCGGCACGCACCCGGCGACGACCACCAACGCCAACATGGACGTATACCGTGCCCAGCTCCGTGCGCTGGGTTTGGGCTATGACCAGCGCCGCTCCGTGGCCACCACCGATCCGGAGTTCTATCGCTGGACGCAGTGGATCTTCCTGCAGATCTTCAACTCCTTCTACGATCACAGCGCCAATGGCGGGATCGGTAAGGCCCGTCCCATCGCAGAGCTGATTGCCGAGTTGGACGCCGGTAGTCGCGACCCCGACGCAGGCACCAACGACTTCGGGATTGCCTGGCCGGAGCTGGACGCCGACCAACGTCGCACCGTCATCGATCGGCACCGACTGGCCTACATCTCCGAGCTGCCGGTGAACTGGTGTCCGGGCCTGGGCACGGTGCTGTCCAACGAGGAAGTCACGCCGGACGGCCGTTCCGAGCGCGGCAATTTCCCGGTGTACCGCAAGCTGTTGGCGCAATGGATGCTGCGCATCACCGCGTACGCCGATCGCCTGCTCGACGATCTTGAATACATCGACTGGCCGGAGAAAGTCCGGACCATGCAGAAGAACTGGATCGGGCGATCGACGGGCGCCACCATCGACTTTGCGGTGGATGCGGCCGGCCCGGGGCGGGTCGCGGACATCAGCGTGTTCACCACCCGTCCGGACACCGTGTTCGGTGCGACGTATCTGGTGCTGGCGCCCGAACACCCACTGTTGGATGCCCTCACGCCGGCCGTTTGGCCCGATGGCACCGAAGGAATCTGGACCGGCGGTTACGACACGCCGGCCGAGGGCGTTGCCGCCTACCGCGCCGACGCAGCCGCCCGGACGGACCTGGAACGGCGTGGTGATGCCAAGGACAAGACCGGTGTCTTCACAGGCTCGTACGCGATCAACCCGGTCACGGGGGAGCGGCTAGCGATCTTCGTCGCCGATTACGTGCTGATGGAGTACGGCACCGGCGCAATCATGGCGGTGCCCGGCCAGGACGAGCGCGACTGGGAGTTCGCGGAGAAGTTCGAACTGCCGATAGTCCGCACCGTCCAGCCTCCAGAAGGCTTTGACGGCAAGGCATTCACCGGCGAGGGTCCGGCGATCAACTCCGCCAACGCCGACATCGACCTGAACGGACTGCCGGTCGCTGAGGCGAAGGTGGCCATCATCGACTATCTGGACAAGATTGGTCGCGGCACCGGCGCGGTGACGTATCGACTGCGGGACTGGCTGTTCAGCCGTCAGCGGTACTGGGGCGAGCCGTTCCCGATCGTCTATGACGAAGACAACCGGCCGATCGCATTGCCCGACGAGATGCTGCCGTTGTTGTTGCCCGAAACCAACGATTTCTCGCCCAAGTCGTTCCCGCCGGACGACGTCGATTCCGACCCGGAGCCACCGCTGGGGCGCCTGACCGATTGGGTGAACGTCGAACTGGATCTGGGCGAAGGGCTGAAGTCCTACCGCCGGGAAACGAACACGATGCCGAACTGGGCAGGCTCCTGCTGGTACCAGATGCGTTACCTGGACCCGCACAACTCCGAGGCACTCGTCGATCCCGACATCGAGAACTACTGGATGGGACCGACCGAGGATCGACCGCTGGGTGGAGTCGATCTGTACGTCGGAGGCGTCGAACATGCCGTGCTGCACCTGCTGTACTCCCGGTTCTGGCAGAAGGTGCTGTTCGACCTGGGTCATGTCTCCTCGGCCGAGCCGTATCACCGATTGGTCAACCAGGGCATGTTGCAACTGCCTGCCTACACCAACGACGACGGCTTCTACGTCGAGGCCGCTGAGGTGACCGAGGCCGATGGATCGTATTTCTACCGTGGCGAAAAGGTGAATCTGGAATTCGGCAAGATCGGCAAGAGCCTGAAAAACGTGATCGGGCCGGACGAGTTCATCGCCGCATTCGGCACTGACACCTTCCGGTTGTTCGAGATGTTCTCAGGGCCGTTGGAGCAATCCCGACCCTGGGATACTAAGGCCATCGTCGGTCCGTATCGGCTGCTGCAACGGATTTGGCGCGTGGTGCTGGATGAGAACACCGGCCAGTTGCATGTGTCCGACGATGCGCCGGACGAGGAGCTGAATCGCCTGCTGCACAAGACCATTCACGCCGTGCGTGACGGGTACGAGACGCTGCGATTCAACACCTCGATCGCGCGCATCACCGAACTGAACAACGCCGTGACCCAGGCGTATCCGCATGGTGGCGCCCCCCGGGTGGTCGCCGAGGCGCTGGCACTGATGGTCGCGCCGCTGGCGCCGCACATCGGCGAGGAGTTGTGGTCGAAGCTGGGCCATGCCGAGTCGTTGGCCTGGGTTCCGTTCCCGGTCGCCGACCCGGCGCTGTTGGTCGACGACCTGATCGAGATGCCTGTTCAGGTCAACGGCAAGGTGCGCTCGGTCATCTCGGTGGCCGCCGATGCCGATGCGGCGACAATGGAGGCGGCGGCGCGCGCGGATGACAAGGTCATCGCGGCATTGGCCGAAAGGCAGCCCAAGCGGGTCGTCGCGGTTCCCGGACGCCTGATCAACTTCGTCGTCTAGTTTGACCGCCATGGCAGTTGAGCAGCGGGTCGCAGTCGTCACCGACTCGACGTCCTACCTACCCGAAGGGGTCGCCGAACGGCTCGGGATCCGGGTGGTGCCACTGCAGGTCGGGCTCGGGACCAGGTCCGGCCTCGAGGGTTCGGAGATCTCACCGGCCGATGTCACAGCGGTGCTGCGTGAGCGTGGTCAGGTGACGACGTCGCGTCCAACGCCGGCGGAGTTCATCAGCACCTACAAGGCGGCGCTGGAATCCGGTGCTGAATCGGTCGTCTCGGTGCACCTGTCCGCGCAACTGTCCGGCACCTGCGACTCGGCTCGGCTGGCGGCCGAGGAGTTCGCGCCTGGCAAGGTCGTCGTCGTCGACTCGCGAGCCACCGCGATGGCACTCGGGTTCGCGGTAATGGCCTCGGCCGATGCGGCGGCTCACGGCGCCGACGCCGATACCGTCGCGCGGGCTGCGACGGAATGTATCGATCGCAGTTCGGCGCTGTTCTATGTGGATTCGTTGGAATGGTTGCATCGCGGCGGCCGCATCGGCACCGCCGCGGCGATGCTCGGCACTGCGCTCGCCGTCAAGCCGCTGATGCATCTGGTGGACGGCCGGATCATGCCGATGGAGAAGGTGCGAACCTCGTCGAAGGCAATCGCGCGACTGGTGCAGATCGCGGTCAACGCGGCAGGCGATGAGCAGGTCGACATCGCGGTCCAGCACCTTGCATCGCCGGACCGGGCTGCCGACATCGCGCGCCAGTTGCAGGACGCCATCCCGAATCTGAACGAGTTGCACTTTTCCGAGGTGGGAGCCGTGGTCGGGGCACATGTCGGACCAGGACTGCTCGGCATCGTCGTCCGGCGCCGGTAGTTGCCTCTTCGGGCTCGCGTGGGGTCAGGCTGGTGCGGAGTCAGGGAGTTCGATTTCGGCGAGCACCGGACGGTGGTCGCTTGCGATCTCCACATCGGCTGAGTTGATCACCGACGTGCGCGCAACCCTCAATCTCGGGTCCACGAACACCGCATCGATCCGTCGCAGCGGCGTCCTCTGGCTCGAGGTGGTGAAACCGTCTCCGGTCGGCGCGGCGGCCCACGCGTCCACCCATCTGCTGTTGCCGTGAGACTCCAGCGCCTGCCATAGCGGACTGCCCGGATCGTCATTCATGTCGCCGGCCAGGATCATGGGCAGCTCGGGCGGCACGAAGTCGTCAACCGCGGCGTGTATCTCGGCGACATGCCTGAGCCGTGGCGCCTCCAATACGTCCAGATGTACGCCACCGACTGCGAAACCGGCACCGGCCAGCTGCAGCCGCGCAAGCGCGATTCCCCTTTGGTGCAAACGGCGATCTTTGCTGAGTAGCACGTCTCGAGTGGCGTCAACGGTGACCTCGAGCCGGGACAGCATCAGGTTCGCGGCCGCCGTCCGTCCGCCTGTGACGACCACCAGCCCGCTCTTGCGGGCGATCCGTGCGGCGGTCGATCTCCAGCGCAGGAACCGCGGAGCTTCCTGGATGCACACCACGTGCGGGTCGGCAGCTCTGATCACCCGGATGACTGCGGCCTCGTCGTCTCGCAGCGACCGGATGTTGTAGGACAGCAACCGCAATGTGGTCACAGCGTCATTGTGCCCAACAGTTGCCGGACCTCAGCAGCCGGCGCGGTTGACTGCCGAGTTCACGGAGAACCCCGAACTCACCACGTACCGTCCAGAGGTCGGGAAGATCGCCTGGATCTCGTCCGGGTTGGTTGAGGTGAGGCATACCGGCGGACCGAGTCCGTCGGCGCTCGTCACCTTGATGAATCGCGCCGGACGCAGCCGCAGAGTCAGCGTGGCGGGTTGGGTGAGATCGAAGACCACTTGGGTTTCGGTGGATTCGACGACCGTGGCCGGCGCCGGGACGATCGCCTCAGGCGAGGACACCGAATACAGCGTCCATTGGGCGTCCCGCCAGACCTCGTGCAGATATGGCAGGCCGGCGTTGACCAGGGTCGCCTCGGCTTGGTAGTCGCCGCCGGGCTGCGTGGGCACCGCGACCCAGGACACCGCCTTTTCGTCCAACCAGCGTCGGTAGCTGGCGGAGTTCAGCAGCGACGGGTTGTAGAACAGCGCGTTCGTGGAATCGCTCTGGGTTTCCCAGCCACGGGCCAGATAGATGTCTGGGATGAGATCGGCTGCGGCGCGGTGCGTTGCGGTATCCAGCACCTCGATGCGGTGGTTATCGCGCCCAGGCAACTTCAGCAGTTCGGTGCGCAGGCCCTGGTAGTAGGTGGGCTGAGCGGCTGGCTTGGCAGCCTCAGCAATGTCGCTGGCCACGTTGTACCCGCTATAGACGAAGGCCGGCAACAACGCCAGCACGATGACCCGCTTCGGGTTGCGGGCCATCGCCCAGACGATCGGCGGCAACAGCAGGAACGAGTACCGGCTGATGTTCGCCCCGACTCCGGACGGGATCACGAAGGCGCCCAGGCAGGCCAGCGCCGCTGCGTACAGGCTGAACTTCAGCGGGCGCGGCAAATCCAGCAGCGCGGCTGCGAGCACGATTCCGACCGACCATGCCAAGGTGGTAGCCGCGAACGGCATCGGCGAGGGGGCGCCGAAGAAAATCGTCGGCAGAAGCAGACCAATCACACTGGGAATGGCGAATCGGATCAGGTCCTTGCGCCAGTCACGTTTGGTCACCGCCGGGCCGACGATCGCCAGCAGGATGAACGCGGTCGCCAGTGGTGAGAACAGCGTCGCGATGCCGTTCACGACGCCGCCGAGAACCGAGTTGCGATGGATCAGCATCAGCAGGCCGACCAGCGAGACGGCCATACCTACCGAGAACGGCACCCTTCCGGACCACAGGTTGCACAGCGCGCACACCACCATCAGGAATGCGGCGGATCTGGGTCGGTTGGTGCCCGCGAGCAGTGGCCGGGCCACCAGCGCGATGACCATCACCGACAGAGCGGCCAGCGTGGTAACGCCCACGACCGAGGCGACGGCTGGCGTGAGGACCGAATACTGGCCCGGCGTAGACCCCCCGAACCAGGACAACCAGTAGCCGAGGCCGACGTGTCGCCCGGCCGCGCCGGCGCGTGCATCAGCTGCCTGCAGATCGGCGACCGGCGGCTTGACGATCACGAAGGCGACTGACCCGACCAGCGCGACCAGCAGATGCCCATAGTTCCGGAACAGCTCGAGGGTTCCGGTGAGTTTGGCGGCGGCGTCGGAATTTTCGGGAAGGCGAGGTGTCTGGCTGTGCTCAGCCAAATGCACCATGCGAACCCCATTCGAAGATAATCTTCAGCCCAACACCGAAGGCGTTCTGCGCAGTCGTATCGGGTACGGCAGTGACCCCCAGATGGCGACGGCGCCCAGCGGCGTGAAACGTCCGGACTCGGCCGAGCTGTCGAATCTCCTCGATCCTACCCGCGTGCACCGACAACCTTTCCCGGTAACAGGCCGCCACGACACGTGTCGAGAGCTTTTCCACAGCTTCTCTCGCTGTCCACATTTGCCCCGGTCGAGGGCCTCGGCAGGCTGATTGTCCCTAGCGTCCAGGGTGTGCAACGGGGTGCGGAGAACCGACAGGTGCGAACTCGGATATCCCGCTTCATCGCCGAATTGTCCGCCCCGGACCGGTTGCCCGGGATGCTGAACGCCCCAGCCGACGGCGCCGCGGAAGTGCCCGCATACGGCCGCGTGCGCTGGAATCCGGGGCGTCGCGGGGTGCTGGCGATGGCATTCGTGGCGGTGCTGTCGACGGTGGCTGCCGGGGTGTGGGTGCTCACATCCGCGCCCAAGCGGGTCGGTATCGGAGTGCGGCCAGCCGTGTCTGTGGCGTCGATCAGCCCGGGGGGCTCGCTGGCCTCGCCGATCGCGACGATGTCGACGAAGCCCGCAGCTGCTGTCCTGGTGGTCGATGTGGTCGGCAAGGTACGACACCCGGGCGTCTACGAGTTGCCGTCCGGCTCGCGTGTCAACGACGTGATCCGCGCTGCCGGAGGTGCAACCAACGGAACCGACCTGTCCACGGTGAATCTGGCCCGCAAGGTCGCCGACGGTGAGCAGATCGCGATCGGGATCGTGGTCACTGGCGGTGCGGCTGGTCCGGTGGCAACTGGCACAGCCGGCAGCACAGTCGGCAGCACAGTCGGCAGCGGTGCACTGGGCACTTCGGGTTCCGGTTCGTCCGGGGCTCTGCTTGATCTCAACACGGCGACGGTCGATCAGCTGGACGCCCTTCCCGGTGTGGGTCCGGTTCTCGCGCAACGCATCGTCGACTGGCGCACCGATCATGGCTCGTTCGGTTCTGTCGATCAGCTCAATTCGGTCAGCGGAATCGGCGATGCCAAATTCGCCGACCTGAAGCCGCTGGTGACCGTCTCGTGACCGCGGCCGCAATGCCCCGCGAGGCGCCGGATCTTCGGTTGGCCAGCGGCGCGATCACCGCGTGGGCGGCGGTGCTCTGGGGGCTGTCTCGTTCGGCGGGTCTGGTGGCAGCCGCTGCAGTCGTGTTGTTGATTGCAGGGCTGTTGATCGTGGTGCTGGTGATCGCGGCGCCGAAGGTAGGTCTGTTCATAGCGCCGCGACACCTTCTTGTCCTGGTCGGGCAGTTGCTCGCGTTCGCCGCCTGCTGTGCCGCGGTGGTTCTGGCACCGTTGGCCGCCCGGCTGCACCAGGCGCGTGCCACTGAAGTGGCTACCCTCGCCGCGTCGCGGCTGGATGTCACCGCCGAACTGGTCGTGACTGCTGATCCCCGCCCGCTTGCGGCCCGGGGTCCAAGCGGTGCGGCGCGTTCTGCAGTTGACGCTCGCCTGATGGCGGTTCGGATCGCAGGCAGGCGCACTGCCGTCAGCGGCTCGGTCTTGGTGCTGGGCCCTTCGGATGGCTGGCGGCACGTATTGCCCGGCCAACGGGTGTCGCTCGATGCGCGGCTCTCGCCACCACTGCCGGACAACCTGCTGACGGCCACCCTGTCGGCGCGGACCGACCCGGAACTGATCGGCAGACCTCCGTGGTGGCAGCGCGCAGCCGGATCGGTTCGAGGCGGTCTGCAGCAGGCGGCACCGCTGCCGGCCCTGCCCCGTGGCCTGCGTCCTGGACTGGTGGACGGCGACACGAGCCAGCTCGATCCGGTATTGGCCGAGCGGTTCCGGATCGCCGGGCTGACGCATCTGGTGGCGGTGTCGGGCACGAACTGTTCGATCCTCATCGGCGCCGTCGCGTTGGTACTGCGTCGAGCCCGGGCCTCGCCGCGAACCGTCGCTGTACTGGGTGGCGTGGTGCTGGTCGGGTTCGTCGTGATCGCCCGACCATCGCCGAGTGTGCTTCGCGCCGCAGTGATGGCCGCGATCGCATTGGCGGCGCTGGCGACCGGACGGCAACGCTCGGCCGTTCCGGTCCTCGCAGCGTCGGTGCTCATCCTGCTCGAGTGGCAACCCACGTTGGCAGTCGATCTCGGCTTCGCGTTGTCGGTTGCAGCGACGGCCGCATTGCTTCTCATCGCACCGGGCTGGGCGCTGGCACTGCGTAGACGCCACGTTCCGGCTGGCCTGGCCGAGGCGGTTGCCGTCGCTGCTGCTGCGCATGTCGTCACCGCGCCCCTCATCGTGGGCATCACAGGCCGGATCAGCTTGGTCGCCATCGCGGCGAACCTGTTGGCTGAACCGGTGGTGGCGGCCGCCACCGTGCTCGGCGTACTAGCCGCCGTGCTTTCGGTGATGTGGATGCCGGCCGCCATCGGCTGCGCTGAGTTGGCTGGTTGGCCCTGCCGGTGGCTGGTGTGGGTGGCCGAGTATTTCGGTTCGTTGCCCGGTGCCTGCCTGCCGTGGCCCTCCGGGGTGGCTGGCGGCGCGTTGTTGTTCGTCCCGATCGGCATCGGATCGCTGGCAGCGCGCCGGGCGCTGCCTCGGGTGCTGCTAGGAGTGGCGATAACGGTTGCGCTGGTCGTCCAGATCCCGGTGCGCGCCGTCGTGGTGGGGTGGCCACCGCCGGGCTGGTTGATGGTGGCCTGCGACGTGGGCCAGGGGGACGCTCTGGTGCTATCCGCCGGCGGCCACTCAGCGGTGGTCATCGACGCCGGCCCGGATCCGGTGGCATCCGATCGCTGCCTGCACTGGTTGGGCATCACTGACATCCCGCTGCTGATACTCAGCCACGACCACCTGGATCACGTCGGTGGAATCGCGGGAGTGATACACGATCGAACCGTCGGACGGGTCATCGTGTCTCCACTGGACGAGCCGGCCAGCGGCCACCGAATGCTCAGCGACACCGTCGCCCAGCGCGGCCTGCGCCTCGAACCGGCCACCGTCCCAAGTCACCTGGATGTCGGCGTCGGAGCCGACGCGGTGCGGCTGGACGTACTCGGGCCGCGCCAGTCCTACGCAGGTACCCGATCGGATCCCAACAACTCCTCGGTGATGTTGCTGGCGACCGTGCACTCGCGACGGATCTTGCTCCCCGGTGACGCCGAGATCGAGGCGCAGGACGACCTGTTGGTAGCCGGAATCGACCTGCACGCAGACATCCTCAAGGTGCCACACCACGGCAGCGCGTACTCCGACCCTGCGTTCCTGGAGGCCGTGCATGCCAGCGTGGCAGTTGTGTCGGTCGGGCGGAACAACGACTACGGGCACCCGTCGCCGTTGCTGCTCGCAGAAATGTCGAGGATCGGCGTGCCGACCTACCGGACCGACCGCGACGGAGACATCGCGGTAGTCGACGACGGTGCCAGATTGACCACGGTGGTCCGAGCGACCCGTACCGGCAATGCGACCGGTCGTTTGATGTCACCAGCACCACTCGGGTCGTCGGCGTGGCGTGCAACGATGGTCGGGTGCCGGTCGCCCCCGAGATTGCCCCGCTCACCCTTGTCGTCGGCGATGAGGAGTTCCTGGTCGCTCGAGCCCTGGAAGACCTACGCAAGGCGGTTCTCGATTCAGACCCGGACGCTGAGACCCACGAAACCGAAGCATCATCACTCGACACCGCCGAGATGATCCAGCAGTTGAGCCCGTCGCTGTTCGGCGGTCGCAGGTTGGTCATCGTGCGTTCGGCCCAAGATCTGACGGCCGCCTCAGCACAGTCGATCATCCCGATGCTGCTCGGCGCGGACCCGGACACCAGCGTGGTGGTCCAGCACCTCGGCGGCGGCAAGGGAAAGGCAGTCCTCGAGGCGCTCCGAAAAGCGAAACCGGCCGAGATCGCCTGTGCCAAGCTGACCCGGTTGGAGGACCGGCAGGCGTTCCTGCGCAGCGAGGTCCGCCGATTCAACGGTCGGATGACCGCCGACGCGGCGGCGGCACTGCTCGACGCAGTGGGAAGCGATCTTCGCGAGATCTCCGCGGTGATCGCACAGTTGGTGGGGGACACCGGCGGTTCGATCGACGCCGATGCGGTCGCTGCCTATCACCGCGGGCGCGCTGAGGTAACCGGCTTCGCGGTTGCCGACCAGACCGTGGTCGGCAATGTCGCGGCAGCCCTGACCAACCTGCGATGGGCGCTGAACATCGGGGTCGCACCAGTGTTGGTCGCCGACGCGCTTGCCGACGGGGTTCGTTCGGTGGCGCGGGTCGCCGGTGCTGGTCCGGGTGATCCGTTCCGGCTGGCGCCCGTTCTCGGGATGCCGCCGTGGAAGGTGAAGCGGGCACGCAGCCAAGGACAGGGCTGGACGGAGGCAGGTTTGAGGCACGCGCTCGGGATCGTGGCCGACCTGAACGCAGACGTCAAAGGTGCAGCGGTCGATCCGAATTATGCGCTGGAATCAGCGATCCGCCGGGTCATTGCGGCCCGGGCAGTCCGCGACTGAGTCCGGACTGCACACAGCCCACGCGATGACCGTGTCATCACGTGGGCTGTTAGAAGAGCCTGGGTGCGTGTCCGTACCGAATTGCCGTCCGACGTGCCCGCCGAACGGGAATGCCTTCAGAACGACGTGCGGGCCGAGCGACGTGCGCGCGTTACAGCGAGTTTGCGCGCTGCGCCATCGCCGACTTCTTGTTGGCGGCCTGGTTGGCGTGGATCACGCCTTTGCTCACGGCCTTGTCCAGCTGCTTGCTCGCGTGCAGCAGCGCGCTGCCGGCCTTGTCCTTGTCGCCGGACTCAGCGGCATCCCGGAAGGAGCGGATGGCCGTCTTGAGTGAGCTCTTGACGCCCTTGTTGCGCAGTCGAGCGGTCTCGTTGGTGCGGATCCGCTTGATCTGGGACTTGATGTTCGCCACGAAGTTTGCCTCAAAGTCGATATGCGGTACGGGTGGATAGCGGGTGCCGAGTCGCCTCGACGTCGCCATAGTTCTTGAGCAGTGGTTCTTGAGCAGTGGTTCTTGAGCAGTGGTTCTTGAGCAGTGGTTCTTGAGCAGTGGTTCTTGAGCAGTGGTTCTTGAGCAGTGGTTCTT
>DASXHV010000131.1:0-10083 GCA_036488285.1 Jatrophihabitans sp. | reverse complement strand
CCCCCCCCCCACCACTCATGTAACTTCAATTCGTCCGACGGAGAGGATTGCCGCCCCGGACCTTCGGGGGGTTTAGGCCATGGTTGCTTACACAATTCGTCGCCTGTTCGCGGCAGTCGTCATGTTGCTCGTAATGAGCGTCGTGACGTTCATGTTGTTCTTCGCCACGCCGACCGATCCGGCGCGTATCGCGTGCGGTAAGAACTGCACACCCGAGCTGATCCAGGCCGTCAGGCACTCGCTCGGCTACGACGAGCCCCTACTGGTCCAGTACGGCAACTTCCTCAAGGGCTTCGTGACCGAACGGGACTTCCCGAACGACGCGGCGACCAAGAGGAATGCGCCGCAGACCATCACTCATTGCGCCGCGCCCTGCCTGGGCTACTCGAAGCTGCAGACCTCATTGGTCGGCACGCTGATCAAGCAACGTTTGCCGGTTACGGTCTCGGTGGCGCTGTTCGCCTTCGTGCTGTGGATGGTGTTCGGAATCCTCGGCGGCGTGGTCGCAGCCCTGTATCGAGGCCGATGGCCGGACAAAACGTTGGTCGGCGTCGCACTGATCGGGTATTCGTTCCCGACGTTCTTCATCGGCCTGATCCTCTATCAATACCTGGCGTTGCAGTGGAAGGTCGTGCCGCTGCCTCAATACATTTCGCCGATATCCGACCCGATCGGGTTCCTGCGCGGCGCGATCCTGCCCGCCGTCACGTTGTCCATGATCTATATCGGCGGCTACGTCCGGTTGACTCGCGCCTACGTGCTCGAGGCGATGGGTGAGGACTATCTGCGGACCGCTCGCGCCAAGGGCCTCACCGAGCGCCGGATCATCTTCAAACACACCTTGCGCGCCGCCCTGACACCGGTCACCACGATCGCCGGACTGGATCTCGGACAATTGCTCGCCGGTGCCGCAATTACCGAGTACGTGTTCAACTTCCAGGGCATCGGACGGCTGGCGGTGGACTCCGCGGTCACCGGGGATCTGCCCACCGACGTCGGACTGGTGCTGTTCACCGCAGCGTTCATTATCCTGGCAAACGTGATCGTCGACGTCCTGTACGCCTACATCGACCCGCGCGTCCGTTACGGCTAGGGCCGCTGAGGAGACCAATGAGTGAAAGCGCCACCGTCGCTGAGGTGTCCACCCAGCGACCGCACGCCATGGGCGAGACATTTCTTCAGCTGGACGACCTCAAGGTGCACTTCCCGACCGAGGATGGCCTGGTCCGATCAGTCGACGGCCTGAGTTTCGACCTGGCCAAGGGCAAGACGCTCGGCATCGTCGGGGAATCCGGCTCCGGCAAGTCGGTGACCAGCCAAGCCATCATGGGCCTGCACCGCCACACCCGGGCGAAGGTCAGCGGTCAGATCCTGCTCGAGGGCGAGGACCTGCTTCAGGTTTCTGACGAGCGGCTGCGCAAGCTGCGCGGCAACCAGATCGCAATGATCTTTCAGGATCCGCTGTCGGCATTGCACCCGTATTACACGATCGGTAACCAGATCGTAGAGGCATACCGGGTGCACCACGACGTCAAGAAGTCTGCGGCCCGAACTCGTGTCATCGAGATGCTCGACCTGGTCGGCATCCCCAATCCCGCGCGGCGGATCGATCAGTATCCGCACGAGTTCTCAGGCGGTATGCGTCAGCGCGCGATGATCGCGATGGCATTGGTCAACGATCCGAAGTTGCTGATCGCGGACGAACCAACCACTGCGCTGGACGTGACGGTGCAGGCCCAGATCCTGCATCTGCTCAAGGACCTACAGCGTGAGTTCGGTTCGGCGATCATCATCATCACCCACGATCTGGGGGTGGTGGCCGAGGTCGCCGACGACATTCTCGTGATGTATGCAGGCAAGAGCGTCGAACGCGGCCCGGTGGACGAGGTCTTCTACCAACCGGAGATGCCCTACACCTGGGGCCTGCTCGCATCGATGCCCCGCATCGACCGGGTCCGGCAGGAGCGCCTCAACCCGATCCGCGGCAACCCGCCGTCGTTGATCAACCCGCCCTCGGGATGTGCCTTCCACCCACGGTGCGACTTTGTTTCCAAGGTGGAAGGAAACCGGTGCGTGGAAGAGGTTCCGATGTTCGACCCGGAGCAGGTCCATCCGGTGCGTTGCCACATCGACCCGGAATTGCGCCGCAAGTTGTTCATCAGCGACATCAAACCTCAGCTGTAGAAAGGAGGTCGGAAATATGGCACAACCCACCGACACCGCCCCGGTATCTGACACCGCCGAAGCCGCAAGGCGCGCTCTCAACGCGGAGCCGTTGCTGCGGGTGGAAAACCTCAAGAAGCACTTTCCCCTGAAGACACAAGGGCTAATTCGACGCGCCGCTGACCCGGTAAAAGCCGTCGACGGGATTTCTTTCGACCTCGACGCCGGCGAAACGCTCGGGCTGGTCGGCGAGTCCGGTTGCGGTAAGTCAACAGCAGGCCGGACTGTGCTGCAGTTGATGCCGCCGACCGCCGGCACCATCCGTTTCGACGGTCGGGACGTCACCGGTGCAACCGGCAACGACCTGCGCGGGTTGCGCTCTCAGATGCAGATGGTCTTTCAGGACCCGTACGGTTCGCTGAATCCCCGGCACACCATCGGGGCCATCGTCGGAGCGCCGTTCATCATCCAGAAGACCAAGACCGAAAAGGGTGTTCGCACCGAGGTCCAGAAACTGATGGAGCGCGTCGGGCTGAACCCCGAGCACTACAACCGGTATCCGCACGAGTTCTCCGGCGGCCAGCGTCAACGCATCGGCATCGCGCGGGCGATTGCCTTGCGTCCCCGGTTGATCGTCTGTGACGAGCCGGTGTCGGCGCTGGACGTGTCCATCCAGGCGCAGGTGGTGAACCTGCTGGAGGACCTGCAGAACGAGTTCAACCTCGCCTACGTGTTCGTCGCGCACGACCTGTCGGTTGTCCGGCACATCTCCGATCGGGTCGCAGTGATGTACCTCGGCAAGATCATGGAGATCGCTGACCGGGACGTGCTGTACTCCAAGCCGATGCATCCGTACACGCACTCGCTGATGTCGGCGGTGCCGATTCCGGACCCGCGCAAGGAGGATCGCCGCGAGCGGATCCTGCTCACCGGAGATCTGCCGAGCCCGATCAACCCGCCGTCGGGCTGCGTCTTCCACACCCGATGCCCGAAATTCAGAGAGCAGCTGTCCGACAGCGACAAGCTCCGGTGCACTGACGAGTTCCCGCCGCTCGAACTCAAGGCTGACGGGCACTACGCCGCATGTCACTTCCCGGAAGTGCGGGCCGACATCGCGATGGCCACGCCGGCCTCCGCCGACGACGCGGCGGTGAGTGGTTCGACAGCCAGCAGTTCGGCCGCGGGTGTTGCGATCGACCCAGCATGACCCAGGACTGAACCCCCTCTGCTGCCGCGATCGCCTGCTGCTGGCGGTAGGTTTGGAATCGTGATGCACCCGGCAAGCCAACGCAGGCTGTTGCTGGTGCACGCCCACCCCGATGACGAGAGCATCGGAACCGGCGCCACCATGGCGCACTACGTCGCCGAGGGCGCTGCGGTCACCCTGGTCACGTGCACGATGGGGGAAGAGGGCGAAGTCCTGGTCCCCGAACTAGCGCTGCTGGCGGCCGACGAAGCTGATCAACTGGGCGGCTGGCGGATCACCGAATTGGCCAATGCGATGGCTGAACTCGGCGTGACCGACCATCGTTTCCTCGGCGGTGTCGGACGATTCCGCGACAGCGGCATGATGGATACCCCGGCCAACAAGCACCCGCGGGCGTTCTGGCGCGCCGACTCCGACCGTTCGGTCTACTACGCCGCGACCCTGGCCTTGGTGGAGGTGATCCGCGAAGTCAAGCCGCAGGTTGTCATCAGCTACGACGACTTCGGCGGGTACGGACATCCTGACCACATCATGGCGCATCGGATTGCGACCGCGGCGACCCTGGCCGCGGCGCAACCGGCGTACCCGAGCGCGGGTGGCGAGCCGTGGCAGGTGGCGAAGTTCTACTGGACCGCGGTGCCACGTTCGGTCATCGAACGCAGCCTCGAAGCTATGCGTGGCGTGGCCAATTCCCCTTTCGAAGGCGTGGATTCCGCCGCTGACGTCCCATTCGCGGTCGAGGACGCCCTGATCACGACCGTCATCGACGGCAGCAAATTTCATGACGCGAAAATGCGTGCGCTTGCCGCACATGCCACCCAGATCAGCGTCGACGGACCGTTCTTCGCGCTGTCCAACAATCTCGGCCAGCGCGCCTGGGGTACCGAGTACTTTCGGCTGATGCACGGTGAACTCGGCCCGGAGCGGGATGCCGACGGGCGTGAGACGGATCTGTTCGCCGGATTAGACCTCGGCGTCACGGAAGGCCCGTGATGGCCGACACCGATCTTGACGAGGCGGCGTCGCCCGCGAGCGCCTCGGCGGGCCGCCAGGTGCTCGTCGGCGTTGGGGCGCTGTTGTATCTGCTCGCCGGTGTCGGCGCAGGCGTCTTCGAGACATTGCTCGTTCCGGTGCGGCACGGCACCACGTACATCCCGATCAGCGTCGTGCTCGCGGCGATCACGAACGCGCTGCTGATCTGGCTTGCCCGGCAGCTCAACGGCTCCGGGGCGATCGCAGCACTCCCGCTGATCGGCTGGACGATCGTTTTTGTCGTGATGGGCGTGACCGGTCCCGGCGGCGACGTTTTGGTGCAGGCCGGCAACGAAATGCAATGGATCGCATTGGCGATGGTTCTGGTCGGCCTGCTCAGCGGCATCGCGACGCTGGCGCGTACTGGCAGCCGGTCGCGCCTGGCATCGAGGGCGAGACCTCAGGTCGGTTCGATCCGGTAGTGGTACGGGTGGTGTTCGGTGTAGCCGAGCCGCCGATACATCGCGATCGCGTCGACGTTGGATTCGGTCACCTGCAGGTATGCCCGGCTTGCAGAATGGGTGGCACCCCAGGCTTCCACCGCGGCCATCAGCCGGCGCCCCAGACCGTGCCGGCGTCGGTCGGCGTCAACTTCCAGCAACGTGATGCCGAGCCAGTCGGCGTCCACCGCGCCCCGTGCAATCGCGACGGTAGAGCCGGCGTC
Source organism: Jatrophihabitans sp. (assembly GCA_036488285.1). Taxonomy (GTDB): domain Bacteria; phylum Actinomycetota; class Actinomycetes; order Mycobacteriales; family Jatrophihabitantaceae; genus Jatrophihabitans_A. Next base: position 5,017 of record DASXHV010000131.1, on the reverse strand, counting down.
GACAAGGCTCGCGAACAGCACCGTCTCGTGCCGGCGCAGCAAACCCAGCGCAGCCTCGGGCAGCCTGCCGTCCCGCGCGTGATAGCCGGCCTGCCACCGTCCGGTCGGCTCGGCTTCGAGGAAAACCTGATCGTCAATCCCGTGCCCGTGCTCGTCGGGCGCGAGCCGTTTTGTCAATACCAGCACGGAATCGCTGGCTCGCCAGCAGCGGCCGGCCAGATCGGCGTCGAGCAGTCCGCGCGCCGGGAGCGGGATCTGGAACTGGGCCGGCAGACCTCGTTCGGCGTAGAACGCCTGCACGGTCGCCAGCAATTCGGGTAACGGACGCTGAGGCGTTCCCAGCGGCAGCACCGAGTTGCCCCGAGACGTCCACCCATCGTTGGCCCGTAGCAGCCAGCCGTCGAGGTCGAGCTGTTCAGCTGGGCGCCAACCGGCCGCCGCCGCACCTTCCAACTCCAGGACGCTGCGACGGTCGGCAGCGACCGCCTTGGCCGCGACGATCCCGGACCGGGCGAGAACCACCGGTCCGCGCCGACTGTGGAGCGTCACAGTTGCCTCGTCGAAAGCCACCAGTTCGCCGACGACGTCGCTGAACGGGGGATCTGCGTCACGTTCCGGGCGGCGGTATCGCACCACGACCCGGCTACCCACCAGACTTGCATCAAGCACGACCGGCATACTAAGTCTTGCTGTACGACAGATGCATTCGTTTCGGGAGGACTCGAAGTGACCTATGTGATTGCAGAACCCTGCGTCGACGTTCTGGACAAGGCCTGCATCGAGGAATGTCCGGTGGATTGCATCTACGAGGGCGCCCGGATGCTCTATATCCACCCGGACGAATGCGTCGACTGTGGCGCGTGCGAGCCGGTCTGCCCGGTCGAGGCGATCTTCTACGAGGACGATCTGCCCGAGAAGTGGCGGGACTACACCCAGGCCAACGTTGACTTCTTCAACGACCTGGGCTCCCCAGGCGGCGCGTCCAAGGTCGGCAAGACCGACTTCGACCCCACGCTGATCGCAGCACTGCCGCCGCAGGCCGGCGACGCCTGAGCCGCGATAGTTGCGACGGGGCAATGCCGTGCGGCGCGCACATTTCTTCACCCACCCCGAGGTCGTCATCGACCCCGAGGTGCCGGTGCCGGAGTGGGAACTGAGCGAGCTCGGACAAGGCCGGGCCGAGCATCTCGCGGCGCGGCTGTCCGGGATCGGGTCGCTGTGGGCGAGCCCTGAGGTGAAGGCTGCGCAAACCAGCCGCATCATCGGCGCCGGCGTCGGGCTCGAGGCCATCACTGTGGACGGCCTGGCCGAGATGGACCGATCCTCGACCGGCTACCTGCCCGAGCCGGAGTTCTGGGCGACGTATCAGGAATTCCTGGCGATGCCGTCACAGAGCAGTCGGGGCTGGGAAACAGCAGTGGCTGCCCAGCGCCGGATCGTGGCCGCCGTCGACGGGGTATTGGCCTCGCACACCGGTTCCGACACCGATGTGGCGGTGGTGTCGCACGGTGGCGTGGGCGCGTTGTTGCTCTGTCAGCTTCTCGGCACGCCGATCCAACGACTGGTCGACCAGCCCCGCCAGGGCAGCCATTTCAGCTTCGACGCGGACTCGCGAGAGGTGTTGAGCGGCTGGCAGGTTTATGAGGACATCACCCAACCGACGGAAGTCAGCTGAAAGCACTGACTACTCAGCCGGCGAGCTGGGCCTGCACCCCGGTGCTCGCGGCGGACGAGTCGTTCTTCCAGCCCTTGCTGCGGTCCCACCGCTTGCCGGCGTAGCGCACGGTGCTGATGCCGTAGCTGTCCGCGTGCGTGACGAACCAGGCGGCTGATGCCCAGGACGCGCCGGGGACGGTGATGGCCTTGCCCGACGTCGTCGGCGTTTGTACCGGCAGGTCTGTCTGCAACTGGGCGATCACCTTGGCCGGCGTAGCCACTACCGACGACTTGCCGAACGAGCAGCTCACGCCAGCCGGAGCCTTGCCGGTCAGCACATCGGAGATGACCTGGGCGTCAGCCTCATGCTTGGCGTATGCGGCACCGTCGGCAGACCGTTGCACCTTCTGCACCGCGACGGCAAGCGTGTCGGATTGCCAGTTCGGGTCTTTGATCAGAGCGTCCAGGAACTTCGACGTGGCGTAGCTGATATCGGTGAGTTGAGCGGTGGTGCCCCAGCCCTGTGATGGGCGCTGTTGAAGCACACCGACGGAGTCACGATCCCCTTGCCCCGGTGCCACATTGTCGAGCTTGGACTCCTGCAGCGCGGCTCCGATCACGAGCACGGCGGCGCGTTCGGGCAGTCCGCGCCTGATCACCACGCTGACCATCGTGGAGGCGTTCTGCGAGCGTGAAAGGTCCGCGTTGTAGCTGCCGAAGTCGCAGCCGTCGGCCTTGACCACCGACTGGGCGGCGCGCCACAACGCACGACCGCCGAACGCGAGCGCGACGAAGATCGCAACGACGACTACCGCCGCCACGCCGACCCGTCGTGCCTGCCATGCCGCCACTGTCGGTTTCCCTCCTCGATGCTCGGTTCGGTTTTGTCTGGTGGAAGTTGTCAGCTCGGTTTGTCAGGCCGGTCTACCGGGCCGGGTTGTCTGCCCGGATGTCCAGTCGAGCGCCCGGACCATGCTGATGGCGTCTCGATGCCGGTTCAGTTGGTGTGCAACGCGTCGTTGAGGGCGATGCCGGCCCCGGTCCGGCGCCGTACTTCCAACGCACCGGACACCGAGTCGTGCCAGAACAGCAAACCCGATTGACCTGAGAATTCCTTGGCCTTGCGGACCGAACTGTCCGGCAACACCACCTTGGATCCAGCGGTCACGTAGGTACCGGCGGCCACCACACAGTCGTCACCGAGGGAGATGCCGATGCCGGCGTTCGCGCCTATCAGGCAGCGCTTTCCGACCGCGATGACCTCCTTGCCGCCCCCGGACAGGGTGCCCATGATCGAAGCACCGCCGCCGACGTCGGAGCCGTCACCGACGACGACACCAGCCGAGATCCGGCCCTCCACCATCGAGGTTCCCAGCGTGCCGGCGTTGAAGTTCACGAAGCCTTCGTGCATGACGGTGGTGCCGCTGGCCAGGTGAGCGCCGAGCCGGACCCGGTCGGCGTCGGCGATCCGGACACCGCTTGGCAGCACGTAGTCCACCATTCGCGGGAACTTGTCGACGCCGTACACGGTGACCTGGCCTCGTCGGCGCAGCGCCGTCCGGACCTCCTCGAATCCGTCCACGGCGCACGGGCCGTAGTTGGTCCACACCACGTTGCTGAGCAGTCCGAAGATCCCGGTCAGATTCTGCCCGTGTGGCTGCACCAGACGGTGGGAGAGCAGGTGCAGTCGCAGGTACACGTCAATGGCGTCGGCCGGGTCTTCGTCCAGGTCGATCACCCGGTGCACCACCTCGAGACGTACCCGGCGTGCCTCGTCGATGCCCGCCAGGGCAGTCAGATCGGCCGGCGGCTGTGCGCTTGCCGGGGCTGCGCCGAGCGTCGGGGCCGGAAAATAGACGTCCAGCACGGAATCGTCGGCGGCGATGCTCGCCACCCCGTATCCCTGGGCGCTGCGTCGCTGTGGGGTGCTCGTCACGGCGTCAACCCTAACGAGTGCAGAAACTGTGGGGTTACCCACCGCAGCCTGCGGCGACGCCACAGCTGGGATGGACGCTTGTGGTCGCGGCATCGAAGTTCATGCGTGCGGCTAGGCTTTCAAGTCGTGGCTGAACCGATTTCTTCGTCTGCTGCGCTCGATCTGTCCGGATCGGCTGCGGATCTGACCGCCGCGCTTGTGGACATCGAATCTGTATCGCGCAACGAGAAACGGCTGGCCGACGCGGTCGAGGCGGCGTTGCGGGCCTACCCGGTGCTGACTGTGCGCCGGAGCGGCAACGTAGTCGTCGCTCGCACCGATTTTGGGCAAGGTCGACGAATAGTGCTTGCCGGGCATCTAGACACTGTGCCGGTCGCGGCCAACCTGCCCTCTCGGGTGTCCGATGGCCGGTTGCATGGCTGCGGGACGTCCGACATGAAATCCGGGGTGGCCTTGCAACTGCGGATCGCCCACCTCGTCGGTACTGGTGATCTCGAGCCGGCCGTGGACATCACCTGGTTCTTCTACGACTGTGAGGAGATCGAGGCCGCCGCGAACGGGCTGAACCGGGTGGCGGTCGATACTCCGGAGGACCTCAGCGCCGACCTGGCCATCCTGCTGGAGCCCACCAACGGGCTGGTCGAGGGCGGCTGCCAGGGCACCATGCGGGCCGTCGTGTCGACCGTCGGTCAGCGGGCGCACTCGGCGCGGTCGTGGTTGGGCATCAATGCGATCCATGCAGCCGCGCCGATCCTGCAGACGCTGTCGGCCTACCGGGCTCGTGAGGTAGAGGTGGAGGGGCTGCTGTATCGGGAAGGGCTCAACGCCGTTGCCATTGCAGGTGGGATTGCCGGCAACGTGATCCCGGACGCGTGCCAGGTCACCGTGAACTACCGCTTCGCGCCGGACCGTAGCGAGGCCGACGCTGAAGCGGAGTTGCGTTCGGTGTTCGCCGGCTACGACGTGTCCGTGGTGGACTCCGCACCCGGGGCCCGGCCCGGGCTGGACCGGCCACTGGTCAAGCAATTCGTGGCTGCTGTGGGCGGGCACGCCGAGGCGAAGCTTGGCTGGACGGACGTGGCGCGCTTCGCCGCGCTGGGCATCCCTGCGGTGAACTTCAGCCCCGGCGACCCGAATCTGGCGCACAAAATCGACGAGTCGGTGGACCTCGCCGCCATCGGTGCGGCCGAGGACGCGTTGGTCAACTTCCTACGTCGCTAGGCCGCCGTGCCGCAGGCTCAGTCAGCGCCAGCGCCAGCGCCAGCGCCAGCACCAGCGCCAGCACCGGCAACCAGCACAGCACTAGCACCAGCACCAGCACCAGCACCAGCACCAGCACCAGCACCAGCACCAGCACCAGCACCAGCACCAGCACCAGCACCAGCACCAGCACCAGCACCAGCACCAGCACCAGCACCAGCCGGT
>DASXHV010000102.1:0-22548 GCA_036488285.1 Jatrophihabitans sp. | reverse complement strand
CGCGACTGCGTGGCCGTCGTCGACGAGCAGCAGCAATCCGCCGTGCGGCGGCGCGAACCGCTCGGCCGGGTACTCACGGAGTTCGAAGTGGACATCGGCGAGCACACGGTGGTAGCGGGTGGAATATTCGCGGGCCAGGTCGGCGAGCAAGGGCCGGACCCGCGGATCAGACTGGGCGACCCAGACGGATTCGGGCATGAGAGTACCTGTTCCGAAAAAGAACGGAAGAAAAGCATCCTGGCACGGCGACGCTTTTCCGTTGACGGCCCTGACTTTAGGAAGCCGGGCCGAGCCCGGTCAACGAACCGCCGCCGAGTTCCAGATCCTGGACGGCACGGACGGCCGCCGTGCCCGGCCGCGTGGCACTGTGCGGCCGGTGAGACCGGCTATCGCCTTCCCGGCAAGGATCCCACCCTCTGGCCGGTCTCACCCGGTGGGCCGGTTTCGGCGCACACTGGGGCGATCCCGGCCGAGGCACGAAAGGGGCGGCCGCGTGAAGTTCCTGCTCATCACCCTCATCACCCACGTCCCCGACCCGGTCACCGGCGTCCTGACACCCACCCACGACCGGTTCCGCGAAGTCGTCGCCAACGCCGAGCTGGCCGAGGCACTCGGTTTCGACGGTTACGGCGTCGGCGAGCGGCACGAGCGGCCGTTCATCTCCTCCTCGCCACCGGTGGTGCTGAGCCACATCGCCGCCCGGACGTCGCGGATCCGGCTGTTCACCGCCGTCACCACGCTCAGCCTGCTCGACCCGGTCCGCGCGTTCGAGGACTACGCCACCCTGGACAACCTCGCCGGCGGCCGGCTCGAGCTGATCATCGGCAAGGGCAACGGCGCCGCCCAGCGCGAGCTGTTCCACGTCACCCCGGACGACCAGTGGGACCGCAACGCCGAGGGCTACGAACTGTTCCGCAAGCTGTGGCGCGAGGACAAGGTCACCTGGTCCGGTCGGTTCCGGCCTTCGCTGACCGAGGCCGAGGTCTGGCCGCGGCCGCTGCAGCAGCCGATCCGGGTCTGGCACGGCAGCGCGACCAGCCACGAGTCGGTCGACCTCGCCGCGAAGTGGGGTGATCCGCTCTTCTCCGCGAACGTCACCAACCCTGTCCAGCCCTATGCCGAGCTGGTCCGCTATTACCGCGAGCGGTGGATCCACCACGGCCACGCGCCCGCGGATCTCGTCGTCGGCGCCGGGACCGCCGGCTACTACGCCGCCCGGACGTCACAGGAGGCGCTCGAGGCCTACGAGCCGATCTTCCGGAGCCGGCTGGCGCTGCAGACCCGGCTCGGCCTGGAGCCGGTGTTCCCGACGCTCGAAGACTTCGTCGAGCGCAGCTCGGCCCTGATCGGCAGCCCGGCCCAGATCACCGACAAGGTTCTGCGCTACCACAAGGAACTCGGTCACCAGGTGATGCACCTGCACGCCGACCGTGACGGGCTCACCGAGCGGCAGCACCGCGACACCCTCGAACTCTTCCAGTCGGACATCGCACCCGCGCTCCGCCAGGAGATTCCCGACCCGCCGTGGTCTGACGCAGCCTGAGAGGGACCACTATGCCCGCAGTTCCCCTGTCCGTGCTCGACCTCGTCCCGGTCAGCTCCGGGTCCGGCGTGGGTGAAGCCGTGCGCAACACGGTGGACCTCGCGCGGCAGGCCGAGCGGTACGGCTACCACCGCTACTGGTTCGCCGAACACCACCTGAACCCCGGTGTCGCCGGCGCGTCGTACGGCGCCTTCTCGACCGGCAACGTCGACGCCTGGGCCACGTGGAGCGTGTACGCGGCCCGCGCCCGCGGAGAACTCGGCGCCCGGGTGCTCAGCGACGGCGCGGGCATCAACAGCGGGCTCAACGTCCTGTCCGCCACCGACACCGCTCTCGGCGACCCACGCAAACGCGCCGCCATCCAGGACTTCGCGAGCCGCGTGGACAAGAGCTACGCCTGGTCGAAGGACAACCCCGGCGCCTTCGACAAGTGGTACGCCGGATTCGCGCACCAGCCGATCGAGGTGGCCACCCAGGTCCGGCCGGAAGAGACCACTTACCAGCGCATCCCAGTCGACGCCGCGCTCGCCGCCCAGCTGCAGAAGACCTACGACACCTGGGTCCGGCAAGGGCTGTTCCCCGGCGGCAAGGACCTGAGCAAGTACCTCGACGCCCGAATCGACCCGCGATGACGCACGGCGTCCTGGCCCCCTCGGTCACCCCTGCCCGCAGGCACACGCGCCCGACGCCGCCGCTTCCCCCTGCCCCGCGGTGTCGTGGCCGGCGCCAGTCGCCGTGCTCTCGCTCCGGGAACTGCCGGCCCGGCGGCGAAGTCCGCGGGTGACGGCTGCCGCGGCCGCGGGCTCCCGGCCGGCGCAGACGGCAGCAGCGAGACGTCGTGCGGGTTCACCCTCACCGGCTCAGCGGCGTACGCCGACGGCGCGACCGCCTCCATCCCGCCGGCCGGCAGTACAGCGATCAGGAAGACCAAGCTGCTGGACGTTCAGTTTCCAACCCGTCCAGTATGTTCCGTCAGGTCTCAGCACCTCGCAGACGCGGGTGTTCTCATTGTAGATCAGGATCGCGGGCTCCCCGCGGTAGCGGCCGACGTCCGCCGTCTTGATCGAGTTGGCGAGGTCTCCCGCGAACTTCCGCAGTGCATCTTCGTAGGCTTTGGCACCGGCGTTGCTCCAGTTCTGGTCGACGCCGAAGTCCTTCGCGTGTTTGAAGTGGCGCTGCAACTGGCCTTCCGGATAGTTCGGTTCAGGGACTTCGTGCGCGGCGATTTCGTCGCTGATTTTTGCCGCGTCGGCGCTTTCGATGTTCGGGTTCGGCGTGCTGCTCATCGCTGTTTGCATGGCCGGCACGACGCCTTGGGTGATCGCGATCGCGCCGCCTGCGGTGATCAGGATGGCTTCGGCTGCGGTGACCACTTCGGCGACCGGGGCGACGAGTGCGCCCGCGGCGTCGGCGCCGAACAATTCCAGGCCCTCGATGACCGCGGCGATGAGGACGTCGAGGGCACCGTCGGTGGCGATGCTGCCGATGACGAGGATGACACCGACGACGGCCATGTCGTCGACGACTTCTTTGATCTTGTCCTTGATTTTCTGCTGGGTATCCACGTTCCAGACGCGGAAGTCGACCAGGCTTTCGCTCAGCTTTCCCAGCGCCGCCGGCAGTTCGGCGAGGATCGACTGCGGTCCTGCGGCGCGCTGCCAGAACTGCTCGAGCGCGGCGAGGTCGTCCGAGGTGTTGTTGCCGACCAGGCTTTGCAGCTGGGTGTGGAGGCCGTTGACGAGGTCCTGGATCACTCCGCCCGCGTTGCGGCACGCGGTCGCCGCGTCGTCGAGCCGGCCGGTGTCCGCGGTGGGGATGTACTTTTCCATGCAGGCATCACCCTGATTCGCATGAATCGGCGAACAGGGCCTGGCGCGAAGATGCCGACAACAATCCACAGTGGACAACGTTAGCGTGCGGCCAGGAGATTCCTTTGCCGGGATTGCCATCATCCCGGTTTTGACCGCCTGGTCTGTTTTGTGCGCTGCTCGGCGCGAAGTTCCCGTGTTCTTCATCCTTAGGTAGGTGTTGGGTTCTGGTACGGCCGCTCACACTGCTCGCACTGGGAATGTTGTCCGCTAGCACCGAACCGGCAGGCGCGCATAGTCGGTCTCGCGCCCCTGGGTGGTCACGATCTTTGTCGGAGGCAGACATGCGTCGCAGGAAGATCGCCCGGTTGGCCCTGTTGGCCGTGGTCGGGATTGCCTTGGTCGTGGTGGCGGCTCCAGCGGATTCGGTGAACCAGGATGCCCAGAACAACGGCGAGGCCGAAGTCGAGTCGCTGAACGTCCAGCCCGCCGCGACCAGCGGCAGCTGCGGGGTCGAGCGCTGGTCGGTGAAAACCGGCACGGACGCCGACAACGGAAAGATCATCTTGCAGCAGACGACCAACACCACGGTTGCCTCGCTGCGGTCGCTGCCGAAGCCGAGCACTCTCCCGTCCGGCAACCGCATCCAGCCCACCGAGACGACGGTGTTCCGGCTGCAGAGCACGCTGACCAAATACAAGCTGGAGAACGATTCGGACTATCACCTGGTCCTCGATGACGGCAATGGTCAGACGATGATCGTCGAGGTGCCCGACCCGGCTTGCACCGGGTCGTCCAGCCCGTTGCTCACGAGCATCCAGAAAGCCCGGGCCGAGGTGAACGCCAAATACACCGTGACGAGCTCCTTCCAGAACACCAGCGTCCCGGTCACGGTGACCGGTGTCGGGTTCTTCGACTTCCTGCACGGGCAGACCGGTGTCGCGCCGAACGGGATCGAACTGCACGCTGTGCTCGACATCCAGTTCGGCACCGGCAGCGGCGGCGCGGTGTCGGTGGTCAACCCCGGCAACCAGAACGGCGCCGTCGGAACCCCGGCGAACCTGCAGGTGTCCGCCACCGACACCGCGGGCGGGACGCTGACCTACAGCGCGACCGGACTACCGGCGGGCCTGTCGATCAACCAGGCGACCGGGCTGATCGCGGGAACGCCGACCGCGGCAGGCAGCAACACGGTCACGGTGACCGCCACCGACTCCACCGGTCCCTCCGGGACCACGTCATTCACGTGGGCCGTCACCGGCGGCAGCGGCGGATGCACCCCGGCCCAGCTGCTCGGCAACCCCGGCTTCGAAACCGGGACCGCCGCACCCTGGACCGACACCGGCGTACTCAACAACGCCACCTCCGAACCGGCACACACGGGGACGTGGGACGCGCGGCTGAACGGCCACGGCTCCGCCCACACCGACACCCTCGCCCAGACAGTCACCCTGCCCACGGGTTGCGCCGGCTACAACCTCGGCTTCTGGCTGCACGTCGACACCGCCGAACCCACCACCAGCGCCTACGACACACTCGCGGTGCAGCTGCTGGACAGTTCCGGAACCGTCCTGTCGACACTGGCCACTTATTCGAACCGCGACGCCGCTTCGGGCTACACGCAGCGGTCGTTCGATCTTTCCGCCTACGCCGGTCGGACAGTCACGCTGAAGTTCACCGGAACCGAGGACTACACCAAGCAAACATCGTTTGTCCTCGACGACACCGCGATCAACATCAGCTGACACTGCTCGCCCTGCCCACGTTCCCCGAACGACTGACCTACTTGCTCGACGAGCAGTCCGATTTCTTCACCGTCGGCGGGACCATCGTCACGGACCCAGCGGCGATCGACACGCAGGTCGAGGGGCTTACCCGCCACAGCGCCTCGGCCGCGTTCATCGCCGAGTGGGTGCAGCACCACGGCAAGGTGACGTTCTCCCGCGCAGCCGTCTCGCAGCTCAAGATGGGGCGGCGCCCGCCGCCCCGCACGGCGATCGCGAACGCGATGGCCGAGTTCTGGCGGATCGACCCCCGGCTTCTCGACCCAGCCGTCCCCGCGGAACGCTTCGCCGACACGGCCGCTTCCGACGACACCGACATCCCGCCCAGCGAACTCACCGGCGCCAGCGGCCGGATGTGGGAACTGATGAACCAGATCGGCTTCGAAAGCGTCCGCCCCCGGGAAATCTCCAAACTCCTCGGCGCCACGACCGCAGAACAGCAACTCGGCTTTCTCGATGTCCTCGAAGGGATCCACAAGCACCAGCGCGGCCCACGCTCGACGAACAGCTGATTATCGAAATATCGACCCGCCATTCCGCCGCATGCTGAATGGCCGCCGCGCAAATGGGACTCCATCCCAGCCTCGCTCGAAGAAGCCGCATGGATCGACGGATGCTCGCTGCTCGGCGGTTTCCGTCAAGCAGGCATGTAGCTCGGATGGCTTGCGCCTCCGGCTCTATTCGCGGGCACCGGTTCGTCTCCCATTGCGTCGCTGTCGATTCGTCGAGGAGCTGACCGGCGTTCTCGATAGCAGGGTCGTCAGCTGAAGTTCATGACTTCCGGTGCCGGACCGGGCCGCCACCGGCCCCACGGGGCCAGCGAGGGACCGTTCGGCGAGCCTGTGGCGACGAACGCGGCGAGCGCGCCCCCGAAGGCCAGGCCCAGCTCACGGTCATGGTTGTCGACAGTGCCCAGCATCAGTGCATCCGGATAGGCGTCGAAGGTGTTGAACAGGAACGGCAGGTCGGCGCAATGGGTGGCACCGAGCAGGCCCTTGTCGTCGGGTGAACACCGGCTGAACAGGTAGACGTAGGCGTGAGCAGCGTAGGCGGCAATCTCAGCGGCGCCGCTGGCGAACAACTGCTCGGTAACGAAGTCGGTGAACACTCCGGCCGCGGTTCGGCCGGGCCGCTGAGTCGCAAGTCGGTCGTAGATCACCGGCGCGTCCGCACCAGCGATCGTGGTGAGCACACCGACCGCCTGGTCACGATTGAGGCCCTGGATGAGAGGGTTGAAGGCAAGAAACGCCGACGCTTCGTCGGCGGTCGTGCCCAGCAGAACAGCCTTGTCGGCCAAGCCTGCGTCCCTGACCGCCGCTCGCCAGGAGCGCGGTATTCCGGCACCGCCCAGCACCGGATACATCGGCGGAGAGGCATCCCCGGGCCGAGGGGGAATGATCGTCGGCAGTTCTCGATAGGCATCCAGCAATCGTTCGACGGGCAACTCCCGCAACTCCTTGCCGGCGTCCGCGGCGTTGTCGATACCGAGGACGCGCAGATAGACCGCCGCGGTCTCCACCGCCTTGGCTTGTTCCTGCGGCTCGGTCCATGGGCTGCTCTGAGCGATAACGCGGTGCAGCAGGTCACGTGTATCGGGGGCGACGGCCAGATTCAGCGCCGAGTACGCGCCGGCGGACTGACCGCCGACGGTGATCGTGTGGGGATCTCCGCCGAAGGCGGCAATGTTGTCACGTACCCAGTTCAGAACGGCAATCTGGTCTTGTGCCCCAAGATTGTCGGCACCGATCTCGGGAAGATACAGATAACCCAACGGGCCGAGGCGGTAGTTGGCAGTGACGACGACGATGTCGCCAAGCGCGGCGAGCTTGGCGCCGTCGTACCAATCCCATCCGCCGGAGCCGCTGGTGAAACCGCCCCCGTGGAACCACACCAGCACCGGGCGTCTCGCCGCTTCGGACGCCTCGATCGGCGCCCAGACATTCAAGTTCAGGCACTCGTCCTCGTCCCAATCGGGCACCCGCGATCCCATCACCGCCTCGAGCCGTGACGGTCCCTGCGGCACAGCCGGACCCGAATGCGCCGAGTCCCGGGTCTCGACCCAGCCGGCCGGTGGCTTTGGCGGGGCGAATCGTAGCTCACCCACCGGCGAGGCCGCGTAGGGAATGCCGCGATAGCTCACCACTCCGGCAGCGACAACCCCGCGAACCGATCCTGAGGACGTCGTTACCACAGGCTGTCGCTCACCGGTCATCGGATTCTCCCTTTGCCTGCCGAATTATGACGGATTCAGATGTACAGCGATGAGCGTCACCGCCATAAACAGTCGGACAGTTCGTGGTCGGGCCCAAACAGATCTGTCTTCGACGTTGTCCCTCCTGTCGCGCGTGAGCGCGCCGCGACCGTGTCCGCCACTGGGCTGGCCAGCACGCTGGCCTGTGCCCGCAAGCAGCTGTGGAATTGGTGTGGCCCGCACCGCGTGGCATGCGTGCCGCCCGGCAGTGGATCTGTCGAATCGAGCAATGCCATCGGCGGTCACGGACCGAGGGCGATCCCGCGATTTCCCTCTCAGGAAGGAGCCTGCTGCGAGATGTCCTGGTAGATGTCTTGCAGCTGGGTACGGAGCCGGCTTTTGTCGATCTTGCCGACGCTGGTTCTGGCGATCTGTCGGACGAAGACCACGGTGTCGGGCAACTGCCATGAGGCGAAGGTCGTCGCGAGGTGATCGCGGATATCCTGCTCGGACACGTGGTGCCCGGGCTCGAGCACCACGATGGCTACCGGGCGTTCCTGCCAGCGTGGGTGTGACACTCCGACCACGGCGGCTTCAGCGATCGCCGGATGCGCGGCCAGAGCGTTTTCCATGTCGATCGTGGAGATCCATTCACCTCCGCTCTTGATGATGTCTTTGAGACGGTCGGTGAGTTTGAGGTATCCGGCGCTGTCGATGGTTCCGGCGTCGCCGCTGCGCCAATACCCGTCGGCGGTGAACCGCTCCTCCGGCTGCGGCATCGCGTGATAGCGGGTGGCGATCCAGGGGCCGCGCAAGCAGATCTCCCCGACACTGTCCCCGTCGTGGGGCAGCCGGTTTCCGTCCTCGTCGAGCAGGATGATGTCGATCCCGGTTGACGGGAGTCCCTGCTTGCGCCGCAGGTTCCACAACTGCTCGGTGTCGAGAGCTTCCCGCAGGCTCGGCTTCCAGAAGTTCGCGGTGACCAGTGGCGAGGTCTCGGTGGCACCGTAGCCGTGAACGATGTCGGCGCCGGTGGTCTCGAAGAACCCGCGCATCAGAGACAATGACGGCTCGACCGAGCCCGACAGCAGCCGGGTCCGGCTGAAATCGGGGTGTAGGCAGTTCTCGCGGATGTAGTCGAGCATCGGCTGGAAGATCGCCGGGGCACCGTTGGCCAGAGTGACCTGCTCATCGGTCATGGCAGTGACCAGCGGGCCTGTGTCGTCGATGCGGTAGCGGCCCGGGAGGACGACTTTCGCGCCGACATAGGTGGCGGTCTGCGGCAATCCCCAACATTGAGCGTGGAACATCGGGGTAATCATCATGACGCAGTCGTCCAGCGACAGGCGGAGAGTCGCGGCCTGAGCCATCGTGTGCAGATACACCGACCGATGCGAGTAGTAGACGCCCTTGGGCCGGCCGGTTGTGCCAGTGGTGTAACAGGCGCTGTAGGCCGACGTCTCGTCGATGACCGGCCAGTCGATCTCGTCCGGGGCCGCCGCCATGAGATCTTCGTGGTGCACCAGCGGCGACAATGTCGTGTCGATCTGGCTCAACGGCCGGTCCGACAGCACAACCCACGCGCGAATCCCGTCGACCCGTTCGGCCAGTGCTTCAGCGATCGCCAGCATCGATTCGTCGACCAGGATGATCGAGGCGTCGCTGTGCTCGACCACATACGCGAGGTCGCCGCTGCTCAGCCGCAGGTTCATCTGCAGCATCACCGCGCCCAGACCGGGGATCGCCCAGTAGAGCTCGAAATGGCGGCGGCTGTTCCAGTCCAGAACTCCCACCCGGTCACCGGGCGCCACTCCGAGCTCGCGCAACATGCCGGCTGCCTTGCCGACGCGCTCATAGCACTCGGCGTAGGTGTATCGGTCCCAGCCGCCGTCGGGCAGCCGGTACACGATCTGCTGTTCGCCGTGGGTGCGGGCCGCGTGCCGGATCAGCGTGGTCGTGTTGAGCTGGTAGTCGTCATCCATCGTCGACGGGTGACCCCGAACGATCGGCCGCGTCATGCGTGCGCTTCCGCCCGATACGTCGACGCGTCGGTGGTGTACTCGCCGTGTCCAAGCTGGTCGAGCAGCCGCGTCAGCTTCGCCACCAACCGGCGGTCGGCCAGTTCACTGACCCCCGGGATTTTCGACGCGACACGGTAGCTGATCGCTTTCACGCCCACCGCGGTCCCGAGCACGGCAGCGCGGGGGTAATCGGCGAAGGTGAGCGGGATCCCGACGTCGGCCGCGCGTTTCTTGTCGCCATCGAGGAATACTTTGATGAAAAAGAACTTCGAGAAGCTGCGCTCGAAGGTGTTGCGCACACGAGAACGCCAAGTCTCGTCCGGGGCGAGGTAGGTGGCCATGGTCGAACGCACCAGCGCACCACAGGTGGAGTCATCCCAGGCTCGTAGCAAGGTAGCGTGCCGGGTCGCCATCACGTCCACGACGGCCTGCGGTGTGGTGGGTAGCAGATCCTGCGGCAGCCCCAGCAAGTGGCAACGGTATCGGGCGAATTCGGCGCTGGCCCGCTGCTCGGGGGTGAACTCCGTACGGCCCTTGGCCAGCAGCTTCATCGACGTGAAGAACACCCCGGCCATCCCGGCGGGCATCTGGTCGGACTGCGGGATCGGTACTCCGTACACGGTCGCGTCCCAGTTGCCTTTGCGCAGCAGGTTGAACCGGACCATCGAGTGCATGAGGCGGACCATCGCCGCGGTCTTGAATGCGGCCCCGCCGGGTTCGAGGCTTCCCGGCATGGCGCTGACAGCGCTGAACGCGGCAGTCTCCTTGACCCGGCGGGCGGCCTTCTTCTCCGACAATGCGCCGGTGGAGGCCATCGGCAACGCGGCGTACTTGTTGATGAACGTGGCCAGGAACGCACCCCGAACCGTGAAGGGCATGGTGTTGACCACTCCGTTGCGCTCGAGCCGCGCGCCCCGGCGGACCAGGTCCATGTCGATCCAGTCGGGCACACGTTCCATCTCCCGGATCAATGCGACCAGTTGCGGCGGAGCGTCCTCGACGCTGTCCACGCCGTGATCGCACGCAGCCATGAGCATGGCGACCAGGTGCTTGAATCCGAGCTCGGGGATCAACGCAGCGTAGGCGTCGCAGAGCTGGTCGCCCATCATGGTGTACGCCTCGATACGCGACACCTCGTCGTGATCGGCGAGCAGGCGCGGCCGGCTGTCGGCGAGCTGGCGCCGCATCATGGTGACTGCATCGGGGTCGACGGTGAACCGTTCGGGCCGGATGGTGAAGTCGATGCCGCCGTACATGCCGGGCAGCAGCGTCCGCTGCGACTCGACTTTGACCCTGAGCTCTGCGTTTGGCGTTTTCATGCAGACTCCTCCACTCTCGAACCCTCGTGCGTCAACTAAGTTGATGCGTCGAGGCTAGCTCCGCAACTGATGGGCTGTCAACTAAGTTGACTCAATATGGGGTACGATCGCGTCAGTTCAGCCTCGGAGGGATCTACCCAGTGACCGGTACCACGACATCCACTCGAGATCGAATCGCGGCCAGCGCGCGACGATTGTTCACCGAGCGCGGTTTCTCGACACCGGTCAGGGCCATTGCCGCCGACGCGGGCGTCGATCCCGCACTTGTCATCCGTCATTTCGGGACAAAGGAGCTTCTTTTTCTCGAAACGATGAAAATGGGCAACACCTTTGCCGGAATGGCGTCAAGTTGCCCCCTCGGAGAACTCGGCATTCGAATCGTTGAAAAGCTTCTCTCCGATGAATTCGCCGTCGCGCTCCCACTCTATGCCGCAATGCTCCGTGCGAGCGACCGGGAAGCGATCCGTGAAAAGTTTCGCGAATCCATCATGGCGAACATGATGGAACCCTTGGCGCCGCGGTTGATCGGCCCGAACGCGGAACTGCGCACCCGGCTCATCGTCACCCAGATCGGTGGTCTTCTGAACGCGCTGGCGATCTTTCCCGAGGACCCGATCCTGCACGGGGACAAGTCGGCGCTGATCGAAATCTACGGGCGGAACATACAGCACCTGATCGACAACACCTGACAGCGATCACACCGTGCACGCGAGGTGAAAGTGGTCCGGATGCGCCGTCGGCCGACCGGCAACGGGCCGCTGTCCTCGGCGACCGGCGTGACGCCGGCTTCGGTCAGGGCCGGATGGCCGCGGGCCACCCATTCCATCACCTGCCCAGGGCTGCACGGCGTGGTGACCACCTTGCCGTAGCGGCCGGGAACGTACCGGGTCCACAGCATCGCCCGTGCCGCCGGTGCGGCCCTGCTTCGGGTCAGCGCCGGGTGCGCCAGCGACTGCTCCAGCAGCCAGACCGAGCGCCTGTTGAGCGTCACGCTCTCGGCGGTGGTGCGGCCCTTGAGGCAGCCGAGCAGGATGGTGGCGTCCCGGCCCAGTCCGGATCGTCCACGCCGAGGGCCACGATCCCGTCTGGCACGACCCCGGTGCAGGTGCCCAGCGGCAGTCGATACGCCAGTGCGACGTTGGTGTCGGCGAACAACACGGCGCAGTCCGTGGGTGGCAGTCTGATGCACGCCGCGCCTGCGGCGGAACCGTACTCGCCGGTGGACGCGGTCCAGGTGATCGGTCCGCGCTCACGCGCGGCCGGCAGAGGTTGTCCGACGACCAGCCGTCCACGCGCGGGTCGCTGTCCCGCTCGGCGAAGGCAGCGCGGCTGATCGTGCGGCACGCCTGCCGGAGTCGCTGTCACTCGCTCTCCCAAGGAGTGTCCGCTGGCGTCTTTCAGGCGAAGTCCGTGTCGGGCAGTTGCATGACGCCGCCACCGGTATGGCGCAAATGCTGCCGCATTGTCCGCTCGGCGCGCTCGGCGTCACCGGCCAGGATCGCCTCCGCGAGGTCCTCGTGCTCGGCCGCCGAGTACTCCCGCATCCCGGTCCGGTCTCGCGCCAGCGCGTTGCGGAACTGGACACGGAACGTCTGGATCTGCAGCTGATCGACCAGTTCCAGCAGCCGGGCGCGCCCGGCCAGTTCCACGATTGCGCGGTGAAACCGGGTGTTCTCGTCGATGTAGTCCGCCATCTGCGCCGCGCCGGTGGCATCGCGCACGGCCTCCAGCGCACTGGTGAACCGCTCCCGGTTGCCCGGCAGCTCGATGTTCTCAGCCGCCAGCCGGGCGCCGAGACCTTCGAGAACCTCCCGTAGCTCGTAGAACTCCGCGACGTCCCGGCGGCCCAACCTCCGGACGGAGGCGCCGCGGTGCGGTTCGACCACGATGAGCCCGTCGCTGCTCAGCCGCGACAACGCCTCCCGCAGACTGTTGCGCCCCACGCCCAGATCACGGATCAGGTCGGCTTCGACCAGGCGCTGGCCCGGCACGAACCGGCCGGCTCGCACCCCATCGCGGATCGCGGCGACGACCCGTTCCACCGCCGTGGGCGCGCCCTGAGCGCGCGTGAGCCCCGCGCCGCCGGGCGCCGATCGGTCAGTTTCGGTCACGGGTTCTGCCTCCCTGAGTGCGTGGCCGCTCCAGCCACCGGATCGCTTCCCCACAATATTAACCCATCACATCACCCTACTTGATTGTCCCACAATATCGTCCTACTCTGAAGGTGGATGCGGCACCAGGGCCCGTCCGCCAGGAACGAGAGGCGAACCCACGATGACTTCCCCGGCTACTTCCCAAGCGCCCACCATGGTCAGGCACGCTGCACAGTCAGCCCGACCCGTCACCGACCCCGCCGGCCCGACCGGCCAGCTGGCCACCTGGGTCGCCCAAACAACACTGGACGACGTGCCCGCCTCGGTCCGCGACCGGGCCAAGCACCTGGTACTCGACGGCATCGCCTGTGCCCTGGTAGGCGCGCAACTCCCCGTCTCCCGCATCGGTGTCGCGGGCGTCACCGCGCTCGACGACACCGGCGACGCCGCCCTGATCGGCTGGGGCGGCCGGGCGACCAGCGCCACCTCGGCGGCCATGCTGAACTCCAGCTTCATCCAGGGCTTCGAGCTGGACGACTACCACCCGCTGGCTCCACTGCACAGCAACTCGCTCATCCTGCCCGCGATGCTCGCCGCTGTTCCCCGCGTCGGCCGCGTCTCCGGCGAGCGCTTCCTGCTCGGCGCCATCCTCGGATATGAGACCGGGCCCCGGGTCGGCCTGGCGCTCGGCGGCCTGGACATGCTCTCGCGCGGGTGGCATTCGGGCGTGGTCTTCGGCACCCTTTCCGCCGCCGCTGCCGCGGGAACGCTGTACGGGCTGGACGCAGCCGGGGTTGAGGACGCGTTCGGGATGGCGGCCACCCAGTCCTGCGGGCTCATGTCAGCGATGTATGAATCGATGGTCAAGCGCATGCAGCACGGCTTCGCCTCACGCAACGGCCTGACCGCCGCCGCGCTGGCGGCCTCGGGCTACGTCGGCATCAAGCGGGTGTTCGAGCGTCCCTACGGCGGCTGGCTGGCCGCCTTCGGTGAGGGCCACCGCACCTACCCCGACGCGATCTACGCCGGTCTGGGCACGTTGTGGGAGACCGAACGGATCGCCGTGAAGGCGTACTCGGCCATGGGATTGCTGCACGCCGCGATCGACGCCGCGATCGAACTGCGGCCCCAGACCGACGTCCACCAGATCCAGCGCATCGACATCGACATGGGCGAAGCCGCCTATGCGCACGGCGGATGGCAGGCCGAACGCCCGCTGGAGGTGATCGGCGCACAAATGAACGTCGCCTACGCCGTCGCCGCGGCCCTGCTGGACGGCGACGTGCTCGTCGACCAGTTCACCCCCGACCGGATCGACCGCGACGACATCTGGGCTTTGATCGACCGGACCGTCACCCACCACGAACCGGCCTACGACACCCTTCCCGCCGGCGAACAGCTCACCACCCGAGTACGTCTGACCTTCAACGACGGAACCACGCGTAGTGCCGAGGTCGTCCACCCGCGCGGCACCGGCGACCGGAACCTGACCAACGCGGAGATCCGAGCCAAGTACACCAAGCTGACTCATCGCACCATCACCGCCGAGCGTCAGGCCGCCATTCAGGAAGCGGTCCTCACCATCGACACTCTCGACGACATCACCCAGTTGACGACGCTGCTCGCCCCGACCGTGCACTCGCCACTTGGCTGACCCGCCCGCCGGATGCGGCCCGGGGCCGCATTCGGCCTCGCTCGACCTGTTGCTGACCAGGAACTCATGACGAAGAAGGTGCGCACCATGCCCGCCACCCTCGACCCGGCCACGGCCTTGGTCGTGATCGACCTCCAGCACGGCATCACCGCCCTGCCCACCACGCACCCCGCCGACGAGATCGTTGCCCGGTGCGCACAACTGGCCGACGCATTCCGGGCCAACGGCAAGCTCGTCGCCGCCACCAAGGTTGCCTTCGCCCACGACGGCGGCGACGTGATCACCACACGTACCGCGGAAAGCCCGAGTTCGGCGATGCGGGCGTCGGGCAGGCCCGGCGGGTCGACTTGTTGCGTCGTGGTTTGGTGACCCGGCGGGCCGGGTTGTGGCGTTCGTCGATGGTGCCGTCGTTTTCGGCGTGGCGGTAGAGGCAGCGCATGGCGGCGATGAAGTTCTCCGCGGCGGTGCGACCGCCGCGGGAGTTGCTGCGCACCAACGCGGTCGCCTTCACCTTTCCGACATGGCCTTGATATCGGAGGCGGTGATCTGGTCGAGCCGCCGGTCCGGCCATTCGGCGAGCACCTTTTTCCAATAGGAGCCGTAGGAACGGGCGGTGCTGGGCGAGACCAGCCCGGCGACGACGGGAATCCACACCGCCAGCATCGGGGCCCGTGACGGGGAACTGCCGGGCGGCTCGGTTGCCGGGGCGAGGAGGTCGTGGGGGTCGATGCCCATCTTCGCGAGCAGCAGCCGTGCCGCGTCGAGTTCGGCAGTCGTCGCCGTGGAGTCGGTCATGCGTGCCCACCTCCGGCGAGCTGGGTGTGGAAGCGGGAGAGCATGGCCGCGACCGCGGCCGGCGGGTGCACGACGAGCGCGTCCTGCCCGGGATCGGTGGCCACCAGGACCCAGCTGCCGGCGAGCAGCCCGCACCGTGCCCGCACCGGTGCGGGCACGACGACGTAGGGCTTGGCAGTCATGGCGAACACGCCCTCAGCGCGGCGGTGGTAGACCACGGAGGTCTCCACGACCGTGATCATCAACCGGTCACCGGGCAGCCACCCGAGCACCGCGACCGCGCTCCGGTCATGGATCCGCCCCGAGCTGTCCACGCGCGCGCTGCCGAAGTACAGCGAACCCGGGCACGCGGTCCGCAACACCGGAAGCGCCAGCGGGGCGACGGCCGCTGGGCGCGGGGTGGTGTCCGCGGCCCGGGTGATCCGGCCCGGCGGGGTCAGGGGCGTGATGACGCCGGTCATCACGCACCTCCCCGCGATGGACCTGAGAGGGAGGGCGCCGCTGCAATCAGCCTACCGACAACAGCTAGAGTGCTGAACGACAAAAAGCCCACCGTAGTGGGCCTGTCAGTGTCTGGTGCGGGAGATTTACCGCGTATTTGTGTCCGAGGACGATCTTGCTCACTACCTACACGGCTACTGCTCGGCTGATCTGTGCTGACATGCCGCGCGTCACCGCGGTCAGCACGCTTTCAGTCCGGGGCAATGACGCATCCGAGCGAATTGGACACTAACGCCACGACTTGCCGTAGCTACCTCGCCAGTCAGCTCGCCAGGTGGCACCACCTCCGCAGCTCGGAAAGTTGCCCCCTTGCTCAATGTCGCCTATCGCCCGAGGCGCAGGCCCAACAACTGGATCGACGCCACGCCGACTCCATTCTACCGAGGGGAGCGCGGGCCAGATATGCGTCGTTCTCATTCCCCGGCGCAACCCTCCCGACAATGCGGTCGGCCGGAGGCAAGTGGTAGCCGTCAATCGACGACCGAAATAGCAGCTGCCGGTCATGCATCGGATGAATGTCACCATAGGCTACCTGATGCCAATAAACAATTAAGCCATCTGCGCGGAAGCGCTCAAACGCTGCTACAACCGGTTCTGGTCTGAAACCCGCTGTAGGTGGACCACTCAGGAGCCGCAGAGTCATTTCTGCGAACGCCGAAGCAGCTACAGCCCGGAGCACATCTAACAGTTCTGGCAAGGCTGAATAAAGGTACCGGTCGAACCAGAACGCGTCTTCCCCGGACATAAATCTAGTCAACAGACGATCTGCCGAGAGCTCTTGCTTCGAAGGCCAGCTATCTCCCGCACCAGGGAGCAGTTTGACAAGACCTCCGTCGAGTAGAGATGGCAGCAATGCTGTCCGGCCGGCCTCTGGCGCATATACCGCGGGCACTAAAAACTCGTCAATCGACTGGCGAGCAAGATGCAACCCAGCCTTTCGCCCAAGATCCAAGATCCGCGCAGCTCCGTCATGACCAACCTTCGCAGCGACCTGAAGAACCGAGCGCCGGATCTGAGCTTCTGGATCGCCCTCCTCCGCCGCCCGAAGCAGGTCTCGATGGCCACCGAAATGCTCAACTAGGGATTGCGCGGAATCGCGATGCAATCCGCGGTGCTCTAGCTCCTCGATAACGAAGCTTGCCTCGGGTACAGGCATGCCGCGAACTTCATGCACAGCATCGACGAGCGGACTACCGCAGGCAGCAGTTCGAGACAAGTTTTCCGCGGCAGATGCCGTCATTAGCACACCGATAGTTCTCGCGAACGGTCCGTCAACGCACAGGTTGTTCAGCCTGGGCTGCCAAGACTCTTTTGGCGCCGAACGCAGGAAGTTTCCCCAGTCGTCGATAAGGAGCGCTGCCGATGAGGCAGCCGCGACCCTATCTTCCACCTGCTTCACGACCATCTCGGGCGCCTGGCCGTCGCCATACCGGACGACTACCGAATCATGACCGCTAATCTCGGCGTATCGTCGCGATATCGCTTCAAGCAGTGTACTTCTCCCCGACTTCGGCAGCGCCCGCACAAGGATCTTCTGACCGTAGAGGAGCTTTTCCGTAATATCATCCACCGTGTCGGACCATGAACGCGCGAGGGTCATATGTCGTGCCGCCTCAACAGCGCATTGATTCGGGCGGACCCGTCGTCATTTAGAATGCCGTAGGCGACGGCATGGTCCAAGCCTTGAGATCCGATCGCCGGGGCGCCAGACTCCAGTCGGCTATCCAGTAGTGCCGACTCTTCTGGATACCATTCCTCAAAGCTAGCTGGAACATCGAGGGCATGGTCGAGCGGCGTGCCAGGACCAGTGGCAGTGGTAGCCCTATCGATGTCGTCGAGAGTGACTTGGTAGGGCACCACAGCCCTAGGGCGCCGACGGTGCACAAACGAGCACGCCTGGCGCGTAAGCAAGGGATGGCCACCGTATTCACTTAATAGACGATCGATTAGCTCATGTTCGCGAAAGCGCATGCCAGTTCGCTTTCCGAGAGTTCTAACCATTTCCTGCAATTCATCCCTATCCATCGGCTTGATGAATTGGATACTCGCGAACTGATACAGCGGGTTCGCCAGTCGTCGAATTTTCGGCCTTTCGAACAAGCCTGGGTCGACACCAGCACAGAGCAGAACTGGACGACTCTTCCCTTGCATATCACGCCGTTGTATGAACGCTCTCAGTTGAGCGAGAGCCCTAAGTAGACCAAGCTCGTCCTCTTCTTCATTCGCCCCGAGCGTACGTCCTGGCAAAGACGTATCGATCTCATCAATCATGATTACGATGCCCTTAGCGGACCTTCCAAGTGCGTCGACGACGACACCCAAGTCTTTTAACCAGTGGTCATTGACTATGTCGCGCCGCGGCGCCGAAGCACTCACCAAGCGTGGAAGTGTCAACTTTTTTGCTTCAGCAACCTCGGCCAGAGTCCGCACAATACTCGACTTAAATATCCTAGGCGTACCGAAATATTCGTTGAGATCTAAGTTTGCGACTGCCCAATCCTGCCCCTTGAGTACATCCGAGAGGCGGTTCAACAGGCTGCTCTTGCCAGCCTTGCGCAGTCCGAAAATTCCAAGGTGCTGACCCAAACCGAGACACCGGCGAGCTTCCGCTATGTCTCGCTCACGACCAAAGAAGGCGCTAGGCGAGGTTAACGGCGTTGTGACATTAAAATGATCAACCGACGAAATAGTATCTGCCAATAATCTACGAAATTCTGGAGTGCCGGCAGATATGTTCCCCGCATTCAGGGTAAGTACAACGGTTTCGCCGACACGTTGCCTGGCGATCCGATCGGCGTCTTCGTCCAAGCTGAGAAGGACAGCTACCTGATTGTCGAGCCGTGCGTTGTCCCTCAAATGCCCCTGAATCTCACCGAGCAGCCGCGGCTCGACAGTTGGGTAGTCGGTCACCACGAAGAGGACTTCCCGGTCAATGTCAAACATGGTTCTCGATGTCTCGGCGAGTACGCAGAACACCAGCCAACGGCCCGACTGCCCTCGTTCGACTCGAACCGGCTTGATCTCGTTGCGAGCAAGATAGGAGATAAAGTCCTTCGCGTAGACATACCGACGCTGAAACTCGGCGATATTGTCGGCGAGCGTGCGCTGGTTCCGTGTCTGGTACTGCACTCTGCCTCTTCCATTGAAGCCGATGACCTGCACAGACGGACAAATGAGCAATGAGCCCCGACCTAAGGCCATTGCTTCTCGATCGCCGCTCTCCGTTAAGATCGCGATACGCGTGGCGTTGTTACACTTGAGCACCAATCTGGCCAGCTTCTTCTCTGCGAGCACAACGCCCAAGTCCTTGACCGGGTTCCACCGAACAGCGCATGCGACGATCGACATCGTGGAATGAACCCCGAAAACTTGCCGGTTAGAAGATCTCCAAGTAGATGGAAGATTGGCAAACGGGTGACTCCAGGCTGCTACGTGCCCTAGCTCCAGCAGATTCGCACTCACGCGCCGCCTCCGCAGGAAGTAAGCTCGCCCATCTCACGAGTTCATGATCATTACCACCCGACGCACGCAAGTTTTGGATTCACCTCCGACCCCGCTCACACGCTGCCCGTGACTATCTCCACCCAGTCGTACGCCAATCAGGTGGACCATTACTGCATTCGTGAAACAGATAGCGATTTTCAAACAGACGCGCAGGTGCTCGATGCGCATAACTACCACGGTGAAACTAGACCATCGGGATGACACCCGAGTTGTGAGGACTCATCACTTGACTTGCCGACCGTCAGACCACCAACCTCAAAGGACGGTCGAGATCAACCGGAGGCATGATGGCGAGCTCGCACTCAAGACCTCACCGACAACAGCCTGACCGTGATCGTTTTCTTGAGATTGTGAGCCAGTTCGGACTGGAACTCGGGCCACGGATGCGCGGCGACGGGCGGAGTGAGGATCGACTCCGAGCGCCAATAAGCCGACTGGTCCAACGACTGGGGGACATCTTAGGAGTTGTGCTCACAGTTCACGACGAAGTCACCCTTACAGAATTGAATTCTCGGCCAGACATGGCGGTAGACGCGCCGAGCGGAAGAGTCGGCTATATCGAACTAAATGCTCCCGGCAAGGGGACGCCGGAGACCTGGCGAGCCAACCAGCACGACCGCCTACAGTGGGAAAAGCTCAAACACCTTCCCAATTTAATCTATACTGACGGTAACTCATGGGCCCTGTACCAAAAAGGAGAACTAGTAGGCAAGGTCGGCACACTCGACGGTGACCTTGCTCGCGCCGGCCGACATCTCAAGCCTGCCGATAGCGCCTTCGAGCAACTACTGAAAGCTTTCCTGTATTGGAAACCCGAGCAGCCAAGAACGATGCGAGCAATCGTGGCTGACGTCGCTCCATTGTGCCGACTTCTTCGCGACCAAGTTTCAGAAACTCTGACACAAGAGAGAGCGAAAAGGAAGCAACCTTTTACAATACTCGCCATGGAGTGGCGCTCCATTCTCTTCCCGACCTCCGAAAAAAATGTGGAAGTAGCCGAGCAGAAGTTCGCTGACTCCTACGCACAAGCTGTTACATTTGGTCTACTTCTGGCACGCGTCGATGGAGTTTCATTTGAAGGGCGTTCTCCGGCGGGAATCGCCGAACAACTTGGCAAGCAACATTCGCTCCTAGGCGAGGCATTGGCCATTCTGGCTCATCCAAAGTGGGTCGGACATCTCAATGTCGTCGACACCTTGGTGCGGGTGATTGGCAATATCAACTGGTCCAACGTGCGCGTCGGAGACGCGGACACTTACGCGAAACTTTACGAGACGTTTCTGGAGCACTACGATCCAGAGCTCCGTCGACACAGTGGCACCTACTACACTCCCGCACCAGTTGCTCGCGCAATGGTTTCGTTCGTCGACGAGATCCTTAAGGAACACTTAGGAAAGCGGCGCGGATTTGCGTCAGATGACGTAATTGTCGTGGACCCCGCAATGGGGGCAGGCACGTTCCTTGCAGAGGTTCTCGAGAATGCCGCCAACACTCTTCGCTCGCAAAGAAATTCTAAGGCGGTCCCCGCGGCCCACCTTCGCGAGCTATTCGCAAATAGGCTAATTGGCTTTGAGATTCAGGCCGCACCGTTTGCGGTGGCTGAACTACGGTTGCACGCAGCACTAAGGAACAGGTACCAAGTCGAAATACCCGCCGAAGAACCCCGCTTTCTAACCGATACGCTTGACGATCCATATGCTATGCCCTTTGATTTTGGTCAACTTTATAACGTACTAAAGGAGTCGCGACGGCGAGCAAATCAGGTAAAGCGAGACGTTCCGGTTATGGTTGTTATTGGAAACCCGCCATGGCGCGAACGGGCGCGGGGTGCCGCAAAGTGGATCGAGGAGAAGCGCAGTCCTTCCAGGCCAGTGGATACTAGCAAACGCCCGTCACTGGATGAATTTCGCGCCCCAGGAAGCGGAAAGCTCGCCTTTAACCTTAACAATATGTGGACGTACTTCTGGAGATGGTCAACCTGGAAGGCGTTCGAAGCGAACGACCCAGCAGGCGTGGTAGCGCTTATAACACCCAGTGCATACCTAACCTCAAAATCGTACGCAGGGATGCGCCAGTATCTCCGTGAAATATCTGACGAAGGATGGATTATTGACCTATCCCCGGAAGAACACAGATCAGATGCAGGAACCCGCATTTTTCCTGAGACTCAACACACCATCTGCATTGGCATCTTTGTTCGTTCAGGGAGCCCGCGCCCCGATCTATCGGCCCCTGTACATTATGTCGCTCTGACTGGAACCCAGAAAGAGAAGTTCGATAGTTTATCACAACTGTCCATCAAAGGGTCAGACTGGAAAGAATGTTCCAGCAGTTGGCAAGCCGCGTTCCGTCCATACGACACAGACTGGGAGGCACACCCTTTATTGGGCAACCTTCTTCCATGGCAGCAAACGGGCGTAAATTCCAATAGAAACTGGGTGTGGGCGCCAGATTCAGAAACTCTTCAGCGGCGCTGGGAGCAGCTTATCGTCGCCAGTCCGAACGAGAAAATCGCCCTATTCAAGGAGACGCGAGATCGGAAGATTAATCGAAGCTACGTGGATATACTTGGCGCAACCGAGGCGCTTCCGTTAGTCCACGAAGAACGGACTAGGATTGAAACAACGGAGGTTGCCTTTCGTAGCTTCGATCGACAGAGATTGATTTTTGATCGCAGGGTAATCGATTTTCCCCGCACTGAACTGTGGCAAAGTCAAGGCCCCAGACAGATCTATGTTTGCGAGCAGCACGCCCACGCTGTTCAGAACGGACCAGGCCTCACGTTTTCGGCCCTTGTTCCAAATGTCCACTGTTTCGACGGACGTGGCGGCCGCGTGATGCCCTTATATCGCGACTCGGATGCCACAGTGGCAAACCTTGCACCAAAGTTGACTCGGACACTTTCTCAGTTCATCGGTTGCTCAATTGACGCGGCCGATGTCATTTCGTATGTCGCAGCAATTGTGGCACATGTTGACTACACCGAGCGGTTTCGCGAGCAACTTAAGACGCCTGGGATCCGCGTGCCGATAACCCTCGATAAGGACCTCTGGC
This sequence comes from Jatrophihabitans sp., assembly GCA_036488285.1. GTDB lineage: Bacteria > Actinomycetota > Actinomycetes > Mycobacteriales > Jatrophihabitantaceae > Jatrophihabitans_A. The sequence continues at coordinate 281 of DASXHV010000102.1, read as the reverse complement.
AAGAGGCCGTTATGGTTGGCCGGCGCGTTTTATGGCTTCACACCTACGGAAGTCGCATGGTTAACCCGAAGGAAGGGAGACCACAGGGTCTCGGTAAGACTAGGCGAGCGAAATATATTATCCATGTACCATCGGGCGACGCTCAACTGCCGACATCCATAAAATACGATGATCAGAGTGAGACTCTTATCATTGGTGATGATACGCTGTTCGAACATGCCGGACAAGTAGGTCCTGTTCGTAAGGAGACTTGGGAATACAAGGTGGGCGGCGTGCAGATC
>DASXHV010000088.1:0-55710 GCA_036488285.1 Jatrophihabitans sp. | reverse complement strand
CGGCCAACAGTCCCGCGACGAGCAGCAAGGCCATCCACCGGCGCCGAGGGTGGTCATCGGCAGGCGCCCACGGATCCGTCTCAATCGGCGACAGAGCCTCCGCGCCACCGGCCGCCGCGAGGGCGGCAGCCCCACCGACGGCCGCAATGCCGACAGTCTCGGCCTCTGCCGGGAAAATCGCGCCCGCGGCCGGCAACGGTATCGACGCGGAGCGTCCGTCCTGCAAGGTCTGCGCCACCTGGCCCGCAGTGGGACGTGCCGCCGGGTCGCTGGACGTCATGGCTGAGAGCAGGGCCGGCCACGGCGGTGCGAGGTGCGCTGGAATATCGGGGCTGCGCTCCAGCCGGGCCATCACGGCTTCCAATGGTGGTCCGGCAAACGAGCGAACTCCGGTCAGACTCTCGATCAGCACCAGCCCCAAGGAATACACGTCGGCAACCGGGCCTACGTCTGATCCGCGAGCCTGTTCCGGTGCGAGATAGGAAGCGGTACCCAGCGTGAAGTTCACGCTCGTCAGTCGTTCATTGCCCAGCAGACGGACGATGCCGAAGTCTGACAAGCGGGCCCGAAAGGTGGAGTCGGCGACGGTTCGGTCGTGGCCTAGCAGGATGTTGGCAGGCTTGACGTCGCGATGCACCATGCCCTGGGCGTGGACGTAGGCCAGCGCGTCCGCGATCTGGATTCCGACCTCGCGTGCCTCGTGTTCTGGTAGCGCGCCATCGTCGATGCGGGCCGCGAGACTGGGGCCGTCGATCAATTCCATCACCAGGAATGCCGGACCGTCGTTTCCCGTCACGGATCCGTCGAACAGCGTGATCAGGTTCGGGTGGTTCAGAGCGGCCAGCGCGCGCAGTTCGATCATCTGGCGCTCGGCGCCGCTGGCGGTGTCGGGCGCAACCGGAACGGTGCGGAAGACTTTTACGGCGACATCACGAGCAAGAAGCTCGTCATGTGCGCGGAAGACTTCGGCCATGCCGCCGGCGCCGATCCGGTCGATGACCCGGTAGCGGCCGCCCAGCACCCAAGCAGGCTTGCTCGGAGGTTGGCTGGGTATCGGTTGAGTTTCGGGACCGAGTGCCCCGGTGTCTTCGGAGATGGCTCCTCCAGGCCGCTCGGACGGGCGTTGGGTCGCTTCCGGTTCATTGTCCATACCGGCTCTTCACCGTCGAGCGGTCGATCATGGTGATGCCGCAATTGCTACCCGGTGGTTTCGGGTGCACACCAGACGGTATCTGACGATAGGTGTCCGCCGCTTCGCAAAGCGTTCAGCGGGCCGTTCTCAGCGCCGCTGTGCGAGCAGGTAGCAGCGACGCTGGCGAACTCGGGGTTGCCGACGTGGAGGTTCAGGGGCGAGGCGTAGCTGATGGCAACCCGGCCCGGCAGAAGTCCAGTGCCTCGTGAGCAAGCGGCAGCCACTCCAATTCCGATGCCGGGTCCAGGCTGAACCATTGCTTCATGGGCGTCCCCTTGTTCGCGTCGAAGCGCACGCCCTCGCCTGCCTCCACCAAGGCGTCCACCCGAGGTTGAGACAGTTTGACGACGAACCGTTCGCGCACCAGCATCGCGAAGATCTTGTTCTGAAGGCGCAGCGCTGACGAGCCGAAGCCCGCGCTGCTGCCAGGCGGTGTCACGCCAGGGACGCCGCGCAGTTCGTCGACGACGCGTTCAAAGCGGTCGTCAGGGCCGTCGAGGCTCGAGTTACCGGACACGAACGGCACGGTAATCCGCAGGTCTGACAGTGCTCGTGGTGCGGGGAGGCGCTATCGCCCGATGTACTCAGACCGGCTGCAGAGTGGCACGTCGTAGATCCTGCGCCCGGTCAGAATTGGTGTTTGCGGCGCAGCCGGGCAGGTCGGCCATCCGGGTCGTAGACGATCCGATAAAGCGGCGTCGCCCAACTCAGGGTGCCCGGCGAGAGCCGGGACAGCTGATACGGACGCAGCCTGCCCGCCGGACGTGGTCCCTTACGGTCCCCGTCGTGCCAGTGCTGCAACGCCACAGCGCTGTCGCGGAAGGCATTGAACGCGCGGACCGGATCGAGCAGATCAGCGTCGTCCCCAGCTTCGCGATCCAGATGCTCGCGGGCCAGTTGCAGTCGTAGCTCACGGGCAAAGGTGCGGGCCCCGTGCCCAAACCGGTCGAGCACCTGTGGCTCGCGTTCATCGATCGATTCGTCTATCACCGCGCAGGACAGTTCGGAGTCGTGCGTCCATGAACGGCGATTGATGTTGTCAGAGCCGACAGAGGCCCAAACGTCGTCGACGATGCAGACCTTGGCATGAACGTAGACCGGCGTGCCTGCGTGGTTCTCGACGCCGTACACCGCTACCCGGTCACCGCCGGCCCGGCGCATCAGGTCCAACGCCTGCTGACGGCCGACCAGGTTGGGTGATTGGGAGAACCGGCCGTCCTGGTCGGGATAGTGCGGGATCACAGCGATCAGGTGCAGCTGTGGATCATCGCGCAACGCGGTTGCAAAGCACCGGATCACATCGGCGGCCCACAAGTACTGATCCTCCAGATAGATCAAGCTGTGTGCGCGCGGGATGACCTTGTCGTAGGCGTGAGCAACGCTGCGTTCGCCCTGCGGCGCGAAGGGATATCCCTCTCGCCGGTACGGGTAGGTCCGCAGCAGCTGCACGGATTTCGTGCCGCGAGGTTCCGGGTCCGGCTGTTGCTGCGGCAGCACCCCAGCCGAGTCGTCATCGTGGCGGACCAGGTCTGCAAGCCGGTCGAAGGGATTGCGGGTCAATGGGCTCGGGTCTTCCCATCGCTCGCGAAATACAGTCTCGACGTCACCTACAGCCGGTCCTCGGACGGCTAGTTGAATGTCGTGCCACGGCGGATTAGGGCCGTAGACCTTCGCCATCGCTTGCCGCTGCCGGTCGCCCTCGTGTTGCGGGCCGTCGCGGCGGCTGTGGCACAGGTCGATACCGCCTACGAACGCGACATCGAGGTCGGGCCGTCCAGGATGCCTGAGCACGACGAACTTCTGGTGGTGCGACCCGCCGGGGCGGACCCGCATGTCTCGCAGGCACTCACCGCCGGCCGCCTCGATCTCCTCGCCGAGATGACGATTCTCCTGCTCGCTGAAGGCGAATCGATCCAGATGCGAGCGCCACATGAGGCCTTTGACGATCACCCCGCGAGTTGCCGCCTCGCAGAACACTCGAGAAACTTCGGTTCCAGGACCGTCCAGCAGTTGGTCGGGATCGCCGCGCCAGTCGGTGAACAGCAGCAGATCACCGGCCTGCATGGCGCGCACGCAGCGAAGCAATTCCGGGAAGTACGCCCTGCCGTGAACCAACGGCGAGACGTCATTGCCGGTGGTCCAAGAGCCCACGTCGGGATGGCGCACGTCCAGCCGGGTGGCTGGATTACCTCGCTCGGACGGGCTGAGGAACCACTCGTACACGCTCATCCGCTCATTCAACCGCAGCGGTATGCCAACCGTTGCCTGTTGACCGGGGATGACCGGAACAAGTCGGCAGTGCGGCTCGGTAGGCCGGTGCGTCGACTAGGTCCGGGTCGTTGCCGATCCGGATCTGTCCGCTGAGGGCTCGGGTGAGAACAGCACAAGCGGGCGCGAGCATGGCCAGCTGTCGGTCTGCGGGGTCTGCCAGTCGCAGATCGGTGTGCGGGGCATCCCGGCGCTGATGATCGTCTTCACGTTCGACGGATGCTGCTCACATCGCCAGTGGCTGATCTTTCGCATGTCCAGCTCCTCAGCGCGGGCTTCGGCGGCCACGCGGGCGAGAGCCGGCCGAGAACGCGGCGGCTCCGCCGGTGCGGGCCGGTGCAGGCGAGTTCGAAGTCCGTCGAGCGCCGTCGGAACGAGGCTTGCTGCCGCCGGCAGAGGTTCGCTGGCTGGCAGCCGAACCGCGTGCCGTCCGGCCTCGACCGGAGCCGTTTCGGTTCTGCTGCGGTGCGGTAGCCGACGGGACAGGCGGCGCGACGAAGGATCGCTCTCCGGGCGCCAACCGTGCCAGCAGTGGATCGCCAGGCCTGAGCCGGGTAGTGGTCGGTTTGATGGAAGCTCTGCGGGTCAGGTCACGCACATCGGAAACCTGATCGTCGGTCATCAAGGTGATCACGATGCCGTCGGCGCCAGCCCGTGCGGTACGACCCGAGCGATGCAGATACGCCTTGTGCTCGACCGGGGGATCTGCGTGGATCACCAATGCGACGTCATCGACGTGAATGCCCCGCGCTGCGATGTCGGTTGCCACCAAAGTGTTTGCACTGCCGTCGGAGAAGGCCAGCAGGTTACGGGTCCGGGCGTTCTGCGCGAGGTTGCCGTGCAACTCGACCGCAGGCACACCCGATGCGATCAGGTCACGCGTCAAACGCTTGGCCCGCTGCTTGGTACGGGTGAACACCAGCGTGCGCCCAGGTGCGGACGCCAAGTCCACCAGCACGGGCAGCCGATCGTCCTGTCGGACGTGCAGCACGTGGTGCGCCATCGTCGAGACAGGCGAATCCGCGGAGTCCACACTGTGCGTCACCGGATTGCTCAGGAAGCGTTTGACGATCACATCGACGCCGCCGTCCAAGGTCGCGGAGAACAACATCCGCTGACCGTTGCGGGGTGTCTGGTCGAGCAGCCGCCGGACTGCTGGCAAGAAGCCGAGGTCTGCCATGTGATCGGCCTCGTCCAGCACGGTGATCTCGACGCTGTCGAGGTTCGCGTGGCCGCTGGCGATGTGATCGGCGAGCCGACCGGGGCAGGCAACCAGCACATCGACGCCGGCCCGCAATCCGGCGATCTGCGGGTTCGGGCCGACGCCTCCGAACACCGTCATGGTGCGCATCGACAGCGCTTTGGCCAGTGGAGCCATCGCTGCTTCGATCTGGCTGGCCAGCTCGCGGGTCGGCGCCAGGATCAGCGCACGTGGTCGGCCCGGGCGGCGCGGCGTGCCGCTGGCCGCCAGCCGGGCGAGGACTGGAAGCGCGAACGCATAGGTCTTTCCGGAGCCGGTGCGACCACGGCCGAGGACGTCGCAACCGGCGAGCGAGTCCGGCAGCGTTGCCGCCTGGATCGGGAACGGGGTGGTGATGCCCTTGCTCGCAAGCACAGCCGTCAGGGCATCGGGTACGCCGAGATCGGCGAACGTTGGGGTAGTGGACATCGTGGTGGTGGGCATCGTGGTGTTGGACGTCGTGGTACTGGACAAGGTGGTGTTGGACATGGTCGTACTGGGGCGAGAGGCCGCCATCAAATTGCTCCGAACGTAAAAGGGTCGTCCTGCCCGGCGCAGACCGGTTGGTCGCGGCGCGTGGTGGTCGACGTGCTAACTGCTGCCCGAGGCAGAACTCTGCGGGCACTGATGTGAAGTCTACTCGGTTGGGCACGCGCCGCTTACCACCACGGTGTCGAGCCCACCACAGTGTCGAGCCCACCACGATGTCGAGCCCACCACGGTGTCGAGCCCACGGCGAGCCCAGCCAAGCAGATCCAACGAGAGCTGCGGAACACCCAGCCCTCAGCTGAGCAGCTGTATCAGTTCTCGTTCCCGTGCAGGGCTGAGCCCAGAGTCGCGAGTCCGGTCCAGGCCCTGCGCCTGCTCCCACGCAAGCAGGTCGGTCAGCAGCTGTTCACGGGGTCGGTGTACCAGTCCAGCATTGATCGCCGCCGAGCCATCCCGGTCGGAGAAGCCTTGCCAGGCCGGGTCGGCGACCCATTGCGGCAGTGACTCCGGTCCCATGAACTCCTCGACGCCCTGCTCTTGCAGCCAACTCGACTCCGCCCGTACCACCGGGCCGGTATGTCCGCCGATGCGTCGGGACATCGCGATCCAATCACCGAAGCTCTGTCTCGGGCCGACGGCGTTGTAGGTGCCGACGACCTTGTCCTCGGCGCAGCGCACCAGCCAGTCCGACAAGTCGCGGACATCGATGATCTGGGTCGCCGCTTCGTCGATGTCGGGCACCAGCAGCGGGCCGGACGTGTCGCGCGCCGATCGGGCCACCCAGTATCCGGTTCGGCCGGTGTGATCGCCGGGGCCGCCGATCAGCCCGCACCGTGCGATCAGCAACCGGTCACCGACTATCCCGACCGAAGCCTGCTCGCAGCTGACCTTGGCCTCGCCGTACAGCGATCGATCCACTTCTGCCAAGTCCGTCGGTGCCATCAGTTCGGCGGACTCATCGGCACCGGGTCGATCGTGCGAGGCGTACACGTTGCCTGAGGACACGTAGCTCCAGTGTCGGGCCCGCGGGCCGATCGCGGTCAGTGCGCTCCTGACCATGCCGGGCTGCCAGGACACCTCGATGACAGCGTCCCAATCACGACCCCGAACATCCTCATAGGCACCGGGCTGCCGGCGATCAGCCGCGACCAGCGTGGCGCCTTCGGCCACCTCGCCGGTACCCCGGGCCACGCAGGTCACCGCGTGCCCGCGTTGAAGGGCGCGTCTGGATACTTCTCGTCCTAGCCATGCCGTGCCGCCGAGCACCAGGATGTCCATGCGGTGAAGTCAAGCGGGTCATGAAACCATCCGAAACCGTGGTTCGCCATCGGCGTAAGGCATTTCTGATTGACTCAGGGCGTCTGATGAACCGGAGTCAATCAGGAGTCAGATCAGGAGACGGCGAAGGAGATTGTGTGCGCGTCGCGGAACTGTGGCGGTATCCGGTGAAGTCCCTGCAGGGGGAGCGGGTGAGCTCGGCGCTGCTGACGGCCCGCGGCATCGAGGGCGATCGGGGCCACGCGATCTTCGATGTCGAAACCGGCTTCGGCCTGACCGCGCGGCGTGCCCCGCAGCTGCTGTCCGCATCCGCCGCGCTGGGCTCCGATGGCGTCGTGCGGATCGTCTTGCCGGACGGTTCGCTGGCCGATGACGACGCCGCGCTGTCGGACTGGCTCGGTCGGCCGGTGCAGCTGCGCAGTTGCGATGAGGTCGTGGCGCGCCGCTACGAGGACGTCGCCGATGTTGAAACTGAGGCCCCGGACAGCTGGAGCCCGTTCTCAGGTGCCGGCGGCGCGTTCCACGACAGCGATCGCGCGAACGTGTCGATGCTGTCCCTGGCCAGCGTCGGAGGTTGGAATCCGCGCCGGTTTCGAGCCAACCTGCTGCTCGAGGGCGACGGCGAGGACGAGTTGGTCGGTTCCGAGGTACAAATCGGTAGCGGCCGGATGACGGTGATCAAGCCGATCGATCGCTGCGTGATGACGACCCGACCCCAGCCTGGTGGGATCGAGAAGGATCTCGATGTGCTGCGCACCATTCGGCGGGAGCGGATGGGAAAGCTCGCGGTCGGATGCGTCGTTACCGCGCCGGGCCGACTGCAGGTCGGCGATGAAGTACGCCCGGCGAGCTAGCCTCGCCCGCCGAGAGCCGAAACGTCGAAACTTCACGCGAATGTCTCGTGTGATCGGCCGGTTTGGCACCCCCTGAACACTATGTCGAAATACGATCCGGTCGTACCGCGCGTGTCGAGGAGCACGGTCCGTAGTGTGCGATCTACAGGCTGTACCCAGGCTGGCGGGGCATGGTCGGTAGTCGGGAAGTGGCACCAAATCGATCGACGACGACTCTGCAGGATGGCGCTGAGCTGTCGATAGGTGACTCATAGGTGACCAAGGGCCACGAGACGAGTGGGAGGCTGCGATGGATTCACCGGCGGCGCGCCACGTCGTGGACATGCCCGGTCCGCGCGCGATCGCCAGGCGAGCTCTGGGAACACTGCTCGTAGTGTCAATTCTGCCGATGGCAGTCTTTTACACAAGCTATGCCGTGGGTGGGTTGCGTGCCGCGGTCGGCGTCACGGTTGCCTGGTACTACGCAGGTTTGCTGTGGCGGGTAGGCCGTCGCAAGCCCGTCCTGGGTGCTGCGCTGCTCGGGGCCGGCCTGTTGACGATCCGCGCCGTCGTGATGTTCTGGACCGGCAGCGCCTTCCTTTACTTCCTGCAACCGGTGGCCGGCACCGTTGCCACCGCGACGGCAATCGCGGCTACCGCCCTCACCGGCCGGCCGCTGATCGACCGACTGGCACACGACTTCTGTCCGTTCTCGCCGGCCCTCAGCGAGCGGCTGCGTGAAAACCGGTTCTTCCACTACGCATCCGCGCTGTGGGCGCTGACCTACTTCATCAATGCCGCCGGCACCGTCTGGCTGCTGTCGCGCTCGTCGGTCGGCGGATTCCTGATGGTCAAGACGGTGTTGTCTCCGATGCTGTCCGCCTCGACGTTGTTGCTGACCTACCTGACATTCCGCTGGATGATGCGCAAGGAAGGCGTGCAGATCCGGTGGGGGGAAGTCCCAGCCACCGCCTGATCGATCGGCAGTCGCTCGCAGCTCACAGGACGGGATGGGCCACCCGGTCCTCGGGCAACGCAGGCGGCGGTGCCGTGCCGTCGCCGAACGGACGGCCGCCCAACTGGTCCCGATGGTGTGGAGTCCTCCACTGCGCCGGATCCGGGCCGCGGGCAACAACCCGGGTCGGATTGATCGCATCGTGCACGTAGTAGTAATGCCGCCGGATGTGATCGAGATCGACGGTGTCGCCGAAACCCGGTGTCTGGAACAAATCACGTGCGTAGCCCCACAACGCCGGGAACTCGATGAGTTTCGCGATGTTGCACTTGAAGTGGCCGTGGTAGACCGCGTCGAAGCGGACCAGGGTGACGAACAGTCTGATGTCCGCCTCGGTGATGGTGTCTCCGGCCAGGAACCGTTGCCCGGCCAGCCGTTGCTCCAACATGTCCAGGCGCGCAAACACCGCGGTCATGGCCTCGTCGTAGCGCTGCTGGCTGTGGGCGAACCCCGCGGCGTACACGCCGTTGTTGACGTCGGTGTAGATCTGCTCGTTCAGCTCGTCGATCTCGTCGCGGAACTTGTCCGGATAGAGCTCGGGCGCGCCGTGGCGTTGTAGCTCGCCCCACTGCGTTGCCAGGTCGAGCGTGATCTGCGGGTAATCGTTGGTGACGAGCACGCCGGTCGGGATGTCGACGATGATCGGCACGCTCTCGCCACCGGGGTAGCTGGCTTCGCGTGCCTGATATGCCTGCTGGATCGCATGGATCCCGAGCACCGGGTCCCGATCGTCCGGGCTGCCGGTTTCGGCCGTGAACACCCATTGGTAGCCGCCGTCGATCTGCTCCTGCACCGGATCGGCGACGCCCTGCGAGATCGCCGTGTCCAGGCCCATCAGCCGGCGGGTGATCGCTGCCCGGCTCGCCCACGGGCAGGCACGTGAGATGACCAGCCGATACCGGCCGGCCTCGACGGGCCAGCCGTCGTCCCCGGACGCGGTGATCCGGTCCGCGAAGTGGCTGGGGGTACGGGTGAATTCGGCCATGATTTATGTCTACACGCCGACCCTGATCACTAGCCGGGGATCCTGTTCACCGACCTGTGGTGGCCGACCGAGCACCCAGCATGCACGTCCATCGGATAATGGGTTCATGATCGAGGTTGCTCCGGAGCGATTCGAGGACATGGTCGCTGAGGTGCTAGACGGCCTGCCGCCGAAGCTCGGTCGGGTCATGCGCAACGTCGCCGTCACGGTTCAACACGAACCGGGGCCGGACGGGCTGCTCGGGCTCTACCGCGGCGTCCCGTTGACCGAGCGCTCAACCCAGTACGCGGGCGTGCTGCCCGATCAGATCATCATCTATCGCCACGCGATCTGCGCCGTCTGCCGAACCGACGCCGATGTCGTCGAGGAAGTGCGCCGAACCGTCGTCCACGAGGTGGGCCACCACTTCGGCATCGATGACGCACGATTGCACGAACTGGGCTGGTGAGCCGATGCCACTCGGGCATGGCGCATGCTATTCCGTCACTAGGCGGTGATGCGGTCGAGCTCGGCGAGGTCGTCCGGGGTCGGCAGCCAGGTTCCGGCCTCGACATTGGCGCGCACCTGGTCGGCCGACGTCGCGCCGGCAATCACACTCGACACCGCGGGCTGGGCAGCCAAACCACCGATCGCCACGTGCAGCAGGCTGATCTTGCGTTGCTTGGCGAAGGACTCCAACGCCTCCAGGATGTCGAAGGCCTCGTCGGTGAGGTCGGATTCCCGGTTCCATGCCTGGATTCGGCTCCCGACGGGTGGTGGCTCGCCGCGCCGGTACTTGCCCGTGAGCAGTCCGCTGGCCAGCGGAAAATACGGCAGCAGCCCGATGCCGTATTGCTGCAGCGCGGGCACCAGGTCGGTTTCGATGTCCCGCTCGAGCAAGTTGTAGTTGTTCTGCGCACTGATGAAGCGCTGGCAGCCACGAGTCCTGGCAATCCATTCGGCATCCGCGGTCTGCCAACCGCTGAAGTTCGAGTGCCCGATGTAGCGGACCTTGCCCTCGTGGACGAGATCGTCCAACGCTGACAACGTTTCCTCGATCGGTGTCTGAGGATCGGGACGGTGCAGCTGATAGAGGTCGATCCAATCGGTGCGCAGTCTGCGCAGCGAGGCCTCGACCGCGCGACGGATGTATCGTCGCGAGCCTCGCGCGCCCCAGTCCGCGCCGTTGGCATTCCCGTGGGGGGCCGAACCGAATTTGGTCGCCAGTACGACATCGTCGCGGCGGCCCTCCAAAAGCTCGCCGAGCCGTTCCTCCGAAGCGCCGTACGAGTCGGCGGTGTCGATCAGCGTGATGCCAGCATCGAGCGCCGCGTCGAGCACCTCGCGGCAGCCGTCCAGGTCGAGTTTCCGGCCGAAGTTGTTCGTGCCGAGCCCCACCACCGATACGGCAAGTCCAGACGTTCCAAGTCGGCGAAAGGTCATTTCGGTCACGACTTCCACGCTAGTCCACGCCGCAGAATCAGCGCACCCGGACGATGCGCTCCGGCGGCGGCACCGAAACCGCATCGGGATGAAGGATTGCCGCGATCGCTTCGACGCCGTCGACGAGTCGCGGTCCGGGACGCACCACGATGCCGTCGGCATCGATCGCCCAGATCGGCACGTCCGGGAACTGGTCAGCGATGGATCTGGCCTGATCGGCCGCACCGGACAGGTGAAACCCGCACGGCGACACGATGATCACCTCCGGCTCGGCAGCACGGATCTCGCTCCAGGTGGTCTGCACGGATTTCGAACCGCGACTGGCCGCGACCGGTTCGCCGCCGGCCGCATCCACCAGGTCAGGTATCCAATGCCCTGCTGTGAAAGGCGGATCGACCCATTCCAGCACTGCGACCCTGGGCCTCGCACGTCCCGCGACAGCGTTCGCGATCGCGTCCAGCCGAGCTCGCAGGCTTCCGACGAGTGCCTCGGCACGAACGGGAACGCCGGCACGCTCCGCGACCAGGCGGATGGTGTCGAGCACCTCCTCGAGGGAATACGGATCCAGCGCGAGGACCTCGGCCTGGCATCCCAGATAAGTCAAGGCGTCGGTGACCTGATCCGACGGCACCGCGCAGACCCGGCAGAGATCCTGGGTCAGGATGAGTTCCGGCTGCAGCCCGGAAAGGGCCCCGGCGTGCAGGGTGTACAGGTCGGCCCGAGCAGCCATCTGCTCGCGCACGTAGGCATCAATCTCGCCGGGCGTCATTGCGCTGGTGTCACGGCCACCGACGACAACGGTCTTGTCCTGTCGGGCGTTCGGTGGCTCGTCACACTCGAAGGTGACACCGACCAGCTCGTCGCCGAGTCCCAGGGCGTAGACGATCTCGGTCGCCGAGGGAAGCAGAGACACCAAGCGCATGCCAGCAGCCTAGGACGGTGCGGGGCTGCTGCGTTCAAGGGTCTCGGGCGCCCGAAACGCGGTTACCGCCGCGAGAAGAAGGATCCCGGCAGTGACCCCGAAGGCCGCGCCGAAGCCGGCACTGTCAGCCAACGCCCCGGCCGCGAGCGGACCGACGAAACTGCCGAGATCCCCGGCCATCTGATACGCCGCGACCACGGTGCCGCCCCGACCGCCGGCCACGTCGCCGAGCATCGCTCCGGGTGCCACATCCAGCAACCCGCTGCCGGCGCCGAACACCACCATCGCGAGCAGGAACACCGGCAGCGACGCGGGCAACGTCAACACCGCGACGCCGGCGCAGCTGCCCAGGCAGCCGACCAGCAGCAGCGGTCTTCGTCCGCTCCGGTCGGCCAGCCTGCCACCGACGATCAGGGTCGCGATATTGGCGAGCGTGAATACCGTGAACCCAATACCCGTCCAGATCGGTGACTTGTGCAGTACCTCCACGACCAGCAGTGGCACGATCGCCGAGCGCACGCCGAGCGCGGCCCAGTTGTCGGCGAGGTTGGTGAAGGCCGCGGCGCGAAAGGCAGGCATTCGCAACGCCTCGGACACCGTGAGCAGGGAACGGGGTTTGTCCTGCGACGACGTCGAGGAATGCTTCGGGTGACGGGGGAGCATCGCGAGTCCTACCGCGCCGGCCGCCGCCAGCGTCCCGGCGTAGAGGAAGAACGGCGCCCGCAATGACCAGCCGGTCACGACCCCGCCGAGTCCCGGGCCGGCGATGCCGCCGAGCAGGAATCCGCCGCTGAAGGTCCCCATCGACCTGCCGCGCTGGGAGGACCTGGTCACCGACAGCAGCAGCGAACTTGCCGATACCGAGAACATCGCCGATCCGACCCCGCCGGCCGCGCGCAGCGCCAGCAGCTGCCCATAGTTGGCGGCCAACCCGGCCAGCGCGCTGCTCACCGCGACGATGCCGATTCCGGTGCCCAGTACGACTCGTTCGCCGATCCGGTTCACCAGCCGCCCTACACCGAGCGCGGAAACCAGCCGCATCAGCGCGAAGGTACTGATGACGGCGGCTGCCGCCGTCCGGGAAACTCCGAAGCTTCGCGCGAATACCGGTATCGCGGGCGCCACGATGCCGAAGCCGGCCGCGACGCAGAACGCCACTGCCGCCAGCACGCCGACCTCGCGGGGTAGCCCGTTCAGCGGATGGCGCAACGCGCGACCGAACGTGGCGTTGACCTTCGGAGCCACCGGTACGTCGATGCCCGCAGCTGTCGACTCGTCGGGAATCACTCGACCAGCATGCCCGATCGTGACGACACCCCGATCCGATGGACCGGGGTGTCGAGCAGCGATCAGCCGTTGCAGCCTGGGTCAGTCGGCGCTGCCCAGTCCAGCGGCCACCTGCACGTCGTCCTCGCGCTCGAGCCTGTCCAGGTCGTCATGTTCTGGTTGAACCGTCTCGCCGCGATCGGCCGCCGCCAGATCCCGACGTACGGTCGAGAGCACGACGGCCGCCACCAATAAAGTTCCGGTTCCCAGCAGGAACGGCACGTGCGCGTTGTAATGCTCTACAAGCTTGCCGGCCACGAACGGCGCCAGGCCACCACCGATGAACCGTACGAAGCCATATGTTGCCGATGCGACCGGACGTTCGACCGGCGCGATGCTCATCACGGCGGTCGTGACCAGGGTGTTGTTCACCCCGATGAAGGCGCCGGAGATGATCACTGCCACGATGACGACCACGCGGTTACCCGGCCAGATGCCGATCGCGGCGAGGTCGGCGGCCATCAGCACGAAATTGCCGTAAAGCGTGCGGGAGGTCCCGAACCAGGACCTGAGCTTGGGGGCACCGAACACAGCGAAGATGGCGACCAGCACACCCCAGGCGCAAAACACCAACCCGAGCTTCGGCGGGCTCTTGATCTGCATCAAGAACGGCGAGTAGCCCAGCAGCGTGAAGAACGCCCAGTTGTAGAGCAGGCCCACGACGCTGGTCGTGGCCAGGCTCCGATGCCGCAGCGCTTTCAGCGGTTCGGTGATGCTCTCCCTGCGGTCGGATTTCGGGGTGGGCGGGAGCAGGAACACCGTTGCGACAAGGGCGATCGCCATCAACACCGAAACGCCATAGAACGGTCCGCGCCAGCTCACGCCACCCAGTTCACCGCCGAGCAGCGGACCCATCGCGATGCCCACGCCGAGCGCGGTTTCGTACAGGATGATGGCGCCGGCGAATCCGCCGCTGGCGGAGCTGACGATCACCGCCAGTGAGGTGGCTATGAACAGCGCGTTGCCCAGGCCCCAGCCGGCCCGAAACCCTACGATCTCGCCGATGCTGTTGGAGGATCCGGCCAACGCGGCGAACACCACGATTAGCACCAGGCCGGCGATCAGGGTGCGTTTGGCCCCGACCCGGCTCGATACCCAGCCGGTCACCAGCATGGCGACCGCGGTGACCACGAGGTAGCTGGTGAACAGCAACTCGACCTGGCTGGGGGAGGCATGGAGTTGGTCGCGCAACGAAGCGAGGATCGGATCGACCAGCCCGATACCCATGAAGGAGATGACGCAAGCGAATGCGACGGCCCAGACGGCCTTTGGTTGCCGGAACATCGACGACATGCCGCCTGCGTCCTGCGTGCTGTGCGAGTGACTCATCGTGTGAAACCTGATTTCGATTGTTCGGTTACGGCGTCCCGTTTGCCGTGCTGGCAACGAGTTCTTCGATTGCATCGAGGGCAGCGACCAGCGCTCGGCGGTGTGCCGGCTGTAGTCGCTCGACGTGCGTCAGCAGCGCCTGGGTGCGGTTGGCATGCCGCTCGATCAGCAGGTCACGTCCGGCATTGGTGATCCGGACCAACGTCGCACGCCCGTCGGTGGCATCGGCGACCCGTTCGGCCAGGCCCTGCTCAGCCAGCCGGTTGACCAGCGTCGTCATGCCGGGCTGGGTCAGCCGCTCGCGCTCGGCGAGTTCGCTGATCCGGATCGGACCCCGGTACACGAGAGTGTCCAGGGTCGCGATCGCCGTGGAACTCATCTGCGACGGCACCTGGCGACGCGCCCACATCATCAGGCGATCGAGGCCGGCGGCCACCGCCGCACTGGTATCGGCTGTCGTCCTACTCGATGTCACCCGATCAGGTTACATCTGAGAGTTATATAAAGTGAAGATGTAAGTCTGTGGTGGGCATCACCGGCTGGCAGGCATCGCCACGTCGTCCAATGCGGCCCATAGCTGTGCCGGGATCGGGGTCGTGGCGGCGGCCACCGTGCCCTCGGCCTCGGCGGCGCTACGCGCACCCACAACCACCGACGCAACAACGGGATCGAGCAGCGGGAACTGCATCGCCGCGGCAGGCAACCGCACTCCATGGTCCGCGCAGATCTCGGCCAGCCGACGCGCGACGGCGATTACCTCGCCAGGCGCGGCGGCGTAGTCGAAGGTGGCGTCCTCAGCAATCACGGGCTTGGCCAGCAGGCCCGAGTTGTAAGGCGCCGCGGCCAGCACCGACACACCCCGAACCTGGCAGTCAGCCAGCAGCGGTGCCGCCGTGCGGTCGAGCAGCGTCCAACGTCCGGCGACCATCACGATGTTCACGTCGCTGTCGGCGACGAACCGACGCAGTGGTTCGACGAGATTCATGCCGACGCCGACCGCGCCGATGACACCTTGGTCGCGCAACGCTGCCAGCGCCGGCACCGTCTCCCGGATGGCCTGGTCCAGATGGTTCTCGGGGTCATGTACGAGCACTACGTCGATACGGTCCAAACCCAGCCGCGCCAAGCTTGCCTCGATGCTGCATAGTACCCCGTCGCGTGAGTAATCCCTTTTCCGAATATGGGAATCCGGCACGTCGAAGCCCTCGGTATCCGATCCGACCGGAGCCGGATTCGGTTCCAGAAGGCGGCCGACCTTGGTCGAGATCACGTACTCCTCGCGAGGATGTGAACCCAGTGCCGCACCCAGCCGACGCTCGGACAGGCCGAGGCCGTAGTGCGGCGCAGTGTCGAAGTACCGCACGCCGCTCTGCCAGGCTGCATCCACGGTTTCCCGCGCCGTGTCGTCATCGATCGCGCTGTACAGATTGCCCAGCGGCGCACCACCGAGTCCCACTGTGCTCACCTGGACACCGGTCCCAGCGAGTTGCCTGCTTTGCATCACACCTCCAGCCGATACCAACGGGCGGCAGTCCCGCCGAACACTGCGGCGCGTTCGGACTGGCTCAATCCAGCCACCAGTATCTCCGCTGTGTCGAGCACCTGCTGGTAGCTGCCGGCCAGCAGGCAGACCGGCCAGTCCGAACCGAACATGATCCGCTCGGCACCGAACGAGGACAGCAGCACGTCGGCGAACGGACGCAGCTCGTCGACGGTCCATCGGTCCAGGTCGGCCTCGGTGATCAGGCCGGACAGCTTTACCGCCACGTTCTCACAACCGGCGAGTTCGGTGACGTAGCTTCGCCACGGTTCGATTTCCCCTGCTGCAATGGGCGGTTTGGCCGCATGGTCGAGGACGAACCGGCATTCCGGAAGCGCTCGTACCGTTTCGATCGCCGCCGGTAGTTGGTGGGGGAGCACCAGCAGGTCATAGG
The DNA here is from genome assembly GCA_036488285.1 of Jatrophihabitans sp. Lineage (GTDB taxonomy): Bacteria > Actinomycetota > Actinomycetes > Mycobacteriales > Jatrophihabitantaceae > Jatrophihabitans_A. The sequence goes on along the minus strand of DASXHV010000088.1, from coordinate 39,477 downwards.
CCAGATCCGCCTCGCTGACGTCATGCAGTCCGCGGCGTACATCGGCCCGGCACAGCCAGCGCGGGTCGCTTTCGCCCTGCACCTGATGGCGAATCGCCACCAGGCGATCGCCGCCAGGCAGTCCCGACAGTTCGGCGATCCGATCAGCCATATCGGCCCCGGTCAGGTCGACCCAGCCCACCACGCCGCCGATACGGGGCTCAGCAGCGGCCAACGCCAGAAACTCCGGGGTCTCCTGCGCGATCGAGATGGTCTGCACGAGCACGGTCCGGTCTATCGCGGCGGCATCGAGCTCCGGGAGTAACTCACCGAATAGATAGCTGCGGTGCAGCACAGGTAGCTCTGCAGTCCACGCTTGATCGCGCACCGCCAGATCCCACACATGGTGGTGCGCGTCGATGCGATGCGAGCTCGTCATTCTCTGCTCTTCGCGCAAGCGCTCATCGCTGCACTCGCTCCGCTCCTCGCTCGCTGGCGCTCGCTGCGATGCTCACTCGTCATTTCCTGCTCTTCGCGCAGGCGCTCATCGCTGCACTCGCTCCGCTCCTCGCTCGCTGGCGCTCGCTGCGATGCTCACTCATTCCTTCTGGCCGGTGACGACGCGCTGCACGATCAGCACCACCACGATCACGGCCCCGTTCAGGAACTGGAACCACTCGCTCGGCACTCCTGCGAAGTTGAGCACCGCGAACACCATGTTCAGCAGCAACACGCCGGTGAATGCACCGAACAGGCTGCCCTTTCCGCCGTTGAGACTGATGCCGCCGATGACCGCGGCTGCAAACACGTCGAAGATCTTGCCGTTACCCATCGACGACGCCACCGAGGCAAGGTGGCCGGACTCGACGATGCCGGCTACCGCGGCGATGACGCTGGCCAGCACGAGCACCAGAGCCAGTGTCCGGTCGGTCCGGATGCCTGCGGCCTTCGCCGCATCGGTGTTGCCGCCGATGGCGTACAGAGCACGCCCGGCGCGGAGCCGGGACAGTGCGAAGATGCCGATTGCGAAGGCCACGATGACCAACCACACCGAGGCAGGCAGGCCGAGAATCGTCGCTGATCCCAGATACATCTGCGACCCGGTCAGACCAAAGAACGTTTGACCGTGCGAGATGCCGGTGAGCAGGCCGCGCAGCGTGATCAGCATGCCGAGCGTGACGATGAATGCGTTGATACGCAACGTGACGATCAGGAAGGCGTTGACAGCGCCGATCACGACGCCGACCGCCAGCGCCAGCGGGATCGCCCAGAAGCCGGGTATCAGATGCAGGCCGTGATTGATGCCCTTGGGCAGCGTCAACCAGGCGGCCACTCCCGGAGCCAAGCCCACTGTCGATTCCAACGACAGGTCCATCTTGCCTGCGATCAGGACCATCGACTCGGCGATCACCAACAGCGCGATCCAGGCCATGTCGGCCAGCAACGAGGTCAGGTAGCTCTCAGTCAGGAAGTTGGAGTTGACGAAGTAGCCGATGATCGCAACCACGATGATCGGCGGGATCAATGCCAGATCCCTGAGCCGGGCTACTGTGATCCGGCGCGCCTGCGTCGCCTTGACCGGCGACCGCGGTGTCGTCGTCATTGTGTCAGCCATTGCTGAGGTCAACCCCTTCCATGGCGGCAACGACGGTGTTGTCGTCCCAGTTACCCGAAACCTCCGCGACGACCTCGCCGCGGAACATGATCACTACCCGGTGGCAGTACCGCAGGTCGTCCAGGTCATCGGTGACGACCAGAACCCCGGACTTGGCGCGTGCCGCTTCGGTAGCAGCGTTCATCAAGGTCTGCTTCGACTTGACATCCACGCCCGCGGTGGGTGACATCAGCACCAACACGCGGGGGTCATCGGCCAGCGCTCGGGCCATCACGACCTTCTGCTGGTTGCCGCCGGACAGATCTTGAGCCGGCTGCTCCGGATCGCGAGGCACGACATCGAGGGTGTCGATCGAGCGCCACGCGAACTCGGTGCGCTTGCGAGGGCTGAGCACGCCGTGTTGACCGAGCCGATGCGGAACCGACATGGTCAGGTTTTCCGCGATGGAAAGCCCGCCGACGAACCCCTCGCGGTGTCGATCCTCCGGTACGAAGCCGATCCCAGCATGCAGGGCGGCTGGGACGCTACCGAGCTTTTGCCTTACGCCGCCGATGGAAACCGTGCCGCTGTCCGGACGGCGCATCCCTACCAGGGATTCTGCGACGGCGAACTTTCCACTGCCACCGGCGCCTGCCAGACCGACGACCTCACCTGGCCGCACCTCGAAGGAGACATCGGCGCAAACGTCGGCAATGGTCAAACCGGCAACGCTCAGGATCGGCGCGGCCGGTGCCGGAGCAGGCGGGCGTGGATCGGTCATCGCCGAGACCTTCTCACCGGTCATCGCAGTGACCAGCTCGCTGTGCGTGATGTCGGCGATCGGTGCACTGACGATGTGACGGGCATCGCGATAGACCGTGACCTGCTGGCACAACTCGAAGATCTCGTTCAGGTGATGGCTGATGAACAGGAAGGTGACACCCTGCGCACGCAAGCCGCGGACCCGGTCGAAAAGCCGCTCGATGCCCGCCGCGTCCAGCCGTGCGGTTGGTTCGTCGAGGATGATGAACCGCGCGCCGCCGGACAGCGAGCGGGCGATCTCCACCATCTGGCGCTGCTCGACGGTCAGGTCGCCGGCAAGCGTGCGTACGTCGACGTCGAGTTCCCATTCGGCCAACAGCGCCTCCGCTCGCGCGTTGAGGCGCTTCCAGCTGATCGGCCCAGCCGTTTCGGTCTGCCGGTTCAGGAACAGATTCTCTGCGACCGAAAGAGCAGGAACCGTGGTGAGCTTCTGATAGACACAGGCCACCGAGCGTCGCCAGCCCTCCCGGTCGGAGATGCTCGGCGCCGGCTGGCCGGAGAACCGGACGCTGCCCTGATCGGGTGCGTTCAAGCCGGTGAGAACCGATACCAGCGTCGACTTTCCGGCGCCGTTCCGTCCCACCAGGGCGTGCACATCTCCGCTGGCAACGCTCAGCGACACGTCGTCGAGGGCGACGGTCGCGCCGAAGCGCTTCGTAATGCCGGTCGCCTCGACGACGGGCGGTGTGGGCACGCCCGTCGTCGAGGTCTGCTTGGCCAGATCAGCCATCAGTACCGCTCTCTCATCCTCACCTGTCAGCGTCAGCTGACGTTATTTCCCCAGAGCGACTTGTCGTCGACCCTGAGCGAACCCGGGTAGGCACCGTCGATGGTCACCAATGGCGCCGGAAGCTGGTCTTCGAGGTTGCCGTTGCCGATGTCGATGATGTTGCTGTTGTGGTCTGTCGGCCCCGGCTTGTACGTCTTGCCCGCCATGGCGTCCTTGATGTAGGACAGTGCGTACCTGGCGTACAGGTCGGCCGGCTGGGAGATCGCCGCGTCCAACGTTCCGTCCTTGATCGCCTTGTATTCGGCGGGCACACCGTCATTGGACACCATCACGATGTGGCCGCTCTGCCCACGGGGCTTGAGCAGGCCTTTCTGCTGCAGGAGCTGGACGGTGGAGGGCAGGTAGATGCTGGCCTGCATGTACAGCCCGTTGATCTTGTTGCCGGCCAGCACGGTCTGCAGCTGGCTGACCGCCGTCGGCGGGTCCCACTTCGTGGGCTCGGCGAATACCTTGATGTGCGGGTAGTTCTGCTTCATGCAGTCCCCGAATGCCTGGCTGCGGTCACGTCCGTTGATGGAGGCCAGGTCGCCCTCGAACTCTACGACGTTGCCGGTGCCCTTGAGAGTGTCGCCGAGGTACTTGCAGGACTTTTCGCCGTACGCCTTGTTGTCGGCGCGCACCACCATGTAGACCTTGCCGGTGTCCGGACGGGTATCGACGGAAACCACCGGGATCTTCTTGCTCGCCAGCAGCTGCAAAGTCGGCGCCACCGCGGCGGTGTCCTGCGGCGCGATCACCACGCCCTTGACGCCCTGCGACACCAGAGTCTGGACGTTGCCCTGCAGCTTGGAGATGTCGTTCTGGGAGTTCGTCGTCTTGATGTCCAGGCCGAGCTGGCTGGCCATCTGGGGCACGTACTTGATGTAGGAGTTCCAGAAGTCGGAGTCCGATCGCGGATAGTCGACACCGACGAGGCTCTTACCGCCGGACGAGCTGGAACTGCTGGCACTATTGCAGCCGGCCGCGGTTGCACACACGGCCAGTACGGCGACGGTGACCCGAAGGGTCTTGGTCAGTTTCACGGTCTCTCCTCGGGAGCTAGCCTGTGCGGCTGGGTGGGGGTGGTGCGAGGTGCGTGATGGTGCCTATGTGCTGGGACCGGTCACCTGCTCTTCGTGTTGCTCGGACCAGATTGGGCCGTCGGGATAGGCGTAATCGCTTCGGCTGCTGGCGATGATCTCCGCGCCGGTTCCGGCGGCGGTCGGCGCCTGGTAGCGGCCGCCGAGCACGCGCGCCGGGATCTCGAAGTGTTCGTGCAGGTGGTCCACGAACTCGATCCAGCGTCCTTGGGTGCTGCCACTGACCGCGACGTAGTCGAACATCGACAGGTGCTGGACGACCTCACACAAGCCGACCCCGCCGGCATGCGGGCAGACCGGCACGCCGTACTTGGCTGCCAGCAGAAGAATGGCGAGGTTCTCGTTGACGCCGGCGACCCGGCAGGCATCGATCTGGCAGATCTCGATCGCGTTGCTGGCCAGGAGCTGTTTGAAGATGATCCGGTTGGCAACGTGCTCACCGGTCGCGACCTTGATCGGTGCGATCCCCTCGGCGATCGCGCGGTGTCCGAGGATGTCGTCGGGACTGGTGGGCTCCTCGACCCAGTACACGTTGCTCGCCGAGATCCGCCGGACATTCGCAATGGCTTCGGCGACTTCCCAGCGCTGGTTGGCATCGATCGAGATCAGGACGTCCGGGCCGACCAGATCACGCACCATGGCCACCCGTCGGATGTCGTCATCCACGTCCGCACCGACTTTGAGCTTGAGATGGGTGAAGCCGTCGTCCAGTGCCTCGCCGACCAATCTTTTGACCTTGTCATCGGCATAGCCCAGCCAGCCGGCCGAGGTCGTGTAGGCGGGATATCCCTCTGCCAGCAGGTGATGCTCACGCTCGGCCTTGCCCGCCAGGCCGCTGGTGAGAATCTCGAGTGCCTCGTCTCGAGTGAGGGCGTCACCGAGATAGCGAAAGTCGATCAGGTCGACGATCTGTTCGGGGCTCAAGTCGGCCAGCAACTTCCACAACGGCTTGCCGGCGCGTTTGGCAGCAAGATCCCAGGCGGCATTGACGACCGCTCCGATCGCCATGTGCATGACGCCCTTCTCCGGGCCCAACCACCGTAGTTGGCTGTCGTGCACCAGGCTCCGCGAGAACGCGCCGAGGTCGGACAGCACGTCGTCGACGTTCAGGCCGATGACCTGATGTTGCAGAGCACGGATGGCCGCGACGACGACGTCGTTGCCGCGTCCGATGGTGAAAACGAAGCCGTGCCCCTCCGCCCCGCTGCTGGTCCGCAGGATGACGTACGCAGCCGAATAGTCAGGATCGGTGTTCATGGCGTCCGAGCCGTCGAGTTCTCGCGAGGTGGGGAAGCGCAAGTCCACCAGGTCGAAGGCGGTGAGCTGTTCGGTCACAGATTCTGGCTCCACAGTTCTACGATCGTGTGTGAGGGATCCGATGTGCAGGTCATCATGCTGGCCTGCCCACCACAACATCCGAGGTTTCGCGGTATTACGAGCCTCGGAAACATCCGATGTCTGGACCTTTATAGCTGTGGCGGTGCGCCTTGTAAAGCCCCGCGCGCCTTTATGCGATTGGAGTGTGTGGCGCGGGTATGCTCCGATTCGCCAGCGTTGCCGACCTCTCGGCAACGGTTTAGAGGTCCGAGGAATCGGGAGCAAAAGCATGGCCGTAACGGACGAGGCGATCGAAAAGCTGAAGGCCATGATCGTGTCCGGCGAGCTCAAACCCGGCGCGCGACTGCCTCGCGAGGCCGATCTCGCCACGACTTTGGGACTGTCTCGCAACTCACTTCGGGAGGCGGTGCGCGCGCTGTCATTGGTGCGGATCCTCGACGTACGGCAGGGGGACGGCACCTACGTCTCGAGCCTGACATCGGACTCGCTACTCGAAGCTCTGAGCTTCATCGTCGAGTTCCATCACGACGCGTCGGTGCTGGAATTGCTGGAGGTTCGCCGAATCCTGGAACCGGCCGCCAGTGCGCGTGCGGCGATCAGCATCACCGATGACGCGTTGTCGAATCTGGAACGCATCCTGAACAGCGCCACTGCGCAATCAGCGGTCGAAGAGCTGGTCGCCGCGGATGTCGAGTTTCACAAGGCCATCGCGGCGGCGGCGGGAAACACCGTGCTGGCCTCGCTCATCGAGAGCCTGTCCGGTCCGACCCAGCGGGCCCGAATTTGGCGTGGGGTCACCCAGGAGGGCGCGTTGCAGCGCACCTTGGACGAGCACAAGTCGATCTTCAATGCGATCAGCCGCCACGACCCGGAGATGGCCAGCACCTGGGCGACGGTGCACGTGGCCGGAGTCGAGGAGTGGCTTCAGAGCACGCTGGCCGATTAGTGTCCGGCGGCGTACTGCGCGCCTCACTCGCTATCGGACGCCGACTGGTCGCCCACGCCATCGCGGGACAGCAATGAGTCGAGGACCAGGCCTGTTCCGATCGCGAACATCCAGACGTCCTTGGCTATCGCGATGCCTTGCTGGGACGGCCGTGGGTCACCAGGCGCGTGCATGCCGGGAGTCTTCCAGTACATCTTCAGCAACGCACCCGAGAAGCCGGTCAATGCGATGCCGGCAAGCCCAGCCGGTACGACCGGGGCGAGCAGGACACCGCCGAGCGCGATTTCACTGATTGCGAGGATCTTGAGAAAGGTCTTCGGTTCGATCGATTTCAGGAACGGATAGGTACCCGTTGCCATGCCGTGCACCATCTCGGCCGTCTTCTCGTCGCCCTTGAGTTTGCCCAGTCCGGAATTGACGATGAATGCACCAGTTGCCAATCGACCCGGTGCTCTACGCAACTTCATTGCCAGTGTCATGTTGGAACCTCCTGCCTCGACGCTAGCCCGGTTGCGGGGCCAGCTACCAATGTGTCCAGCCGGCTAGGACCGGCGCGAGCGCTGTCTCTTCGAATTGGAGATGCTCGAGCAGGTCGACTGCCAGTTGGTTCAATGCGCCCGCGAGACCCTCCCGGGCTACGCGGTCATCCGCGCCGTCGAGTTCGCGCACCGAGGCCTCGACCTGATCGAGCAGGTCTGAGACTCTGCGATGGTCGGACTCCAACCGGTCCACGACTGGGCCGAGTTCGGGAGCCGCCTGCCGCACCGCCGGGAACAGCATCACATCTTCAGCGCCGTGATGGGCGTGCACGAAGTGGCAGTAGCGCAGGCAGCTGACGCGCAGTTGGAACAGTGGTCCCGATGTCTGCAGCGAGTGGATCTGGCTGCGAATTTCGGCGGTCGGTGCGCCGGTGGTCACTGCGGCGGCGAGATCTCGACACGTCTGCAGGTCTCGGCGGACCATGCGGTGCACCCATTGCAGCTCGTCGAGCAGAGTGTCGCCAGATGGTCCGAGCTGAGTCGTCACCGACGGTCCACTCCTGTCCCTGCAACGAGTTGTAGCCAGATCGTAGTGTGTACAGATGATCTGTACAGCAGATCATCTGGTTCCGCAACCGTGCGCACGTTAGGATCTGGCCATGAGCCCGTCCGCCGTGTCACATGCGCGCCCTTCCGGCGCAGCGTCGTCACGTGCAGCGTCGTCGCGTCCAGCGTCGTCAGGTGTGACATCGTCGGACGCGGTCCTCGACCAGGACTTCGGATTCGTGCTCAGCGTGGTCTTGCGGTCCTACGTCAAGGCGGCCGGCGCGGTCGTCAGTGAAATCCCCGGTGGCCCGCGTGGCTATCAAGTTCTGGCTGCTGCAATCGATGACGAGACCGGGAGTCAAGGCGCAGTGGCGCAGCGCCTCGGCGTCGATCGCACCGTGATGACCTACCTCGTCGACGACCTGGAACAGGGAGGTTTCGTTGTGCGCAAGGCGGATCCAGCGGATCGGCGCAACCGGCGGATCGTGGCAACCGCTTCCGGACGCAAGCTGTGGGCCAGGTCGCAGAAGCAGCTGCGGCTTGTTGAAGACCACGTCCTCGGATGCCTGTCCGACGAGGAGCGAGCAACCTTGCGGAGTCTGTTGCAGCGCCTTGCAGCCCGAGCCAACGAACTCGATCCGGTCGGCAGCGCGTGCCAAGTGATCAATGAACTCGAAGGTGACACAGCACCACCCGCCGTCCGAAGGTCGGCCAGATCGCGTCGCGTCGACGTGCATAGCGAAAGGTAGAAGCAAAGCATGCAGTCTCAGCAGCCATTGCGATGGGGGATTGTTGGCACCGGGTTGATCGCTAGGACGTTCGCCACGGATCTCGCCCTGACCGATTCCGGAGTGGTCGGTGCGGTTGGCTCGCGTAGCCAGGAGTCGGCTGATCGCTTCGCGGATTCCCTGGGCGTGTCCACTCGGCACAGCAGCTACGAGTCGCTCGTTTCCGATCCGGACGTAGACGCCGTGTACGTCGCGACCCCGCATCCGATGCATCGCGACAGTGCCCTGCTGGCGATCCAGGCAGGTAAGCCGGTGCTGGTTGAGAAGCCGTTCACGATGTCTGCGACGCAGGCGGAGGAGTTGGTCGCTGCCGCGGCGGTGGCCGATGTGCTGCTGATGGAGGCGATGTGGACCAGGTTCCTGCCGCACATGGCCGAGGTTCGCAGGCTGCTCGAGGACGGCGCACTGGGTGAGATGGTGACCGTGACGGCCGATCATGGACAGTGGTTCCCGCGAGACCCGGAATTCCGCTTGTTCGCACCCGAACTCGGCGGGGGTGCGTTGCTCGACCTCGGGGTATATCCGATTTCGTTCGCGTCGATGGTGCTGGGTACACCGGCACGGGTGGTGGCTTTGAGCAGCCCGACGTTCACCGGCGTCGACGGCCAGACCTCGATCCTGATGGGGTACGAGGGCGGGGCGCAGGCTGTTCTGAACTGCACCTCGTCGGCCGTGAGCGAGACACGGGCATCCATCGTGGGGACAGAGGCCCGAATCGAGATCGACGGAGTCTGGTACGCGCCGACCACGTTCACCCTGATTCCTCGCGAGGGTGCCTCGGTCCGCTACGACGAGCCGCATGCCGGGCACGGACTGCGACACGAGGCAGACCACTTCGCCTGGTGCCTGCAGAACGGACTGACCGAGAGCCCGCTGCTTCCGCTGGCCGAGACGGTGTCGATCATGCGCACGATGGATGCCGTTCTCGCGTCTGCGTGACGCATCGGCGCGGTGGCGACGGCGGCCGGGATGCCTTTGGCTACTCTCTGTGGGCCGATGCGTGACGTCGGTGTGGCCCGCAGGGTCTCGGGGCGGTAGCTCAGCTGGTTAGAGCAGGGGACTCATAATCCCTGGGTCGTGGGTTCGAGTCCCACCCGCCCTACAATTTCAGTAGCTATAAGGTCTCTAGGCTTATTAACAGAGGTTCGCAATCCCGCACATCGGCGTGGGACGGGGCCGGGACGGTCGCTCGCGAACATGTCGAGCAGTACCTGGCCGACATGCGCGACCGCGGCCTGTCGCCGGCCACCGTGGCCAAGCACTACCGCTCGTTGCAACAGTTGTTCAAGTGGCTTACCGACGACGGCGAGATCGCTCGCTCGCCGATGGAGCGGATGAGCCCGCCGTCGGTTCCCGAGCAACCGGTGCCGATTCTCGACGATGCGGCGCTGTCGGCGTTGCTGGCGACATGCAAGGGCAACACCTTCGAGAACCGGCGTGACACCGCGATCATCCGGTTGCTGCTCGACACCGGGATGCGAGCAGGTGAGCTGTGCGGGCTGCGCGTCGAGGACGTCGACTTCGAGCACCAGGTCGCGCTCGTGGTCGGTAAGGGCGGGCGTAACCGCGCCTGCCCGTTCGGTTCTAAGACAGCTGATGCGCTGCGCCGGTATCTGCGGTTTCGTGGTCGTCACGACGCCGCGGAGACAGCACCGTTCTGGCTCGGCAAGAAGGGGCGCATGACCGACTCGGGGGTCCGCCAGATGCTGGAACGGCGCTGCGTAGACGCGGGGATTCCGCCCGTGCACCCGCACCAGTTCCGGCATACCTTCGCGCACGACTGGCTGGCCACCGGTGGGCAGGAGCACGACCTGATGCGGCTGGCGGGTTGGCGCTCGCGCGAGATGGTCGGGCGCTATGCCGCGTCTGCTGCGGACGGCCGGGCCCGTGACGCGCACCGCCTCAAGGCTCGCGGGGGATCGGCTCTGACGTGGCGAACCTTCGAGCATGTATGACATACTCGACGTGACCGGGATACGGGTCGTGCGTTCCGGTCGTCGGCACAAGATCGGAGTCGCACACATTGTGGCGGTGATGAACGCGGTTGATCCGATCCAGATCGGCGATCAGCTGTTGTTCGTCGGTGTCGATGACCGCGGCATCGAACTGGAGATTATTGCGGTGCCGGACAACAGGAATCCTGAAACGCTGGCTGTGATTCATGCGATGCCGACCGAGTTCAGAAAGGGACGAGACGATGCCGAGGAAGTCGAAGGTTAAGTACGTCGTCGGGCCCGACCTCGACCTCGACGAAGAAGAGTTCATCCTCAAGGACGGGCGCCGGCTCACCAACGAGCTCGCTGAGCAGATCGCCGAAGAGACGTTGGCCGAGGTTCGCCGCCGCAACCTGATTCCGGGTGGCAAGTCCTTGTCCGGTGGCGGGGTTCATTCGCCACGCGTGCAGTTCAGGGTGCCGGAGGAGTTACGCACGCAAGCGGAACAAGTTGCGGAGGACGAGGGCGTGAGCCTCTCCGCGCTAGCTCGGCACGCGCTCGAGGACTACGTCCGATCGCGAGCTTCCTAGCGAGCTGCCCGTCGTCGCGCATGGGCTGCCGCTCTGGACATGAGCAGCATGTGCGCGTGCATCAGCTGGTCTGGCCGCCGCGTTCGCTCCTGCGCCGACAGCATGCCGTCCGGGTCGGCCTCGCGCTCGAACTTCGCGCGAAACCCTCGCCGTGCCGGCTCGGTCGCTGCCGTCCGGTCACCCGTGCGGCCCACCGCTCCGCTGCGGCGATGCGTGCGATCAGCACGCGATCAACCCGTCGATCTGCCCACCCGCCAGGGGCATGGTCGTCGCCCACAATCGGCTCCTCGATGCGCGCAGCCTATGGCTGCCAACGGATTGCGCTATGAAATCAGTGCAAACGGCCCCGAATTCGCTGTCTGGCACGCTCGAGGATTGGCGGATCGCCCTCCGGGCGCTCGTCCGATCGCCTGCACCATCGCCTCTTATCTGACTGGCGGGGAATCGCTAGCGGCGGACCCGACGCAACAGGTCCATGCGTCGCTGGATGTCGCTGACCAACTCTGGTGAGCCGGCCATCAAAGCGCGCCCTCGGACGCGCGCGAATCGTCAGCCGCGAACTGCACGATCGCCTCGACCTCGACGGCGGAGTTGCCCGGCAGCCATGCGACCCCGATGGCCGAGCGGGCATGCTGTCCGGCGTCGCCGAGTACGTCGACGAGCAGCCTGGACGCGGCGTCGACCACCACCGGCTGGTCGGTGAAGCCATCGCCGCTGGCGACGAATCCGGTCAACTTCAGCACCCGGACGACGTTCTGTAGGCCGCCCTCTTGCTCGATCGCGGCGAGCAGGTTGGTGGTGGCGACCCGGGCAGCCGCACGGCCGGCCTCGAGATCGACCGCTTCACCCAAACGTCCGGGATGGACGACGCTGCCGTCGACAAGCGGGGTGCGGCCGGAGAAGAAGGCAAGATCGCCCACCCGAGTCGCGGCGACGTACTGGAATCGAGGGGCGGCCAACCGAGGCAGCTCGATCCCCAATGTTATAAGCCGATTTCGAATTTCTGAATTCATATCGCTCCACCTATATATGGTTGCTCCGGCATTGCCAGCTGACCTTGCTCGACCACTACCGAACCATTGCGCCAGACCTGCCGGACGCCGCCGAGACTCCTCGTGTGGTCGAGGACTAACCCGGCGAGAACGACGAGGTCCGCATGCTTGCCAACGTCGATACTGTCGACCCCGTCGGACATCATCGGCCGACCACATTCAGCGCTTGCAGGTGTTGCAGGAACACATCGATCTCCTCAGCGGTGTTGTACAGGTGCGGTGCCATCCGCACCCTTCCGTCGCGTCCCCATACTCCGATACTGTCGCGCGCCAACTGTGCGGTGATCTGGCTCTCCAGCGACGTCGGAAACGACACGATCGCACCTCGATGAGCGGGGTCCCGCGGCGTCAGCGGCTCGACGCCCAACCCGAGCAGTCCCGCCATCAACCTCTCGACCAGCAACGCATTGTGCTCGGCGATATTCGCGATCCCGACGTCGAGCAAGAAGGTGAGCGCGTTTTCCAGCACGTGCATGCCCAGGTAGTTCGGCATGCCCTCTTCGAAGCGGCGTGCGTCTGGCCAAAGGTGGTAAGACTCGTACCGGTCAGGCGCGAACAGCTCGGTAACCCCTCGATAGCCGACGTACGGCGGTTCGAGTCGTTCCGCGATCTCGGAGTTGACGTAGAAGATGGCCATCCCGTGGGCGCCGAGGACCCACTCGTACGTGCCGGCGCACAGGAAGTCCGCGGGCGTGGCATCGATGTCGACTGCTCCCACAGCCTGGACGGCATCGACGAAAAGCAATGCGCCGTGCGCGTGGGCGACGTTGGCAAGCTGCGCTAGGTCGATCCTGAAGCCGTTGCGGTAACTCACCAAGCTGGCGACGACGAGCCGGGTACGGCGGTCAATCCGCTCGGCGAATGCAGCTGTCGGCACGAAGCCGTCTCTGCTGCGTACCAAGCGGCGTTCGATGCCACTTCGGCTCAGGTGCAGCGCAGCGAAGGCCGTGGTCGGGAATTCGCTGTCGGCGAAGACAATATTGTCACCGGCCTGCCAGTCGATGGACTTGATCGCGACGTCCAGACCGCGAGCCGTGCTGGCCAGGAAGGCGATGTCAGCGGCGGGCACGTGCAGCAACTGCCCGACCAGTTCACGGCAGTGGGTTTCGACCGCGGCGCATGCCTCTCGCCCGGCAGCACCGAGCGATTTGTGATCGGCATAGCGCGACAAGGCCTGCCTGTGTGAGGCCATGAACAGGCTTTCGGCCGCCGTGTTCAGGTAGATGCCGGACTCAACGCCAGGAAACTGGGCCCGCACCGCCGCCGGGATTGCCGTCAGTACTGGTAAGTACGTCATCGAAGGCCCTTCACCGGTCGATTCAACGGGCGGATGATGTCCTCGGCCACCGTGCCGACCATCCGGTAGATCGGCACCACATCATCGACGGTTGGTACGTCCTGACGGTCCGCCGTGGATGGCCTGCAGAGTTCGTCTTCACCGAAATTGTTCATGTACTTGAACGACGTCCGCTGACTTGAACGACATCGTGCTAACGTAAGATCGCGTTCAGGCGCTGTCAAGGTGGCGCCGGCCCTGAAGAGGTTTCCGGAGGAAACAATGCCCAGGACCGACCAGTTGGCCCAAGCCATTGCACCGACGGACGCCCCAGCACTTGTCTCAGTGAAGTCAGCCGTACGGACATTGGACATCCTCGAGTTGCTGGCCGGTAGTGCCCAGCGCATGACGCTCAGTGAACTTCAGCGCGTTCTCGGCGTCCCCAAGTCGAGCCTGCACAGCTTGCTTCAGACGTTGGTGGCACGGGGTTGGCTGGAATCGGACGAGCGGAATCTGACGTATGCCATCGGCCTGCGGGCGCTTCGGGTCGGCGCCGCCTACCTCGAACGCGACCCGGTGATCGAAGCCGCCGGACCGCTGCTGACCCAGCTACGCAATGAGCTCAACGAGACCGTGCACCTGGCTCGCCTGGACGGCAGCGACATCGTCTACCTCGCCAGTCGGGAGTCTGCCCATCATCTGCGCAGCACCTCCCGAATCGGTCGCCGACTACCGGCGCACGCCACGGCGCTGGGCAAGGTTCTGCTGGCGGTACGCGATACAGCCGAGGTCGACGCGCTGCTACCCGGGCACCTGGCAGCATTGACACCGGACACCGTGACCGACCGAGCGGAGTTGAACGCTGAGCTCGCCGCCGCCCGGGCACTCGGATACAGCTACGAGCAGGGGCAGAACACGCCGGGACTGGGCTGCTTTGCGGTCGCAGTTGCCGGTCGGCAGCCAGCAATGGATTCCCTCAGCTGCTCCGTCCCGCTGGTCAGGTTGACCGAAGAGCACGGCAACCAGATTGTTGCCGCCCTGGTCCAGGCCGCCGACGAGCTGGGGCACCTGGCCAGGCGCAGTTCCTGGTGAGCTGTCTCCAACTCGAAGCTGGCTCGGCATCGGGCCCGATGCGGAGTCGAACATTGACGAGTCGAGCAGGAGTACACAATGACGCGTGTCGCTGACGCGAACAAGATCTGGAGCTTCGACCCGCGTACGGGCGAGGCGGTGGGCACACCCGTCGATGCGACGCCAGCCGAGGATGTAAGCGCCGCAGGCAGTGCCGCAAGCGCCGCGGCACCGATCTGGGCACGCACGTCGCGGGAGGTACGGGCTCGCACGCTGGTAGCCGTCGCTGATGCGCTAGACGCGGCCTCGGCAGAACTGGTCGAACTGGCAGTGCTGGAGACCGGCTTGTCGCCGGAGCGGCTGCGCGGCGAGGTGGCCCGAACGTCCGGTCAGCTCAGGCTCTTCGCAGACGTCGCCTGTGATGGTGGCTATGTCGACGCCATGATCACGGCTGCCGATCCTGGTGCCAGCGTGCCCGACGTGCGCCGGATGCTGCGCCCAATCGGTCCCGTCGCGGTGTTCAGCGCATCGAACTTTCCGTTCGCGTTTTCCGTCGCAGGTGGCGACACGGCCTCCGCCCTCGCGGCGGGCTGTTCCGTGATCGTCAAAGGGCACGAAGGACATCCGCAGACCTCGAGGCGTACTGCCGAACTGGTCAGCGCGGCGTTGGCGGAATCCGGTGCTCCCGCGGGGGTATTCACACTCGTGCAGGGTCGCGAGGCCGGGCGCGAGCTCGTTCTGAATCCGGATGTTCGCGCGGTCGGTTTCACCGGATCCACCGCTGGAGGACGCACACTCTTCGACCTCACGTCCGGCCGTCCCGATCCGATCCCGTTCTACGGTGAGCTCGGAAGCGTCAACCCGGTTGTCGTCCTGCCGCAAGCAGCAGCAACGAAAACGGCGGCAATCGCCGAGGGCTACGTCGCATCCCTCACGCTCGGCGCGGGCCAGTTCTGCACCAATCCCGGCCTGTTGTTCATCCCTGAGGGGACGGACCTGCTCGCGTCGATCAGCATTGCGCTCGGTGCCACCGTCGCCGGGCCGATGCTGACTGAGCGCATCTTCAACGGGTTTCGTGCCTCGACAGCAACCAGCAATTGGACGCAATTACCCCTGCTCGCGCGCGGATCGGCCAACGGAGCGTGGGCAGTGCAGCCGGAAGTGCGGCACGCGACGCTCGCGCAGTTCGCCGAGGACACGGACACTCTCGCGGAGGAGCGCTTCGGCCCAGCGGGATTGGTCGTGAGCTACGGCAACCTGGACGAACTGTTGCCGGTACTGCGAAAGCTTCCGGGAAGCCTCACCGCGTCGATTCATGCTGCGGACACCGAGGTGGCCGACGCCCGGCCCCTGACCGACGCCCTCGAACCCCTGGTCGGTCGGCTGATCATGAACGGCTGGCCTACCGGAGTGGCGGTTTGCTGGGCCATGCACCACGGCGGTCCGTGGCCGGCGAGCACCGCCGCCCAGCACACGTCTGTCGGCGCCACAGCCATCCGGCGATGGCTCACGCCGGTCGTCTACCAGGACTGGCCCGAAGCGTTACTTCCAGCCGAACTGCGCGACGATAACCCTCTCAACATCAGCCAGAGTCGACACTAGGAAGCAGACTTCGGCTGCTCTGGGTTGGCCGGCCTCGGCAAGTCCTGCCGACTATGCGCTCGCCGTCGCCGCTACCTGCAAACCTCAATCATGTACGAGGTCCTGGGCGTAGCTGAACAATGCCGGCAGTCCACCGGTGTGAAGGAAAACAGCGGTCTGCCCTGGGGCGATCACCCCGCGTCGGCACTGATCGACGAGGCCCGCGAACCCCTTTCCGGTGTAGATGGGATCGAGCAGGATGCCTTCGAGGGCGGCCAGCAGCGCGATCGCGTCCCGCGCGGCGGGTGTCGTCACGCCATAGCCGGGCCCGACGTAGTCCACCGAGTTGACGATGTCGGCGACCGTGATCGAGGACGTCTGACCAAGGAGTGCGGCCGCATCGTGGACCAACGCAGCGATCTCGTCCGGAGTCAGGTACGCCTCGTGCCGGGCATCCAGTGGGTTGATGCCGACCACCCGAGTCGGCAGCCCCAGCAACTCGCAGCCGAGCTGGAGTCCGGCCTGGGTGCTGCCCTGGGAGGTGGAGAAGATCCAGTCCGGGGGCTGGCTGCCCGGCCAGGCTTCGATGATCTCGACCAGCGCCTCGACGTAGGCCACCGCCGCCAGCGCGAGGCTGCGGGCCGCGCCCATCCCGACCACGTAGGGGCGCCGCCCCTGTGCGCGCAACTCTCCCGCGAGTTCGTCCTTGCGCTGGATGAGGCTCGTTTCGGGGTCGATCGGCAGGATGGTGGCTCCGAGCAGGTGACCGATGAGGTAGTTGCCCTGCACCGGCGAACTCATCGCATCTTGCTTGGGCACCAGGAACACATCCAGGCCGAGTTTGGCGCCGGCCGCCGCGATCTGGCGCGAGTGGTTCGACTGGGAGGCCGAGCCCTGGATGATGCAGTCCGCGCCGACCGCCAGGGCATCACCGAGGACGAACTCGTGCTGGCGGACCTTGTTTCCGCCAAAGGCCAGTCCGGTGCAGTCATCTCGTTTGATCGACACCGTGACGCCGAGCTTCTCGGAGAGGCGGGGGCACGCGTCGAGGGGTGTCGGCAGGTGCGCGAGCCGGACCCGTGGCAGGGTGTCGATCCGGGCACGAACTCGAGCGCTGTCGGCCTGAGTCGGTTTCTCGGTCATCGTTCTTCTCCGCTGTAGCAGTCGTTTTCGATGATGGCCTGAGTCGGACATCCTGACGAATCGGGCCGCGGGTCACTGCCCGGCGAGGGCCTGCCGCGGGTTCGCGACCAGGATCTGCTCGACTTCTTCCTTGCTCAGACCGCGCTCCATGAGCGCGTCCTGGAACTGTTCGAAGATGAACGTCAGGCCACAGCCGCCCTCGGCGCGCAGGTGGTCCTTGCGGCAGACGTCGTGCGAGAGCAGCACTCGGTCCAAGTGGCCGGCGTCCCGTAGCCGCACGACGAAATCGGCGCGCAGGTTGGTGCCGTACGCCGGCCCGCCGCGGACCGTATCGAACTGGACGTACGCGCCGCGGCGCGCGATCGCCAGGTGGTATTCGGGAATATTGACGCCGTCGCAATGGCCGATGATCACGCGCCGTGGGTCGACATCCTCGGCCGCCAAGAGGTCGAGCTGCGGGATCCCGACCGGCCAGCGCGCGGCGTGCGTGGTGATCGTGACGCCGGTCTGTCGATGCGCGAACGCGGCGGCGCGAATGGAACGCTCCTCCAGCGCGGAGATGTACCACTTGTCGGCGCCGACCTCGCCGATGATGCCGGCGCGCACGGAGGTTCCAGGGAATCCTTCGGTGAGATCGGCGATCATTCGCTCGGCCACCTGGCGCACGGATCTCCGGTCGATCCAGCCGTCGCCCAGATGCGGGTCGCGGTAGTGGCCGGTGCCGAGAACGATGTTCACGCCCGTCTGCCGCGCGAGTTGCTCCATGCTCAGGACATGGTTCACGGTCCGGGTGCCGTGCTCGGAATAGCCAGTGTCGGGCACTCCGCCGAAGTATCCGCCTGGATCTGCCGAAGCGCCGATCGACAGTTCCGCCGAGGTCAGCTCGACGATGGTCGAGCCGCCGGCGGCGACGAACGCTTGCAGTTCCTCGGCGACGATCGCGTGGTCGTTTATCAGGCCGGTACCACGGAACTCCCGGGCCAGGTTGATCAGCAGATGCTCGTGCATGAGCGTGCGACCGCATTGGTCGGCGTCGATGAGTCCGGTCGCGGTCACGATCTGCGTCATCGCTTCTCACCAGCCATTCGAACGCACGAGTTGACCCAACTGATCGGCACAGCTGGTCAGACCGCCGATTACACGTGCGGCGTGCTCGTCGTTCAGACGCGTCAACGGCATCGAGCAGCTCACCGAGTCAGTGGATGGGTGGTGGCCCGGAACCGCGACCGCGAAACACACCAGCCCAGGGGTGTTCTGTCCGGTCTCGGAGGAGTAACCGAGTTCGCGGGCTTTCTCCATCTCAACCTCCAGCTCAGCGCGGTCCACGACGGTGGCCGGCGTGAGCTTCTCCAGTCGACTCGGCAGCAGCGCGGTGACCTCGTCGTAGCTGCGCATCGCGAGAAGGATCTTTCCCAGCGCGGTGCTGTGCGCGGGCAGGCGTCGGGCGATTCTCGAGATCACCCGCACGTGGTGGCTGGATTCGTGGCTGATGAGGTAGACGACGTCGGAGCCATCCAGGCGGGCGAGGTGCACGGTTTCGTCCATCTCATTGCGCAGCTGTGCGAGCAGTGGGCCGGCCGCCCGGACGAGTGGATCGCTGTCGAGGTACGCAGTGCCCACTCGCAGGGCCCGCAGACCGATGCGGTACGTCGTTGTCCGCAGGTCGACCTCGACCCAGCCAATGCTGACCAGCGTCTGCAGCAGCTCGTGCAGGCTCGACTTCGGTACCCGAAGTTGGCGCTGCAGCTCACTCAGCGAGCAGCCTCCCCCCGAGCGGCTCAACGCTTCGAGCACCTCGACCGTGCGATAAGCGGATTTCACGGCTCCCCTGGCCGCCAAAGGCGCGCCATCGAGGTCCTGTTCCTGTGTCACCACCCTAAAAGCCCATTCTCTGACGGTCTCTTGACAGCTCCATGTGCCGATCCTTACAGTTTGGCAGCGCGTCCGCAAGTGAGAATTGCGTTCGCGTATGCGAACGCCTGACGAACGCACCGACACTGAGGAGCCCTGTTGCCCCAACTCGACGGCCTGCTGTTCTTTCCGGTAACGCCATTCGACGCGAATGACCGCGTCGACGTCGACGTTCTCGCGGAGCACCTTTCGCGTGGGCTGAACCACGGCCCAGGCGGGATGTTCGTCGCGTGCGGGACCGGCGAGTTCCACGCCCTCGGGCCGGCCGAGCACGAGCAGGTGGTGCGCACCGCGGTGTCGGTGGTCGGCGGCCGAGTTCCAGTGATCGCCGGCACCGGCGGTTCGGTCTCCATCGCGGCGGAGATGGCCCGCGCCGCCGAGCGGGCCGGGGCGGACGGGCTGCTCTTGCTGCCGCCGTATCTGGTGGATGCGCCGCCGTCCGGAATCGTTCGCTATACCAAGGCGATCGCCTCCGTGACCGACCTGCCTCTGATCGTCTACAACCGCGACAACGCCCGGTTCGACCCGGAGTCCGCGGCGACCGTCGCGGCTCTGCCGACCGTGGTCGGGTTCAAGGACGGGCGCGGTGACGTGGATCTGATGATGAGGACCATGATCGCGGTCGAATCGAGATTGGAGGGACTGGACAAGGCCTTCCAGTTCTTCAACGGGTTGCCGACCGCGGAGCTGTCTGTCGCGGCGTACCGCGCGCTGGGCGTGCCGCTGTACTCCTCGGCTGCGTTCTGCTTCGCGCCGGAAATTTCCGTGGCGTTCCATCGGGCGATTACGAGTGGCGACGATCAGCTCGCCCACAGTCTGATCTCGGCCTTTTTCAGTCCGTTCGTGGACTTGCGGCAGAAGGTCATCGGCGGCGCCGTCTCGCTGGTGAAGGCCGGGGTGCGGCTACGTGGGCTGGACGTCGGCGGCGTGCGGCCCCCGCTCGTCGACCCGAGCCCGGCACACCTGGAAGCGCTCGAGCAGATCACCGAGGCCGGGCTCAGGGTTGCCTCGGGGGTGCTGCTATGACCTCGCCCAGACGGTCCGACGAGCTCACGGTCCACGTCGGTCCGACCTCGCCGGAGGAGATCCTCGGCGCCATCCGCCGCAGCGGCGCGCGGCTCGGATCGCTGGAGGAGGCGGATGCGGTCGTCTGGATGACCTCGAGCACGAAGGGATTCCCGCGCTCGCTGCCGTCGCGGGTCTCCTGGATCCAGTTGCCAGCCGCGGGGATCGAGGAGTGGTTCCGCGACGACATCATTGACCCCTCCCGTGAGTGGACGTCGGCCACGGGCGCATATTCCCTAAACGTCGCCGAGCATGCGCTCGCGCTGCTCCTCGTCGGGGTACGGTCCATCGGCCCGTGCATCGCCGAGCCGGGCTGGCGACGTGCCGAAATGTTCGAGCGGGCAACCACCCTGAACGGTGCCCGCGTTGCGATCATCGGCGCGGGCGGCATCGGTGCGACGCTGATCCCGGCGTTCACCGCACTCGGCTGCCACAGCCTCGCGGTAACCCGCCGCGGCCTGCCGGTGCCGGGCGCCGAGCAGACCTTCCCGGCCGACGGACTTCACGCCGCGCTGGCCGCGGCCGACCACGCGGTCGTGGCGGCTCCGGCGACCGCCGCAACGCGACATCTGATAGGTCGGCGCGAACTCGGCTTGCTCAAGCCGACCTCGTGGATAGTCAATGTCGCCCGCGGGTCACTCATCGACAGCGAGGCCCTCTGCGCCGCGCTCAGGGCAGGAACTCTCGGCGGCGCGGCCCTCGATGTCACGGATCCAGAGCCCCTGCCACCGGACCACCCACTGTGGCAGGCCCCGAACGTCATCATCACGCCGCACATCGCAAACACTCCGCAGGCCCTCATACGCGATTTCGCAGAACGAGTCGAGGTAAATCTGAGACGACGACTGAAGAACCAGCCGCTACTCGGGCGCGTCGATACCGAAGCGGGTTATTGATCCAGCCGCGTCCCGGCAATGCAAACGGCGCATTCACGATTCAAAGCAACATTCGTCAGAGTCGACGTAGGAAAAAAAACTAGCTAGGGCCTTAGCCGACCCGACCAGAGAACCAGGAAAGGTTCCAGATCATGACTGAGGACATGCGATCTGCCATGGAAAACGCCATTTCCCGCCGTAACATGCTGCAGGCCGCCGGCTCCATCGGGCTCCTGGCGGCCAGCGGGACCTTCCTGGCCGCCTGCGGCTCGTCCAGCAAGGCGCCTTCATCGTCGACAAGCGCTTCTAACACAGCGGTCGACCTGAACGCGGCACGCAACGAAGGAACCCTCGTCGTATGGCACAGCGACCAGGAGCCGGACAACGTGGCGCTGCTTGCCAAGTTCACGGCGAAGACCGGGATCAAGGCAACCGAGCAGAAGATTTCCCCGGCGGATGGGCTGGCGAAGATCCAGCTGCTGGAGCGAACCGGAACCCGGAGCACGGACGTCTTCCTCGCCTCACCCGACGTGCACCACCAGTTGCAGCAGAAAGACCTGCTCATGCAGTTCGCTCCGTCCGAGCTGGCGCCTTACGAGGCACGGTTCAAGAGCGACCCGGTCGGCTACTGGTGCGCCTATTTCGTCAACGTCACGGCGATTACCTACAAACCTGACTACGTCAGCGCGGATCAAGCGCCGAAGCGGTACGAAGACATGCTCGACCCCCAGTGGAAGGGTCTGCTCGAGTTCGCCGGGCCGACATCGGCGACCGCCTTCGTCTTCTGGTACAACCTGCGCAACATTCTGCCGCAGGATTTCTGGGACAAGCTGACGTTGCAGAGGCCGACCGCCTACAGCTCGTCGACTGCGATGATTCAAGACCTGAACAACCAGAACAAGAAGATCGCTGCGCAGATGAGCGTGTTCCAGGTGACCAAGGCAATCCGGAACAAGCAGCGGCTGAGCTTCGTCTCCGACCCACGCGGCATGTCGACATCGCTCAGCTCGGCGTCGATCATCAAGTCGACGAAGCGTCCCAACGCGGCCAAGGCATTCGTTCAGTATCTGCTGTCCGAAGAGGGGCAGGACGTCTGGAACAACCAGATTCAGGGCTCCTACTCGCCGCTGCCGAATATTCAGCCCAAGGAGCTGCCCCCGGTCAGCGGCCTGAAGCTGCTTGTGCCCACCGACATGGCGGACTACGGCAGCACGGCGTTGCGGGCACAATTCGAGACGATGTGGTCGAAGGTTGTCGGCGTCGCGTGACAACTGCTCTATCGCGAACTACCAAGTTCGCATCGCGGCGCCTGGGCACGAGGCTCGGAGGACGACTGGGCCTTTGGCTGCTACTGCTTCTGCTGGTCGGCTCGCCGCTGGCGCTCCTCTTGGCAATGGCTTTCAACACCGGCGATCCACTGGCGATCCCGCCGAGCCACTTTGGTCTGAGCAACATCAGCGAGCTCGGCCCGAGTCTCGGCTGGATCCGCAACTCTCTGTGGCTGGCGCTGAATGTCTCGGTGCTCGCCACCCTGGCCGGTGGACTGCTGGCCTGGATCGTGGCGCGTACCGACGTACCCGGTAGGTCTACCCTGACGCTTCTGATCATCCTGCCCTATCCGATGGGCTCGATGGTGGCGGCGGCGGCCTGGGCGATCCTCGGCGCGAAGCAGAACGGCCTCATGAATGTCGCCCTCAGTGAGCTGTTCCGCCATCACGTCACCCTGGTCAACGCCTACAGCGTGCCGGGAATCGTGATGGTAGAGGCCCTGGTCGCCACCCCGGTCTGCTTCCTGCTGATCGAGTCCGCGCTGCGCAACATGGACAGCACTCTGGAGGAGTCGGCGTCGGTACTGGGGTCCGGACCTATCTCGACGACGGCACGGATAACCCTGCCGCTGATGCTGCCCTCGGTGCTTGGCGCGCTGCTGTTCACCTTCATATCGAGCATGAGCGCCTTCGCAGTGCCGAGCATCCTCGGACATTCGCTGAGCTTCCACGTGGCAACCCAACAGGTCTACCTGCTGTACAACAGCTTCACCCCCAAATACCCGCAGGCCGCGATGATCGGAGTCGCGCTGGTCCTGATCTCGACAGTGCTCGTGATCCTGGTGAACCGGGTACTGCGCCGCCGGACCTATGCGGTGATCGGCGGGAAGGGGCGGCCCGGTAAGCGGGTCAAGCTCGGGCGGTGGAAGCCGGCGGCCCTGCTCGTCGTGTACGGCTACATCTTCCTCGGCGTAGTTCTCCCGCTGGCCGCGCTGATCACGGCCGCGCTGCAGGCGACAAACAACACCAGCATCACCCATCCCCGCTGGACATTGCACAACTTCAGCTATGTGCTTGGCACCTACCCGATGACCCAGAAGGCGATCAGCAACAGCCTGATTCTGGGAGTGGGCACGGGCGTCATCGGGGTACTGCTGGCCACTGCCGTGGCCGTGTCGGTCGACCGGGGACGCCGGGCCGGCCGCCGCGGACGGGGCGGGCGGGTGATGGAGATCCTTACGATGGCGCCGCAGGCGATCCCTGGCCTGATTTTCGGCCTTGCCATGCTGTGGTTGATCCTGAGCCTTCCGTTCCACCTGTACGGCAGCGTGTGGAGCATCCTGATCGCGTTCCTGGTGCTCTTCCTTCCGCTGGCCTATCGCACCGTCGCCGGTGTGGTGTCGCAAGCGGACTCCTCGCTGACGGAAGCGGCGCGAACCCTCGGCGCCAGCCGGGCCACCGCGACCCGCACCATCGCGATACCTCTGCTGCGTTCGGGCATGGTGGCCGCCGCCGTGTTGCTGTTCATGCTCTCCATGAGCGAGGTCGGCGCTGCCGTCATGCTGTCCGGGCCTGACTCTCCCGTGCTAGGTCCGACCTTGTTCAATTTCTACGATTCTGGCGGCATTTCATTGGTGAGCGCATTAGCGGTGGTGCAGGTGGCCGTCGTCGGTGTTGCGATCACGATCGTGAGGAAGGTGTCGGGACGATGGCTCAATCTCTGACGTCAGGTCCGCCCGCCGTCACCGCTGGCCACGTTGCGGATCAGCCCGGCGCCCCGGCGCGGGAGCCGGCGCTCGGCCGAGACGGCGGCGGCGGCGGCAGCGAAGCGTACGTCAAGATTCGCGACCTGTACGTCCAGTACGGAGACAATACGGTTGTCAACGGCGTCTCCTTCGACGTCCATCGCGGCCAGCATCTGTCCCTGCTCGGGCCTTCGGGATGCGGGAAAACCACCCTGTTGCGCTGCATCACTGGCCTGGAGACGCCCGTCTCCGGCGAGATCGAGATCGACGGCAAGGTGGTCTACTCATCGAGCCGCCGCATCAACGTGCCGACTGAGAAACGCGAACTCTCGTTGATGTTCCAGTCCTATGCGATCTGGCCGCACATGACGGTCTTCGACAACGTCGCCTACGGCCTGCGCCGGCGAAGCCTCAAGCGAGGAGAAATCGCCGACCGGGTCCAGGAAGTGCTCGCGATGGTGCACATGGAGCAATTCGCCGACGTGAAGGCGACCCAGCTCTCCGGCGGCCAGCAGCAACGGGTGGCGCTGGCCCGCAGCTACGCGCATCCACCAAAGGCGCTGTTACTCGACGAGCCGCTGTCCAATCTGGATGCGCGACTGCGCGACCAGATGCTGCTCGACCTGCGCAGATTCCAGCGCGAGACGAACGTGACCACGATCTACGTCACTCACGATCAGGGCGAGGCGATGGGGCTATCGGACCGCATCATCGTGATGCGAGACGGGCTCATCGTCCAGGACGGTCCGCCGACGCAGATTTACCACAGTCCGCGCACCCGCTTCGTCGCCGACTTCATCGGCGCGGCGAACATAATCGAGGGTACCGAATGCCAGGTCGATGAGCATCCCGGCCTGGACATCGGCGCGACCATCGTGCGGTTGCAGCACCGCGGCGAGCGGCAGCCAGAACCTGGCGGCCGGCGCCTAGCGGCCATCCGCACGATCCATCCACAACTGCGCCGCGAGCGCGGCGAGCTCACCGTCAACGTCTGGGCGGCCCGGATCGAGCGGGTGACGATGTTCGGCGACTTCGTCGATCTCGTCGTCGGCTGGGCCGGCAGCCCGCTACGGGTCAAGGCGTTGTCAACCGAACAGTTCATCGAAGGCGAGGAGATCTACGTGCACATACCGCCAGACCAGGTCGTCCTACTCGACGACGCACCGACTGAGGAGCCCACGTGAGCAGGCCGAGGATCCGGCTCGGCGTCGGCCGCTGGGATCACCTCACGCCGCTGGCCCTCGGCGAGATCGTGCCGCAGTCCTTCGACCTGGAGCTCGTCCGCTTCGCCACCACGCCCCTGCTGTCCGAGCATCCCGAACTGGACGGCGCCGAAGCCTCTGGTAGCAGCGCCATCCTCAGCTATCTGCGCGGGGATCGCGCGAATGTTGCGATCCCGACCTACCTGCTGAGCGCCTTCCGGCACCGCTGCGTGCTCGTTCGCCGCGACAGCGAGCTCACCGCATTCACCGATCTGAAGGGACGTCGGGTCGGCCTGACGGGCTGGCCCGACACCGGCAGCACTTGGACCCGAGCCCTGCTGCGCGATGTGGGCATCGAGAACGCAGACCTCAACTGGGTGGTGGGCCCGCTGGGGCCGACCGAACCCGTCGGCGATCGAATCGGCCCGGCCGGCGCCCCGGCCAACGTCGGCGTGGCCCCGGACGGCACCTGCCTGGTCCAGCTACTCCTCGATGGCGCCGTTGACGCCATCATGACGTCCAAGATGCCCCCCGACTCCTACGGCTCCACCTCGACGTTCAGGCGGCTGCTGCCGGACTACCGCGCCGACGAGATCGAGTACTTCACCCGCCTCGGCTACATCCCCGGGCTGCACCTGATGGTTCTGCGCCGCGAAATCGCCGAAGCGCATCCGGCCGTAGTCGCCGAACTCCTGCCGCTGCTGCGAAGCTCCCAGCAGGAATGGCTGCGGCAACGCGTCGCCTGCCTGGACACGACGCCGTGGCTTCTCAGCGAGGTAGACACGATGGCAGACAGCGTCGGGCTGGACTGGACTCAGTACGAGCTCGGGACCGCGCTGGCATCGACCGCCCGCCTAGCCGAAGAACTCGCCGCGCAGGGGCTCACGTCTTCGATCCCGCAACCGGAGGACGTCTTCCACGATTACCTCCGACTGAC
Source organism: Jatrophihabitans sp. (assembly GCA_036488285.1). GTDB lineage: Bacteria > Actinomycetota > Actinomycetes > Mycobacteriales > Jatrophihabitantaceae > Jatrophihabitans_A. Next base: position 13,466 of record DASXHV010000088.1, on the reverse strand, counting down.
CGACTCCGCGAGCGGATCCGGGCGCGGATCGGCAGCGGGCGCATGAGTCCTGGTTCCACGCCGAATCCTCGATGGATCGTCTGCGGCTCACTCATCACGGGTGACGGCAGTCCGCCGATTCCGAACATGGCCATCCTGGTTGAGGATGGCCTGATCCGCGACATCCGTCCAAGTGCTGGGCTGACACCGATCGGGTCGCAGGCGGTCGTCGACCGATCGGACTGCACCGTAGCACCCGGCTTCGTCGACGCCCATGTACATCTGGTCTTCACGTGTGGCCACGACCACGAGACCACGCGCACCGCGGTCGAGCTGTCGGACGCCTCGCAGCTCATGGCCACCGCGGTCCGCAGTGGCCTGGAGTGTCTGGCCGCCGGCATCACCACCGTGCGGGACTGCGGCGACCTCGGCTTCGTCACCCTCCGGGTCCGCGACGCGATCCATCTCGGGGTGGTCCCCGGGCCACGCATCCTGGCCGCCGGACCACCGGTCACCATCACATCCGGTCACCTCTCCTGGTGCGGCAACGTCGCCGACACCCCGGAGGAGATCAGGCTCGCGACCCGGCGGCTGTGCGCGCAGGGCGTCGACGTGATCAAGGTAATGGCCAGCGGCGGCATCATGACCCGGGAATCGTATGCGCGGCAAGCCCAGTTCTCACTGGACGAACTGGGCATCGTGGTCGAGGAAGCCCACCGACTCGGCCGCCGGGTCGCCGCGCACGCGCTGAACACGGAGAGCATCCGACGCGCCGTCGCCGCGGGCGTCGACACGATCGAGCACTGCGAGTGGCGAGCCGCCGACGGCTCCTACGATTTCGACCCCGACCTCGCCCGCAGCATGGCCGAGAAGGGCATCACCGCGGTGGTGACCATGGCCGGCATCACTCGGCTGCTGCTCCCGGAGTTCAGCGAGGAGTCGACACCGGAGGTTGCCGTGGCCCACCGCATGTCGCGGACCGGTGACATGTGGCAGGACCACGACTGGGCCCGGCGGCTGCGGGACGCGGGCGTGAAACTCGCGCTGGCCAGCGACGCGGGGGTGCGGTTCACGCCGTTCCGGCGCTTCGACGAGACCCTGCGCTGCGGCATCGTCGCGCTCGATCTCACCCTGAGCGAGGCGGTGTCGCTGGCCACCCTGCGGGCGGCGGAGGCGCTCGGCATCGCGCATTCCGTGGGCAGCATCGAGGTCGGAAAGTGCGCCGATCTGGTCATGCTGGACGGCCTGGCCGATGAGCAGACGACGACGGTCGGAGCGGTCCGCGAGGTGTGGCGCGACGCAGAACTGGTGGTCGACGGCGACGGAGGCTTCCGCCTTCCGCCCTATCCGGCCACGCCCACCGCGGCAGAGCTGCGGCGCCCCCCACGACAGAGCCGATGAGGGCTGACTGATGCAGATCGTTGACGTCGAGGCGTTCCACCTGCGGGTACCCACCGTGCACGAGATAGCCGACGGGACCCAGGACATCCTGCTGGTTCATGTCGTCACCGACGAAGGAATCGACGGCTGGGGCGAGGTGGTCTCCTCCGCTCCGGTCGCCCGGGCGGTCATCGAGGCGCCGCGCTCGGCCAGCCGGCGCCACGGACTGGCCGCCATCCTGCGCGGAAGCGATCCGCTCGACCCGCCTGCCCGCTGGCTGGAGATGTACGACGGCACCCGGTGGTACGGACGCGGGGGCGTCGTGATGCACGCAATGTCCGGCGTGGATCAGGCGCTCTGGGACGTCACCGCCAAAGCCGCCGGAAAGTCACTCTCCGAGCTCTGGGGACGCAGGCACGAACGGATCCGGGTTTATGCGAGCGTGCTGTTTCCGGACACCGCCGAGCTGACCAGAACGCTGGCTCAGGATTTGCGCGAACAGGGATTCACGGCGATGAAGTTTGGCTACGGCCCATTCGGTACCGACGACGCGCTGGACGGCGACCTCGTCGCCGCCCTGGTCGAAGGCGCGGGAGCGGGCATCGAGGTGATGATCGACGCCGGCCGTCCGTGGTCGATGCCGGCCGCCGTCAGGCAGGCGGGCAACCTGCTGGCGAAGTTCAACCTCGGCTGGATCGAGGAGCCCCTCGGCGAGGATGACCTAACGGGCTATGCCGAACTCTGCGCCCACGCTCCGGGAGTGATCGCCGCGGGCGAGGCCGACGCGGACTTGCCCGCCTTCGAACGGCTGCTTGCGGCCGGAGTAAAGGTGGTTCAGCCGGATGTCGGACGCGTCGGGGGCCTCACGGTTCTGCGCGAGATCGGCCTGGCCGCCGATCGCCACGGCGCCCGGGCCGTCACTCATTCCTTCGGAACCGGCGTGCAGCTCGCCGCGAGCCTGCAGTGGGCCGCTACCCGCGCAGACCCCCTGCTCGAGTTCCCGCTCACCGCGTCGCCGTTGCTGCGTGAGCTGGCATCCCTGCCCGAGCTACGCGACGGCTACGTCGAGGTGCCGGACTTGGCGGGCATCGGTGCCGTGGTGAACACCGACCTGGTCACGACCTACGGCGTGGCGTGACGATGCAGATAACAGACATCCGAATCACCCCGGTGGCGGTGAAGGATCCGCCGCTCCTGAACTCGGTGGGTGTTCACCAGCCGTACGCATTGCGGGCCGTGCTCGAGGTTGAGACCGACAGTGGACTGACCGGGCTCGGTGAGAGCTACGGCGACGACGTCAACCTCGGGCGGCTGTGGGCCGTCGCGGACACGCTGATCGGACTGGATCCCTTCGACACCAACCGGCTGGTGCAGCTTGTTACGGCCGCACTCGGCAGCCCGACCTCGGACACGCCGCACGAACTCGTCGGTCGACCGAGCGCGGCAAAGGTCGTCGCGACAACCCTCGCGGCCTTCGAGGTTCCGCTCGTCGACCTGCAGGCCCAAGCGACCGGCCGGCGCGTTTGCGACCTGCTCGGAGGCGCGGTGCGCGAGGCCGTGCCCTACAGCGGCTACCTGTTCTACCGCTGGGCGCGCCATGTCGAGGATCCCGGCTATCAGCCCGACGATTGGGGCGAGGCGCTGGACCCCGACGGAATCGTGGCGCAGGCGCGGCGACTGGTCGCCGAATACGGCTTCGGCTCACTGAAGCTCAAGGGCGGCGTCTTCCCACCTGACCAGGAAATCGACGCCATCCTGGCGTTGCGGGACGCCTTCGGCGAACACGCCCTGCGCATCGATCCCAATGGGGCCTGGACGGTGGCGACCAGCATCGAGGTCGGCCAGCGACTCAGCGGCGTGCTGGAGTACCTGGAGGATCCGACCGACGGATTCGAGGGCATGGCCGAGGTAGCACGGAGTGTTCCGATGCCACTGGCGACGAACATGTGCGTCACCACGTTCCAAGAACTCCCGCCGGCCCTGGCGCAGGGGTCGATCGCCATCGTGCTCTCCGACCATCACCTCTGGGGAGGTCTGCGCGAATCTCAGCTGCTGGCCGGGCTGTGCCGCACCTTCGACCTCGGCCTGTCGATGCACTCGAACACCCACCTTGGGATCAGCCTGGCCGCAATGACCCACCTGGCCGCGGCCACCCCGAACCTCAGCTACGCCTGCGACACCCACACGCCCTGGCAGGTCGAGGATGTCATTTCGCCGGGCAGCTTGACCTTCGCGGAAGGGAACCTGGCCGTCCCCACCGGTCCCGGGCTCGGGGTCGAATTGGACCGCGACGCCCTGGCGCGCCTGCATCAGCAGTACCTCGACTGCGGCATCCGGCACCGAGACGACGTCGGTCAGATGCGCGCGATCGACCCCTCCTGGAGTGGTACCCGGCCGCGTTTCTGACCCACCGCGATCACGATGGGCACTGCCCATTTCGAGAGGATCAGCATGAACGATGTCATGACAGCGACCGGACCGGTTGCCGCTCGAGACATAGGAACTGCCTTGATGCACGAGCACATCTTCGCCAACACGCTCATCGAGGACCGCGCCACCGGGCTACTGGTCGACTACCACTTGATGACGCAGGAGCTCGCCGCGTTCTCTGCCGTGGGCGGCCGGACCATCGTCGACCTGACCACCGCTGAGATCACCTCGGGCGCGTCGCCGGATCCGACCGGACGATATCGTGGCGTTCCCTCCACCGGCTACCCCGAGAACGGCAGCCGATCGACCAACAACGTCCTGGCCCTGGCTCAGATCGCCGGCGACACGGGCCTTCAGATCGTATTGGGGACGGGTCACTACCGCGATCCGTTCCTGGACCGGTCGCTGTTCGACCGGTTCGGTGTCCAGCGACTGACCGAACGAATCGTCGGCGATCTGACCGATGGGTTCCCGGGCACCGACGTGCGGGCCGGGATCATCGGTGAGATCGGCTCAGACAAGTGGTATATCTCGGCGCTCGAGGAAAGGTCTTTCCGCGCCGCCGCCCGGGCCCAAATGCAGACCGGCGTTGCGCTCTCCACGCACGCGTCCCGGTGGCCGGTGGGCATCGATCAACTCGACATCCTCGTCGCCGAGGGCGCGGATCCCGCTCGCGTGATCATCGGGCACTGCGACACCATCAACATCCCTGAATACCACGAGGACGTCGCCGCTAGGGGCGCCTTCGTCCAGTTCGACACGATCAGGGGAAACACCGACTACGACACCCGAATGCGGGTTGGGTTCGTCGTCAACCTGGCCCGGAAGGGCTTGCTGGGACAGGTCTTGCTCTCCCACGATGTCTGCCTGCGCACCCACCTGCACATCTCCGGCGGAGGCGGCTACGACTTCATCCCCGGGCCGTTCGCAGTCGCGCTGAAGGACGCCGGGCTCGACTCGGACGACATCGAGCAGCTGCTCGTCGACAACCCGCGACGGGCCCTCGCCGGTCCCTGAGCAGCCCCGATTCGTATCCGGCACCGATGTCGGCGTCCCGGTAGATAGTCCACCCCCAACGCGACGATCAAGGAGAAATGGCCGCCATCGGAGACCAACTAGCGACCATTTCTCCTTGATCACGGGTGCGGGGACCCATGTTTGCTGGGAATGCGCGGCCGGAGGGTCTGCGGTCATGGACTTCGGTGCACGGCTCGGTTATCGTTCCCGAGCGAAGCCACCCGAAGCCCTCTCGGTTCCCCCGTATCGAGACGGCATTGGGTGGCTTCGCCAATTTGGTTTGGTGTCGGCCCGCTGCCTGCGGCCTCAATTGCTGAGCCGACCGCGTAGGACGACTGAGGCCACGCGGCGACCAGATCACAACCGACGACCGGACCGCGCAGGTCAACCAACCTGGCCGTAGTCGCCTTCTCGCACGGCGCACGGCAAGATCACTGGCGATCCCTGCAAAAAGTCGCACGCCATCCGATCGCTCAGCGCAAGCCTGCATCTGGCAACTTTCAGTACGCAGTTGATCACTGGATTGACGCTTGTTTGCACGCAGTTAAGGCAGCAAGATTGCTGGCGTCGGCTACCAGCCGCGGTGGGTTGCGGGCGTCGACAGAGCCCGGAATCGGGGGTTCGCCGCGGCGGCATCGGGCGCAGGAGCGGGCTGCCAAACGGTTCGGTTGGTGAAGCCACCCGGCGGCGTCTCAATACGGGGGAATCGAGACGCCGGGGTGGCTTCGCCCGTGAACCATAATGGCCTCATCGACAGGTGTCCAGCAGCGATACCTGCGCGTGCCGTGCCGTTTCGGATGAGTCATCGGCGGCTTTTCCGCGTGAGCTGGGTCAGGGTGGATCCGCGTCGGCGCCGGACGAGCGCGCGCAGGGTGCTGACGTTGGCGTAGCCGATGGCGAGTGCGACCGATTCGGGGCTGTGTTGCGTGGTACGCAGCAGGAAGGTTGCTTGGTCGATACGGATCTCGTGCAGGAAGTCCAGGGGCGACATGCCCAGAGTGGCGGCAGTGGTGCGCTGGAGGGCACGCTCGCTCAGCCCGATATGGGTCGCGATCTGACTGATTTGCAGCGGCTCGTCGAGATGGTCGCGTACCCAGCGTTCGAACGCTTTGATCGTCGGGTCGGCGCTGGCCAGTTGGGTGGGGAGCGCGAACGAGGCTTGCGACGGGCGGTCACCGATGAGCAGGTGCCGCGCGACTCGTTCGGCCAGCTCGGGGCTCTGTTGCGCAACGATCGACAGGGCGAGATCGATGTGGGCGAAGGCCGCTCCGGCGGTCGTGACGTGGTCTTGCTCGGCGAGGGTGAGACGGACATCCAGCCGGACGGCGGGATAGCGGGCGCGGAATGCCGCTCCTAGCCACCAGCTCGTCGTCGCGCGCAGGCCGTCGAGGATCCCGGCCTCGCCAAGAAAGAACGTTCCGCTGCAGGCAGCGGCCAAACTGCTGCCCGCGTCCGCCTGGGTGCTGAGCCACTCAAGCGCCGGATGGGCCCGCACGATGTCCACGACCTCACCGGGTGCCCGCAGTCCGACCGCGGGGCTGATGATGAGATCCGGTCGCGAATCCAGCTCCGACAGTGGAGTGGTGACCAGGCACAGGCCGTGTCCGGTCCGAGTGGTGTCAGACGTGCCGACGACCGTGACCTCGAATGGTGGGGTGGCGCCAGGCACGTCCTCGCGGAGTGCGTTTGCCGCCGCGAGCACGTCGAGCACTGCGCTCAGGCCAGAGTCGAACATTCCATCCACCGTCAGCACCGCAACCCGCATGTCGGAAACGGTATCCAAATCGGCGGATCCGCAGTGACGCGATGGCTCGCCCGTCGCATAGCGTCGGGACAACCGACAACGAAGGGACGCCCCTGATGACCGTCGACCGAGGACTACTTGCAACGCTGGAGGCCAAGCCGGGTAAGGGTGGCGAGCTCGCCGACTTCCTCAGGAAGGGCCGCGAGTTGGCGGTGGCCGAGGCCGGCACCGTGACCTGGTATGCGTTCCGGCTCAGCGACACGACCTACGGCATTTTCGACACGTTCGAAGACGAGGACGATCGACAGGCCCACCTGAACGGCGAGATCCCTGCCGCGCTCGGCCAGGTCGGCCCGGACCTGCTCGCCAGCGACCCAGACATTCGCACAGTCGACGTCCTCGCGGTGAAATGAGCGGAACTGGACCCAACTACGAGCGCAGCGGCAGCGGGGCAGTAGCCGTTGGTCATCTGAAAACGCTTGCTCATCTGAAAACGCTGGTCATCTGAAAACGCTGGTCATGCGAAATGGGCGCTCGCCGAGGCGGCCACGACCTCAGGCATCTGTCAGTTCGCGGGGCACGGCGATGACGTCGACGAGCGCTCCGTTGCGCCACACGGTGACTTCCAGGCGGCGACCGATCGCATTCTCGACCATGAGTTGCTGGACGGCGGTGCTGGTCGCGGCGTCCTGGCCGTCGACGGCCAGCACGATGTCGCCTACGCGCAGGCCGGCCAATGCAGCGGGACTGCCCGAGATGACTTGGGCGACGCGCAGGCCGGTGCGCCGCCCGAGCTTGCCGGCCAGCGATGGCGTAAGCGACACCTGTGCGCCGGCGATACCGAGCCAGGCGCGCCGCACCCGGCCGTGAGTCATCAACGTGGCGATGATCTGGCGGGTGGTGCTGTTGATCGGCACGGCCAGGCCCACGCCGATGCCCGCGACGGCAGTGTTCACGCCGACCACTCGTCCAGCGCTGTTGGCCAGCGCTCCGCCGCTGTTGCCCGGGTTGAGTGTGGCGTCGGTTTGGATCACCTCGTCGACGACGCGACCAGCCCGGGTCGGCAGCGAGCGGCCCAGGGCCGACACGATGCCAGCGGTGACACTGCCTGCGAAGCCCAGCGGATTGCCCAACGCGACGACGAGTTGCCCGACGCGCAACTGGCTCGCGTCGCCGAGGGTCACTGGTGGAGGCACCTCGTCCCGGGCGCGAAGCACGGCGAGATCTGACAGTGGGTCCGAGCCGATGACGTCGGCGCGAACTTCGCGCCCGTCGGTGAAGGACGCTTCTGCGCCCGTGGCTCCCTCTACGACGTGTGCGCTCGTCAGCAGGAATCCGTCGGCGGTAAGCACGCTGGCGCTGCCCGCGCCGTCCCCGCGGGGCGTGCGCACGCGCAAGCTGGCAACGCTGGGAAGAACCGTCTCGGCAACGCGTACAACTGCCGCAGAGTACGCATCCAGCGGATCCGGTGGCGTGCCCGCAGATTCACGATCGTCCATGTCCTTGCCAACGTGCAGGGGGCGCTGGCGTACCCGGAGTTCGCTGTCAGCGCAGCGAGCAGATTGGCCAGGCGCGCGCGGCGCCGAGGGGACGCATAGATCGTTCTGGCAGGGTGAAGTGATGGCTTTCGGCGGCGACGTATCTCGGGTGTGGACGAGCGTTACCGCAACCCAGACAGCGCCGACGCCTCGGCTGATCGCAGTCTGCGCGGCTGTCGGCTTCGGCCTGGTCGTGTGGTCGCAAGCCTGGCGCTACACGCGGCACCTCGTCACCATCTGCCACGAGGGAGCTCACGGATTGGCAGCGCTGTGCAGCGGACGAAGATTGTCCGGAATCCGGCTGCACTCCGATACCTCCGGGCTGACACTGTCACGCGGGCGTCGCGCGGGACCGGGCATGATCGTGACCTCGGCCGCGGGCTACCTCGGCCCCGGGTTGATTGGGCTGGCCGCGGCGTACGTCCTGCACCGTCAGCACGCCGTCGCCCTGCTGTGGGGCATCCTGGCGTTACTCGCCCTGCTACTGGTCCAGATCCGCAACTGGTTCGGCCTCTGGGCCGTACTCGTCACCGCGACCGCCGTGTTTGCGGTGTCGTGGTGGGCGCCACCGCAATGGCAATCGGCACTCGCGTACGTAGGCACCTTCTTCCTGCTACTGGCCGCGCCCTGGACTGTTCTCGAACTGCAGGTCGCACGCCGACGCGGGACCGTTCGAGATTCGGACGTCGACACCCTCGCCCGGGTCACGCGGCTGCCCGCGCTGCTGTGGCTCGTAGTCCTGCTGGCCGGCACGCTCGCCACGCTCGGCTTAGGGTCGTACTGGATCGTCGGTCACCGGTTTTTCTGACCGTCCTGCTCCTCGTGCCGGCGTTGGTTACTCCGACGTGTCGTCGTCGGTGTCGGCGCGGCCGGACAGATACTTCTCGAACTCGGCCCCAAGCTCATCAGCGGTCGGCAGCCGAGCGCCGTCGGTGAGCAGTCCGCCGCCTGGTCGCGTCGTCATGTCGTCGTATTGACGTTCGAGGTCGTTCACCAGCGTGGCGACTTCCTCGGCTCCCGCCACCTGCCGGTCCACGTCGGCGCGCACGGCCTCGGCGGCGCGAGCGAGTGCCTCGGTCGGCAGCGATAACTCAGACGCTCGCACCACAGAGTTCAGCAGAGTGTGTGCCGCGTCCGGATAGTCGAGGTGAGCCAGGTAGTAGGGGACGGCGACCGCGAAGCCACACGCCGGCGTCCCGGCCTGGCCGAGGCGGTATTCAAGCAGGTTGCCAACGCTGGCCGGGACCTGGACAGTCGGCAGCCACTTCGGATAATCCGCGACAAGCTCCGGCGGCGTCCCGTGCGCGATCACCGTCGGCGGCCGGGTATGCGGCACTGCCATCGGGATCGCATTGAGTCCGATCACGGTGCGCACATCAAGTTCGGCAACGATGTGACCAACTGCTGCGATGAATCGTTCCCACTGAACGTCCGGCTCCGGTCCGTGCAGCAACAGGAAGGGCACATCGCTCAGATCTCGGACCAGATGCACGGCCAGCTCCGGCGCGGCGTAGCCGTCCCAGTGATCCGTCGTGAACGTCATCTCGGGGCGCCGAGACCTGTAGTCGTACAGCTGATCCACGTCGAATGTGATGAGCGGCTCTGAGTCGAGGGCGTTGAGGAGGTGTTCCCGTGCCAGTCGGCGACCGTTGCCGGCATCCACGAAACCGTCCAGGGCCTCTATGAGCACCGGTCGTTCGAGGTCCGGCTTGGCGTTCGTCGTGAACAAAGCGGTTGGATCCTGCACCGGCGTCCCTTCGCATGAGGTCCATCCAGTCTTTCATGCGTGCCTGTGGCAGTCACACGCCTGCTCGCGCAGCGTCGGGCTTGGGGGTCAGATCGGCGCCGCTGTCAGCTGACTTGCTTCCCGGCGAAGTGTTGCGTCGCGACCCATAAAGTGATATCTCTTAGATATCATTTTTATTGAGTGAGGAGAACGTCGGTGACCTCAGTTCAGGAACCCACCCACCCAGCGGCGGTCCCGGTCGGCCACGAGGGCGCCCGAGTAAATATCGAAGAACGCGAGGCTCGTGCCCTCAGCGGCCTACTCGCCGTAGTGGTGCTTGTTGTCTGCATCATCATCGGAATCGGGCTGGCCTTCACTCCCGTCAAGGCGCTGATCGTCCTGCCCGCACTGGTGTTTGTCGTGGTGCTGTCCTCGTTGGTGATCGTGCAACCGGGCCAGACCAGAGTCATCCAGTTCTTCGGCCGTTACGCCGGCACGGTCCGGAGCCCAGGCCTGTCATGGGTGCAGCCCCTGACGGTGCGTCGCTCCATCAGCGTGCGCGTGCGCAACTTCGAAACCAATCACCTCAAGGTCAACGACGCCGACGGCAACCCCGTCGAGATCGCAGCCATCGTCGTCTGGCAGGTCGCAGACACCTCGAAAGCGGTCTACGCCGTCGACGACTACCGCAACTTCGTGTCTGTCCAGGCCGAATCCGCGCTGCGTCACGTCGCCACCACCCACCCCTACGACAACACCTCTGAAGAGGGCACATCGCTGCGAGGCTCGACCGACATCGTCGCCGGCGAACTCGCCCTGGAAGTGGCCCGGCGGGTGTCTCTTGCAGGCGTTGAGATCGTCGAGGTGCGCATCAGCCATCTTGCCTACTCCTCGGAGATTGCCCAGGCGATGCTGCGCCGCCAGCAAGCCAACGCCGTCGTCGCAGCGCGCTCCCGCATTGTCGAGGGCGCGGTCGGGATGGTGGAGCTGGCACTTCAACGCCTCAACGAGCGCGGCATCGTAGAGCTCGACGAGGAACGCAAGGCAGCCATGGTGAGCAACCTGATGGTCGTTCTGTGCGGTGATCAGCCCGCGTCACCGATCGTCAACGCCGGGTCGCTCTACACGTGACCAAGGACCGCAAACAGGTCTTGCTCCGCATCGATCCCGACGTGCACGACGCACTCGCCCGATGGGCGAACGACGAGTTCCGCAGCGTCAACGCACACATCGAGATGCTGCTACGTCAAGCCCTCACCGATGCGGGACGGATGCCTAAGCGCGCCGGGCCGTTACCCAGACGCGGCCGGCCGCCGGCCGATTGAATTCAAGGCGGCATCCCGGCGTCCGGGGGAAGGGATCGGGCTGACCGGGCGTTGACGCATTCATGCAGGTAGAGATCTGGTCTGACGTGGTGTGCCCTTGGTGCTATCTGGGTAAGAGGCGTTTCGAGAAGGCGTTGGCCGCCTTCGCTCATCGTGGGGACGTCGATGTCGTCTATCGGTCCTTCGAGCTGGACCCGTCGGCGACCACGGGGACCATCACGCCGACCGTGGAGCTGCTCGCCAGTAAGTACGGGATGACCGTCCAGCAGGCCGAGGACGCTCAGCGGCAGATGGAGCAGCGTGCCGCGCAGGACGGGCTCACCTTCCGGATGGACGGTCTGCGCAGTGGCAACACCCGTGATGCTCATCGGCTCCTGCACCTCGCCAAGGACCGCGACCGGCAGGCCGAGCTCATCGAGCGCCTGCATCGCGCCTACTTCACCGACCTTGGCTCGGTCTTCGACCACGCCTCACTCGCCGACCTCGCTGTTGAGGTGGGACTGGACCGCGATGAGGTGATGGCCGTGCTCGACAGCGACAAATACGCAGACGCTGTCGACGACGACGAAGCGACGGCCCGCGCGCTGGGCGCGAACGGCGTTCCGTTCTTCGTGATCGACCGCCGCTACGGCATCTCCGGCGCGCAACCCGCAGCGGCGATCACTCAGGCGCTCGAACGCGCGTGGGAGTCCTGACGCATCGGCGACGGGTTCTCGGTTAGGTCACGGGCCCGTCCGCGCGATCGACAATCCACGCGGTACTTGTGCGATTCACCCGCTTCGTTCGACCATACCTGCGGACCCGGCGCCCGCCCGGTCATGTCTGCGAAGGAGCCCGCTACGATGCGTGCTTTGAAAACCAGATCTATCCGGCTCGCGATTACGGCCGCGGTCGCCGCCGCGCTCGGTTTCACCGCGGCAACTGCCTTCACCGCGGCAACTGCGGCCACCGTCGCCGCGCCCGCTGTCGGCGCGTCGGCACACCGGGTGGCCACGACCCAGCCGATTCCGGCGATCACCGACCATGTGCTGGCACGGAGCCTTGCGTTCCCACCGGACACCGCCTATTGCCAGCAGAACCTCGGCATCAGCTGCTACTCACCTGTCCAGTACCAGCAGGCTTACAACCTCAAGCCGCTGTACAAGTTCGGGATCAACGGCAAGGGCCGAACGATCGCGATCGTCGACGCCTTCGGCTCGCCCACGATCGCTGCCGATCTGCACACCTTCGATCAGACCTACGGGCTGCCCGACCCCCCGTCGCTGAAGATCATCCAGCCGGCCGGCACGGTACCGCCGTTCAACAACACCGATCCGGTCCAGCTGAACTGGGCGGGTGAGACCACTCTGGACGTCGAGTACGCGCACGCTATCGCGCCGCAAGCCAACATCCTGCTGGTTGAGACCCCGGTCGCCGAGACCGAAGGAGTGACCGGCTTCCCTGAGATCGTGGCGGCCGAGAACTACGTGATCAATCACGGCCTGGCCGACGTGATCACTCAGAGCTTCGGCGCGACCGAGAACACCTTCCCCTCCAAGCAAAGCCTGCTCGACCTACGATCGGCGTACGTGAATGCCGACCGGCACGGCGTCACGGTGCTGGCCTCGTCCGGTGACACCGGGGTTACGAACTACAACTTGGACGGCAGCGCCTTATACCCGTACCCGGTCAACTCCTGGCCGTCATCGGACCCGCTGGTGACCAGCATCGGTGGCACCCAGCTACACCTGGACGCCAGCGGTAACCGCACCGCACCCGACAACGTCTGGAACGACGGCTTCGGTGCCGGCGGCGGTGGCCTGAGCCAGGTGTTCAAGCGGCCCGAGTTCCAGAACAGCGTGCGGTCGGTGGTCGGGGGCAGCCGCGGCACGCCTGACGTTTCGATGTCCGCTGCGGTCGACGGTGCGGCGATCTTCTACTACACGTTCGACCCGAGTCGGATCGGTTGGCATCTGGTCGGTGGCACCAGCGAGGCGTCCCCGCTGTTTTCCGGTGTTGTCGCTCTGACCGCGCAGCTCGCCCGTCACCGGCTCGGAAACATCAACTCCGCGCTGTACCTGCTCAACAAGGTGCACGCCTCCGGCATCGTCGACGTCACCACCGGTGACATCTCCTTCGGCGGGGTGACCGGACCGGCCGCCGCGCCAGGCTATGACCTTGCTTCGGGTGTCGGCACGGTCAACGCGGCGCAGTTCGTCCCGCAGCTGGCGTTGGCCGGCGTGTTCCACCGGGAGTAGCGGCGCCACGGTTCAACAGGACCCCGTGTGCAGATCGCCTCGGGTTGCGTCGAAGGAACGGCGCAACCCGAGGCAATCAAGTCCTGGGTC